>JBKPQY010000087.1:0-9120 GCA_046734315.1 Actinomycetota bacterium | reverse complement strand
GTACCGTCGGATCCCCGGCGGTGAGCCGGGTGAGCGCCTTGGCCAGCGCGTCTTCGTCCGCGCGTGTCGCGGCGTGGACGGCTACGGGCAGCAGCGGCTCAGGCATCTCCCACGGCTCGATGAGCAGCGGGGCTGCTTTCGGCGAGATCGTGTCGCCGGTCTCAGCGCTGCCGAGCCGGGCGATCGCACAGACGTCACCGGCAATCGCCCGCTCGATCGGCCGCAGGGTGGTTCCCAGCGGGGAGAAGATCTGGCCGACCCGCTCGTCGGCGTCGTGATCAGGCCGCCCGCGTGACTCTCCGCCGTGCCCGGAGATGTGCACCGCCGTCTCCGGGACGAGCGTTCCGGAGAACAGTCGTAGCACCGACAGCCGGCCCAGGTACGGGTCGACGGTGGTGCGCACGATCTCCCCGAGCAGCGGTCCGCCGGGGTCGCATCCCTTCAGCTCCACGGTCGTGCCGTAGAGCGGCATCGCGGGCGGCAGCTCCCGTTCCACCGGGGACGGGAACGCACCCGTCAGGAGCTCGAGCAGCTCGGCCATGCCGAGTCCGCTCGAAGCGCACACGGGCATCACCGGATAGAACGTGCCCCGGGCGACGGCGGTCTCCAGGTCGTCGATCAGGACGTCGAGCTCGATGTCCTCGCCGCCCAGGTAGCGGTCGAGCAGCGTCTCGTCCTCGCTGTTGTTGATGATCGCCTCGATCAGCGCGTTGCGGGACGTCTCGACGTCACCGTCGACGGCGATGTCCGCGGAGAACGGCATCTCCTTGGGCGGGAAGCCCGCCGAGTAGTCGTAGACGGTGCGGCTGAGCAGCCCCACCAGCCCGTCGGGCGCCTGCTCGGGTCCACCGCCCACGGTGAGGTACGCCGGCAGCACCGCCTGCCCATCGGCACCGCCGAAAACGCGTTGGCACCCGGCCACTGCGGAACCGAGAGATGCGCGCGGAGCGTCCAGCTTGGTGACTACGACGGCCCGCGGCGTGCCGAGCCGGGCGCACTCCTCCCAGATCGACACGGTGATCGGGTCGATGTCCTCGGTGGCCGACACGACGAACAACGCCGCGTCTGCGGCCCGCAGCCCGGCACGCAGCTCGCCGGTGAAGTCTGGATAGCCGGGGGTGTCGAGCAGATTGATCACCACGTCGTCGTGCCGCAGGGGGCACACCGAGAGGACAACGGAACGTTGCTGGGCGACTTCGACGGGATCCGAATCACTGACCGTGGTGCCGTCGGCGATCGTGCCGGCGCGCCCGATCGCGCCGGTGGCGGCGAGCAGCGCCTCGACGAGCGTCGTCTTTCCCGCCGCGGAGTGGCCGACGAGCGCGACGTTGCGGATCTTTTCCGGGCGGTCGGCGGTCTCGATGGCGGCCACCTGGGTCTTCGTCGCGGTTTTCTTCGTCGACATGGAGCATCCTCTCGCTGACACCGGGCGTTCTCGCATTCGACACCCATCCGTAGCGCGCGACAAGCGGATCGGCAAGATCAGGGTGTCCGGGCCGCTATCGTGAGCGCGCCGACCGAGCAGAGGATCGCCGACACGTGCTGAATATTCACGCTCGCGAGTGGGTATCGAAGACGATCAACCCGCTCGGCGTCCGGCTCGCCCGAGCCGGCGTGACCCCGGACCAGATCACGATCGCGGGCACGGTGGGCGCCACCGCCGCCGCATTGATCTTCTTCACGCGGGGGTGGTGGTTCTCCGGAACCATACTGATCTGGGGCTTCGTGATGCTGGACTTGGTCGACGGCGCGGTCGCTCGGGCCGGTGGCACGTCCACCAAGTTCGGCGCGGTGCTCGACTCGACCGGAGACCGCATCGTGGACGCCGCCGTGTTCGGCTCGATCGCTTGGTACTTCGCCCGGCACGACCAGCCCTGGATGCTGGCCGGATGTCTGCTGTGCCTGGTGCTGGGCCAGCTCACCTCCTACATCCGCGCCCGCGCCGAAGGCGTAGGGCTCTCCGCCACGGTCGGTATCGCCGAACGCGCCGAGCGGCTCATCATCATTCTGGTCGGGACGGGGCTCTCCGGCGAGCACCTGCGGGTGCCGTACGTGCAGGCGATCGCCGTGTGGGTGCTGGTGGGTGCCTCGGCGATCACGGTGGTCCAGCGGCTCGCTA
Source organism: Actinomycetota bacterium (assembly GCA_046734315.1). Taxonomy (GTDB): domain Bacteria; phylum Actinomycetota; class Actinomycetes; order Mycobacteriales; family Jatrophihabitantaceae; genus DASXRA01. Next base: position 7,001 of record JBKPQY010000087.1, on the reverse strand, counting down.
CGGTGTGGCGGCAGTCCCGCGACGAGAGCGGGGCGCGATGAGCGCTTGGGCGAGGAGGCCGCGGTGAGGGCTGGCGAATTGCGCGCCCGTGCTCTCGACCTGAGCTTCGCCGCGGGATGGGGCGCGGTGAAGTCGCTGCCGGCACCGTTCGCGCGGCGAGCCTTCCAGGCAGTTGCCGACGTCGCCACTGCCCGGGACGGCAAGGGCGCGCAGCAGCTGCGGCGCAACCTGCGCCGCGTGGTTCCGGACGCCACTGAGGCGCAGCTGGATGAGCTCGTCGGAGCGGGCCTGCGCTCCTACTCGAGGTACTGGCTGGAGACGTTCCGGCTCCCGAGGATGGACAAGCGCGCCGTAGCCGCGCGCACCGAGGCGAACACGACCGGCGCCGAGCACATCGACGCGGCCGCCCGCGCCGGGAAGAGCTTGATCCTGGCCCTGCCGCATATGGGCAACTGGGATGTCGCGGCGATCTGGCTGATCGGCCGCGGCTATCCGTTCACCACGGTTGCCGAACGGCTCAAGCCGGACTCGCTGTTCGACCGCTTCGTCGCATACCGGGAGAGCCTGGGCATGGAGGTGCTGCCGCTCACCGGCGGAGCGTCGCCGTCGGAGGCGCTGGTGCAGCGGCTGCGCTCGGGTCGGGCCGTGTGCCTGGTCGCCGACCGCGACCTGTCCCGAAACGGCGTCGACGTGGACTTCTTCGGCGAGACGGCCCGCATGCCGGGCGGACCGGCGCTGCTCGCCGCGACCACCGGCGCCGTGCTGCTGCCGGTGGGCCTGTGGTTCACGCCCGATGGTGGCTGGGGCCAGTGGATCGGCGAACCTATCGAGCCGGCCGGCACTCGCCTCGCGGAGAAGGTCCGTGCCGGGACGCAGGCGCTGGCCGACGCCTTCGCCGGGCAGGTCGCCGCGCATCCCGCGGACTGGCACATGCTGCAAAAGCTGTGGGTGGCGGATCTGAGCGTCCGCACCGCCGCGTCGAACGGCCACAGACCCGGATAGCCCGGTGCGCATCGGCATCGTCTGCCCGTACTCCTGGGACATCCCCGGAGGCGTCCAGGCACACGTGCGCGACCTCGCGGAGGCGCTGCTCGACCTCGGCCATGTCGTCTCGGTGCTGGCGCCGGGCGACGACGACATCCCCGATCTGCCACGCTACGTGGTGACTGCGGGGCGGGCCGTCCGGATCCCGTACAACGGCTCGGTGGCGCGGCTCCAGTTCGGCCTCGTGTCGGCCACCCGGGTGCGCCGCTGGCTGCGCGACGGCGACTTCGACGTGGTCCATGTGCACGAACCGGCGCCGCCGAGCTTGTCGCTACTCGCCTGCATGATCCACGACGGGCCACTGGTGGCAACCTTCCACGTAGCGCTCACCAAGTCACGCTGGCTGGCGATGTCCGACACCGTGCTCCAGCCGTTCCTGGAGAAACTGTCCGGGCGTATCGCGGTATCCGACGCCGCCCGCAAGGTGATCGTCGAGCATCTGGGCGCCGACGCCGTCGTCATCCCGAACGGGGTGGCTGTGTCGCACTACACGCACGCACGGCCGCTGCCCGGCTACCCCCGCGCGGGCGGAACGGTCGGGTTCATCGGCCGGTACGACGAGCCACGCAAGGGCATGGACGTGCTCGTGCCGGCGCTCGAGAGATTGGTGCCGCAGCGGCCCGGGCTGCGGCTGCTCGTCGCCGGACGGGGCGAGGCCGAGGAGTTCCTTGCCGGGGTCCCCCGGATCGTTCGCGACCGGATCGACCTGATGGGCCAGGTGAGCGAGCACGACAAGGCGCGCATGCTCAAGAGCGTCGACGTGTACTGCGCACCCAACACCGGGCAGGAGAGCTTCGGGGTGATCCTGCTCGAGGCCATGGCCGCGCGCACGCCGATCGTGGCGAGCCAGCTGGAGGCCTTCAGGCGGGTGCTCGGTGGTGGCGTGGCAGGGCAGATGTTTCCGATCGGTGATTCGGCGGCCTTGGCCGGCGAGCTGGACCGGGTGCTCGACGACGGGGCGCTGCGACGGCGGCTGGCCGAGGCGGCTGCCAAGGCGGTGGTCCCGTACGACTGGTCGACCGTCGTCCGGGAGGTGCTGCGCGTCTACGAACTCGCGATCGCCGGTGCCGGAGCGCCGTTCGATCGAGGCCGGCGGGGGCCCCGTTAGGCTGACGCACCATGCTGACCGCAGGCTGGCTGATCGCCGCGGTCGTCGTCGCCGTGTTGATCACCAGCTGGATCACATTCACGATCACCCGCCTCGACCGGCTGCACGCCCGGGTCGACGCTGCGCAGGCTGCACTGGACGCGCAACTGGTGCGCCGCGCAGCGGCCTTGCTGCATGTGGCGGAGTCGTCGGTCGGGGTGCTTCGCAGCGAGGAGCGAGCCCGGCTCGAGCGCGTGTCCGAATCGGCACTTTCCGCGTCGCTCGGCGACCGGGAAGGCGCTGAAAACGCCGTCGGCCGCGCCATGATCGACCTTGCCGGCCACCACGCCGACCTGTCGCCGTCCGCCATCGAGGAGCTGCGCGAGGCGGGCACCCGGGTGCTGATCGCCCGGCGGTTCTACAACGACGCGGTCCGCGACACCCGAGCGTTGCGGGGCCGCCGGATGCCCCGGTTGCTGCGCCTCGCCGGACATCGGGACATGCCACAGTTTTTTGACATCGACGACACCCTGCCCATCTACGAGCCGCCTGGCGGCTCGTCAACTCACGAGGAGATCAGCAGGTGAATTTCGGGGAGCGCCTGACCGCGTTCGTCGCGCGACTCACGCCCATGCAGAAAGCCGCCGCTTGCGTGCTCGTGGTGGCCCTCGCTGCCGGCGGCACTGCCGGCGGGCTCGTGGCCGCGGGCGTCGGCTCCTCGGATGCCGCTGCGCTGTCGGCCGTGCCACCGCCGCCGCCCACGACGAGCTCACCCAAGCCGAAGCCCAAACCCAAGCCCAAGCCGAAGCCGAAGCCGAAGCCCAAGCCCAAGCCGGTGAACCCGCTCACCGGCATGGGCCTGGTGCCGAAGGGACCGGTCGTCGCCGTGAAGATCGACGACACCGGGAACGGCCGTCCGCAGCGCGGCATCGATCAGGCCGACATCGTCTACGTCGAGCAGGCCGAAGGCGGACTCACCCGGCTCGTCGCCGTGTTCGCGTCGCACAAGCCCGTTGTCGAGGCCGTGCGGAGCGTGCGAACCAGCGACCCCGAACTACTCAGCCAGTACGGCCGGATCACCCTCGTCGCCTCGGGGGGTGGCGGCGATTCACTGCCCACCCTCGACCGATCCATCCTGCACTCGGTGATCAACGACCGTGGCGGGGTCGGTTTTGCCCGCGACGGAGGCCGGTCGGCGCCGTACAACCTCACCTCGAACCTGGCGGCGGTGAGCGCCAGCAGTCACGGTGCGTCCGCGAAGAGCATCGGCTTCACGTGGGCAGGCAAGCTCAGCGGGGTGCGTGCCTCGTCTCGCGGCCAGGTGGTCCACACCGTGGTCGGCGGCACTCCCGTCGACTTCCGCTGGGACCGGGTGCGCCACAAGTACGTGCGGCTGATCGGCGGGGTTCCACAGGTCGCTGCCGACGGCCGTGTGATTGCGACTCGAAACGTGATCGTGCAGTACTGCAAGGTCAGCGTGCATCCCGGCGACGTCGACGTGGCAGGCAACCCGGCGCAGTACACGCACTCGATCGGTCGCCGCACGGTCGTGGTCTTCCGCGACGGCAAGCGCATCGACGGGATCTGGTCGCGGCCGTCCGAGAAAGCCGGCACGAAATTGCTCACGGCAGGCGGCAAACGGATCCCGCTCGCGCCGGGTGGTGCCTGGGTCATCCTGGTAGCCGCGGGCGCGACACTGGCCAGCTGAACCGCGCCAATTGTCCCGCGGGCTCTCCGCGCGAGCGCTCATCGCGGGCCATTAGAGTCGCAACGGCCGGGCGGGCGGGTGGCTCGGCGTCCCTAGAATTGGCGCATGCCCGATGCACAGCGCACCACGACCCAACACGTTGTCGGCACCGCCCGCGTCAAGCGTGGCATGGCCGAGATGCTCAAGGGTGGCGTGATCATGGACGTGGTCACGCCGGAGCAGGCCAAGATCGCCGAGGACGCCGGCGCGGTGGCGGTGATGGCGCTCGAGCGGGTGCCCGCCGACATCCGGGCGCAGGGCGGCGTCTCGCGCATGAGCGACCCCGACATGATCGACGGCATCATCGCGGCCGTCTCGATTCCGGTGATGGCCAAGGCCCGCATCGGTCACTTCGTCGAGGCGCAGGTGCTCCAGAGCCTCGGCGTCGACTACATCGACGAGTCGGAGGTGCTCACTCCCGCCGACTACGCCAATCACATCGACAAGTGGGCGTTCACGGTGCCGTTCGTGTGCGGCGCGACCAACCTGGGCGAGGCGTTGCGGCGCATCACCGAAGGCGCCGCGATGATCCGCTCCAAGGGCGAGGCCGGTACCGGCGACGTCTCCAATGCGACTACCCACATGCGTGCCATCCGCGCCGAGATACGCCGGTTGCAGAACTTGCCGGAGGATGAGCTGTTCGTGGCGGCGAAAGAGCTTCAGGCGCCGTACGAGCTGGTGGCCGAGGTCGCGACGGCAGGCAAGCTGCCGGTGGTGTTGTTCACGGCGGGCGGCATCGCCACCCCGGCCGACGCCGCGATGATGATGCAGCTCGGGGCCGAGGGCGTGTTCGTCGGCTCGGGCATCTTCAAGTCCGGCGACCCGGCCCGCCGCGCCGAGGCGATCGTCAGGGCCACCACGTTCTACGACGACCCCGATGTCATCGCCAAGGCCTCCCGCGGTCTCGGCGAGGCAATGGTCGGCATCAACGTCGAAGACGTGCCGGCGCCGCACCGGCTGGCCGAGCGGGGCTGGTAGCCATGTGCCGCAACATCCACACACTCCGCCCTCCGTTCGTCGAGAACGTCACCGACTACGACATCGAGGCGGCCGCGCTGCAGTACGTGCGCAAGGTCGCCGGCATGCGCGCGCCGTCGGCGGCCAACGCCGCGGCGTTCCAGCAGGCGGTCGACGCGGTCACGGCGGCGACCTCCGAATTGCTCGGCAGTCTGGTGCTGCGCCCGTCCACCTCCAAACACGCCAAGCCGTACGCCAACGCCACCGCGCACCGGCACTAGCGATGAGCGCTGGCGCGGGATGACCGCCTCGGTGCCTGTCACCATCGGTGTGCTCGCCCTGCAGGGCGACGTCCGCGAGCACCTCGCAGCGCTTCGCCCCTGCGGCGTGCGCGCCGTACGGGTGCGCCGCCCCGAGGAGCTCGAGGGGTTGTCGGGCCTGGTGCTGCCCGGGGGTGAGTCGACGACCATGGCGAAGCTCGCGCGCACCTTCGAGCTGATCGAGCCGCTGCGCAAGCTCATCGGCGACGGGCTGCCCGTCTACGGCTCGTGCGCCGGCATGATCTTGCTCGCCGACCGGATCGTCGACGGGGCCGTGGGCCAGGAAACCTTCGGCGGAATGGACATGACCGTGCGTCGCAACGCGTTCGGCCGCCAGGTGGACTCGTTCGAGGAGGACCTCACGATTTCCGGCATCGACGGTGGGCCGGTGCACGCGGTATTCATCCGGGCGCCGTGGGTCGAGTCCGTGGGTCCCGCAGCCACGCCACTCGCGGCCGTCACCACCGGACCCGCCGCGGGTAGGATTGTCGCGGTTCGTCAGCGACAGTTGCTGGCCACGTCGTTTCATCCGGAGCTGATGGGCGACGGACGCGTACACGCGTACTTCTGCGACATGGTGAGGAATTCGAGCGAGTGAGCATCGCCGATGAGCGCTTGCGCGAAGAGCGAGGGATGACATGAGCGGCCACTCGAAATGGGCCACGACGAAGCACAAGAAGGCCGTGGTAGACGCCAAGCGGGGCAAGCTCTTCGCGAAGCTGATCAAGAACATCGAGGTGGCGGCGCGCACCGGCGGCGGTGATCCGGACGGCAACCCGGCGCTGTACGACGCGATTCAGAAGGCCCGCAAGAACTCGGTTCCCCTCGACAACATCGACCGCGCGGTGAAGCGGGGCTCCGGCGCCGAGGCCGGCGGCTCCGAATGGCAGACGATCATGTACGAGGGTTACGGGCCGAACGGCGTCGCAATCCTCATCGAGTGCCTCACCGACAACCGCAACCGGGCGGCCAGCGAGGTGCGTACGGCGATGAGCCGCAACGGTGGCTCCATGGCCGACCCGGGCTCGGTGTCGTACCTGTTCACCCGCAAGGGCGTCGTGATCGTGCCCAAGGCCGGTGGCGTCACGGAGGACGACGTGCTGGCCGCGGTGCTCGACGCCGGCGCCGAGGAGGTCAGCGACCTGGACGAGGCGTTCGAGGTGGTCAGCGAGGCGGGCGACCTCGTCCCGGTGCGTACGGCGCTCCAGAATGCCGGCATCGACTACGAGTCGGCCGAGGCATCGTTCGTGCCGAGCGTGCAGGTTCCGCTCGACGAGGACGGCGCCCGCAAGGTGTTCCGGCTCATTGACGCGCTCGAAGACTGCGACGACGTCCAGAACGTGTACGCCAACTTCGACGTGAGCGACGAGGTGATGGCGGCCGTCGGCTAGAAGCCGACTGAAGTCTGGCGCCAGAAGCGGAACAGGTCGTAGCCCAGCGCCCACAGTGCCTTGGGCGCGCCGGTCGCGTCATATATCCGCTCCACCAGGTTGAAGAACCACACGTTGAGCTGGTGGATTTGCAGCAGCACGAACACCCCGAGCATGCCCCACGGCTTGACCGGCTCGAAACCGCGTGCCGTCTGCCGGTCCAGGTACGGCTCGATGATCGCGTAGCCGTCCAACCCGGGGATGGGCAGCAGATTGAGGATCGTGGCGCTGATCTGAAGGAATCCCAGGAAGGCGACCCCGGACCAGAAGTGGTAGTGCTGCCCGTCGCCGTGCCCCCGCGCGAGCAGCAGCAGAATCGTCGCGAACACGGCGTTCGACACCGGGCCGGCCGCTGCCGCCGCGCTCTGCATCGCCCGGTTGCGGAACGCATGTGGGTGCAGGTACACCGCGCCACC
>JBKPQY010000086.1:0-12167 GCA_046734315.1 Actinomycetota bacterium | reverse complement strand
CGTCGACGGCAAGCTGCTCAGCGGGGCCGGCGGGTTCGCCGGCGAGGTCGGGCACATGCTGCTGGATCCGTCCGGACCGCCGTGCCACTGCGGCAGCCGTGGATGTGTCGAGACCTACGTCGGCGAAGAGGCGCTGCTGCGGATGGCCGGGCGTACCGGGCCGCCCACCCGCGAGTCCGTAGCCGAGGTGATGCGCGCCGCCCGGGCCGGCGAGCCGGACGCGCTGCGCGGAGTGCGCTCCGTCGGGGAAGCGCTCGGACGCACCATTGCCAACCTGGTCAACCTGCTCAACCCCCAGGTCGTGATCACGGGCGGCTCGCTTGCCACGGTGCTGGAGCTGTGTCGGGCCGAGGTGGAACACGAGATCGACATGCGCGCCATGTCGGAGGCCCGCCGAAGCGTGCAGTTGCGCACTGCTGGCCTCGGCGAGAACTCATCGCTGATCGGTGGCGCCGAACTGGCGTTCGGACCGCTGCTCGCCGACCCGGTCGGGACCTCAGTCCCACTCGAGCGCGCCGATCGTCGTCTCGCGCGCCCCACCCGGGCAGCCATGTGATCCACCGGCGGACTTCCCGTCACCCGGCAAGCTGTTCGACGCCCGCGGCCTGCTTTTCGAACTGGGTGCGGTAGAGCTCCGCGTACAGGCCGCCTGCGGCAAGCAGGTCCGCGTGGGTGCCGCTCTGGACGAGGCGGCCCTGGTCGACGACGAGGATCTTGTCGGCGCCGAGGACGGTTGACAGGCGGTGGGCGATAACCAGCGACGTCCGTCCGGTGAGAGCCTCGGCGAGCGCCGCCTGTACGGCGACTTCGCTCTCGCTGTCCAGGTGCGCGGTGGCCTCGTCCAGGATCACTATCTCCGGCGCTTTGAGCAGCAGGCGGGCGATGGCAAGCCGCTGCTTCTCCCCGCCCGACAGGCGATAGCCGCGATCGCCCACCACGGTGTCGAGCCCGTCCGGCAGCGACGCGATCAGGTCGGCGATCTGCGCCGCCTCGACAGCCGCCCACAGCTCGCTCTCCTTGGCGTCCGGCTTGGCGTACGTCAGGTTGCCCCGGATCGTGTCGTGGAACATGTGGGCGTCCTGGCTCACCACGCCGATTCGCTCGCGCAGCGACTGCTGCGTCACGTCGCGCACGTCGTACCCGCCCACGAGCACCCTCCCCGCCCGCACGTCGTAGATGCGCGGCACGAGCTGGCTGATCGTGGTCTTGCCCGCCCCGGACGGGCCCACCAGCGCGACCAGCTCTCCCGGCTCGGCACGGAACGACACCCCGCGCAGCACCTCCGTCGCCGGCGCGGTGTCGAGCACGGCGACGTCTTCGAGAGAGGCCAGCGACACCTCGGCGGCCGTCGGGTACGAGAAGCGCACATTGTCGAACTCGATGCTGCGCGCTTCCGCCGGTAGCTCCACGGCGTCCGGCGCGTCGGCGATCATCGGGGGCAGGTCGAGTACCTCGAAGACCCGATCGAAGCTCACCAGCGCGCTCATCACGTCCACCCGGGCGTTGGACAGGGCGGTCAGCGGCCCGTACAGCCGCGACAGCAGCAGCGCCAGGGTCACGACCGTGCCGGTGTCGAGAGTCCCGGTCAGCGCGTAGTAGCCGCCCAGTCCGTACACCAGCGCCTGTGCCAGCGCGGCCACCAGCGTCAGCGCCACGAAGAAGGCCCGCGCATACATCGCGGACGTCACGCCGATGTCGCGCACCCGCGCGGCGCGGTTGCGGAACGAAATGTCCTCTTCGGCGGGCCGCCCGAACAGCTTGACCAACAGCGCTCCGGCGACGTTGAACCGCTCGGTCATCGTGGCGTTCATCGACGCGTTCAAGTTGTACGACTCTCGGGTGATCGCCTGCAGCCGCCGCCCGATCCGCCGGGCCGGCAGTACGAACAGCGGCAGCATCACCAGCGCCAGCAGCGTGATCTGCCACGACAGCGAGAACATGACGGCGGCGGTCAGCACGAGGCTCACGACGTTCGACACCAAGCCGGACAGCGTCGAGGTGAATGCCTGCTGCGCGCCGAGTACGTCGTTATTGAGCCTGCTGACGAGAGCACCGGTCTGGGTGCGGGTGAAGAACGCGAGCGGCATGCGCTGCACGTGGCCGAACACGGCGGTGCGCATGTCGAAGATCAGGCCCTCGCCGATCCGGGCCGAGTACCAGCGCTGCGCGAACGACAGCACCGCGTCGATCACGGCCAGCGCCGCAATCACGATCGCGATCTTGACGACGACCCGCACCTCGCCGTGCCGGCTGATCTCGTTGACCACCTTGCCGGCCAGCACCGGAGTGGCAACCCCGATGAGCGCGTCGATCACGACCACGACGAGGAAGATCAGCAGCTCGAGTCGGTACGGGCGGGCGAAACGCATGATGCGCTTCCACGTGCCGCGCGGGATCTGCTTGTCGACGACCGACGAGTCTCGTCGGGTCATCGACCACACCGCGTGCATGTTGCTCATCGACACCGCGACCACCTCCGCCCGGCGCAAACGTAGCGCGCCGGTCAGACGTTCCCAGGTTCGCTACGAGCAGATCGGCGCGACCAGCGCTAGCCGACCGAGCTAGGGCGACCACCGGGCGATGAGCGCTCGCGCGAAGAGCCCCGCCGCCGCGACGCGGCGCCGAAGGCGCGCAGGCGGGATGGGATCAGCGCTCGTCGAACAGGTGAGCGAGCTCGCGCAGGCGCCGATGCTGGGCCTCGCGCTCGGCGAGCTCCTGCTCGGCCTGGCTGCGCCCGGATGCCGCAAGCAGCAGCGCCTTCGTCTCGATCGCCGCGTCGCTGGGCACGGCGAGCAGCGCCGCCACGGTCGCGTCGACGACCCGGCCGAGGTCGCCCGGCGGCGTAATCGTCGAGGCCAGCCCTATGCGCAGCGCCTCGTCGGCCGGCACGCGGCGCCCGGTCAGGCAGATGTCGGCTGCACGGGAGTAGCCGACCAGCTCGACCAGTCGCTTGGTGCCGCCGAGATCGGGCACGAGGCCCAGGCTTGGCTCTGCCATGGCGAACTGGGCGTCGTCGGCCACGATGCGGAGGTCGCATGCGAGCGCGAGCTGGAAGCCCGCCCCGATCGCGTGCCCGTGAACGGCCGCCACGCTGACGATGTCCGGGCGGGCCAGCCACCCGAACGCAGCCTGGTAGGTGGCGATCGTGTCGCTGGCCTCGTCCGGAGGTGCGGCGGCGAGCGCAACGAGGCCGAGGCTCGCGTCAGGTGCGAACATCGCCCGGTCGAGCCCGGCCGAGAACGCCCGCCCCTCGCCACGCACGACCACCACGCGAACGCTGCCGGGAAGATCCGCCCCGGTGCGGCCCAGCCAGGTCCAGGTGTGCGGCGTCTGAGCGTTTCGCCGCTCCGGCCGGCTCAACGTGATCGTCGCGACCGTGTCCGCCACGTCGAGCCGGAAACCCGCCTCGGGCGGGATGTCGATCAGCGCGCTACTTCCCTTTCTTCTTCGCCCGGGTCGCTCCGCCGCGACCTCGCAGCGTCGCGCCCGATTCGGTCAGCACCCGGTGTACGAAGCCGTAGGAGCGCCCGTGGCTCTCGGCCAGCTCTCGGATGCTGCGACCCTTGTCGTATTGCTTGCGCAGGTCGTTCGCGAGCTTGTTGCGCTCGGCCCCTGTGATGCGAGCGCCCTTCTTCAGCACGGCCATGCCTTCACCCTCCGGACTAGTCCCCGCGAGCGACCATGCCTGCCGGCTGATCTCTCCCCGATCCATAACACGACGGTGGATGCCACGGTCATACAGCTACGTGTGACCCGTCGCGGACTTGATAGCAGCGGGAATGCGCCCGCGCAAGATCGTCAGGCCCTTGTGTTGCACAACTGCGCGGACGGCCGGGACAAAACACCGAATACCTCAGGCCAGGGCGACCAGATCCGCGAGGTCGTCACTCCACGCGTCCTCGACCCCGTCGGGCAGCAGGATCACCTTCTCCGGGTTCAGTGCAGCCACCGCGCCTTCGTCGTGGGTGACCAGCACGATCGCACCGGAGTAGGTACGCAACGCGCCGAGCACCTGCTCGCGGCTGACGGGGTCGAGGTTGTTGGTCGGCTCGTCCAGAAGCAGGACGTTCGCGGCGCTGGTCACCAGCATCGCCAATGCGAGACGCGTTTTCTCACCACCGGAGAGCACTGCGGCCGGTTTATCCACGTCCTCGCCGGAGAACAGGAACGCGCCGAGGATCTTGCGAAGGTCGGTGTCGGTCAGCTCGAACGGGGCAGTCGATCGCATGTTCTCGAGGACGCTGCGATCGACGTCCAGTGTCTCGTGCTCCTGCGCGTAGTAGCCGAGTCGCAGTCCATGCCCGTCGCGCACCTCACCGGTATCCGGTGGCTCCAGCCCGGCGAGCAACCGCAGCAGCGTGGTCTTTCCGGCGCCGTTCAGCCCGAGAATGACGACGCGGGCGCCGCGGTCGACGGCTAGATCGACATCGGTGAAGACCTCGAGGGAGCCGTAGGACTTCGACAGCCCCGATGCGACGAGCGGTGTGCGCCCGCACGGAGCGGGCTTGGGAAAACGCAGCCGGGCTGTCTTGTCTGCCACCCGCACCTCGGCGAGATTCGCCTCGAGAACCGAGGCCCGCCGGTCCATTTGATGTGCGGCGCGCGCCTTGGTGGCCTTCGCCCGCATCTTGTCGGCTTGGGAGCGCAGCGCCTCGATCTTGCGTTCCGCGTTCGCGCGCTCACGGTGCCGACGTCGCTCGTCGGTCTCCCGCTGCTGGAGGTAGGTCGTCCAGCCGACGTTGTAGATGTCGAGCGCGGCGCGGTTTGCATCGAGGTACCAGACCTTGTTCACCACGGCGTCGAGCAGCGCGACGTCGTGGCTGATCACGATCAGCCCGCCGTCGTGCTGGCGCAGGAAGCCACGCAGCCAGGTGATCGAGTCGGCGTCGAGGTGGTTGGTCGGCTCGTCGAGCAGCAGCGTCACCCTGTCGTCGCCGTCGGCCCCGAACAAGATCCGGGCGAGCTCAACGCGGCGGCGCTGCCCGCCGGACAGAGTGCCGAGCCGCTGCGCGAGTACCCGGTCGGGAAGACCGAGATTGGCGCAGATGCGCGCTGCCTCACTCTCCGCGGCATACCCACCGAGCCCGGCGAAGCGCTCCTCGAGGCGGCCGTAACGCCGCACCAGCGCGTGGTCGTCCGGCTGCTCGGCGAGCTGCACCTGCACCTTCGCGATGTCGGTGACCAGCCGGTCGAGCCCGCGCGCGGACAGCACCCGGTCCCGGGCGCTCACGCCCAGGTCGCCGATTCGCGGGTCTTGTGGAAGGTAGCCCACCCCGCCGCGCCGGTCGACGGTGCCGCCGTGCGGCGGCCGTTCGCCAGAGAGCACGCGCAGCGTGGTCGTCTTGCCCGCGCCGTTGCGGCCGACGAGGCCGATGCGATCTCCGGGCTGGACCCGGATGCTGGTGGGTTCGAGCAACATGCGTGCGCCGGCGCGCAACTCGAGACCGGTTGCCGAGATCATGAGAAAAGTGACTCCCTGGGCTGCACGTGAGGCGGGCGACGGGGCAACATCGCCTGCTCAACTCGGGAGTCGGTGCATGAGCCCAGTGTAACCGGCTATGGCTACCCAAAATGCGTCGCAGCACGTCAGTGCCTGATGATTGGCTTGAGCCGTGCCGGACACCGAGGCCGCGACGGCCGCTGCACCGCGATCGCCGTCGCGTGCCCGCGCGGCGTTCCACAGTCGCGTCGACGGCCTCCCCGCCCCGTACTGGTGGTTGTGGCTGGGCACGCTGATCAACCGCGCGGGCACGTTCATCGAACCCTTCGCGATCCTCTACCTCACCGGCCCGCGGCACCTATCGATCGCGACCGCCGGCACCGTCGTCACCGTGTGGGGCGTCGGATCGGTCGTTTCTCAGCCCATCGGCGGGTACCTCACCGACCGGGTCGGACGGCGCACCACGCTCAGCCTCGGAATGTTTGCGGTCGCGTTCGCGCTGGGCCTACTGGCGCTGGCGCGCGGCCTTCCGGCGATCACGCTCGCGGCACTGTTCCTCGGTGTCGTCGGTGACGTATATCGGCCGGCGGCCTCGGCTACCGTCGCCGATCTGCTCGACGGCGAGCAGCGGACCCGGGCGTTTGCGCTCCAGTTCTGGGCGATAAACCTGGGCTTCTCGGTGGCCGCGCTGTCCGCGGGCCTGCTGGTGCAGCTCGGGTTCGGGACGCTGTTCGCAGTCGACGCCGCCACCAGCCTGCTGTTCGGGCTGGTCGTCCTGCGCAAAGTGCCCGAGACCCGCCCGGCCAGCGCCGTCCGCCATGAACATGAGGAGCCGGCCTGGCGGTTGATGCTGCGCGACCGGGTGCTGCTCGCCCTCGTGGCGCTGTTCCTCTGCTACGCGACGTTGTACGGCCAGGTCTACGTGACCCTCCCCCTGGCGGTGCGCGACGCCGGGCTGGGAACCCGCTCGTACGGGCTGATCATGGCGGTGAACGGCATAGTGATCGTCATCGTGCAGCCCCTCGCACTGAACTTCATCGCGCGTGCGCGGCGCACCGTGCTGCTGCCGGCCACGATCCTGCTCGTCGGCGGCGGTATCGCGCTGAGCGGTGTGTGCAACAGCACCTGGGCATTCGCGCTCACCGTCGTCGTGTGGACGTTGGGCGAGATCGGCCAGACGACTGCGCTGATGGCGTTGGTCGCCTCGATCGCCCCCGAAGCGTTGCGCGGCCGGTACATGGGCGCTGTGGGCCTCGCGTGGGGGGCGTCCGCGATGATTGCGCCGTTCCTCGGCTCCCGCGTGTACGCGGCAAGCCCCGGCGCTTTGTGGCTCGGCTGTCTCGCGCTCGCCGGGGTGGCCGCGGCCGGACTGTACGCGCTGGCGGCGCGGCTGCAGAAGGTGCCCACAGCGCAATAGCCGGGCGGGCGATGCCTGCGACGATGACGTCGGTGAAGTACAACGAGAACGCCCGGCTCGACACGTCTGAGATACAGGACGCGCGCCGCGGCGGCCTGTTGCCGGGCAGCCGGGGTGGCCAGGTGGCACTCGGTGGCGGAGGACTCGGCGTGCTGGGGCTGCTCGTCGTCCTGCGGGTGAATGTTCTTGGGTCGGCGGCGGCACGGACCTCGGCAATGTGCTCGGTCAGCTGGGCCAAGACGGCGGGCCGGCCACGGCCGACAACGCCGAGGTCCAGCAGGAGTGCCAGATCGGCGCGGACGCCAACGCCAAGCTGGACTGTGCGGCGGTAGCCGACATCGACTCGATCCAGGCGTACTGGACCCGCGAGCTAACCAAGCTCGGCACGCGGTACGTGCCGGTGCCGACGGTTTGGTTCAGTGCACAGGTGCAGACCGGCTGCGGCGGCGCGACCAGCGATTCGGGGCCGTTCTACTGCCCGGCCGACAAGCGTGTCTACATCGACTTGACGTTCTACGAGGATCTGCACAAACAGTTCGGCGCCGAGGGCGGCCTGTTCGTCAACGCCTATGTGCTGGCCCACGAGTACGGCCACCACGTCCAGGACCTGCTCGGTATCGAGTCGCGTGTTCGCACCCGGGAGGGTCCCAGGTCGGATTCGGTTCGCCTCGAACTGCAGGCGGACTGCTTCGCCGGCGTCTGGGCGAAGCACGCCACGGAGCCGGGCCCGAACGGCGAGCCGCCGCTGATCAGCGAGATCACCCAGGACGACTTCAACCGCGCGCTCGACACGGCGGGGCGGATCGGCGACGACTGGATCCAAAAGAACCTCGGTGGCGGCACGGTGAACCAGAACACGTTCACCCACGGCACGTCTGCGCAACGCGAGAAGTGGCTGACCACCGGCTACCAGACGGGTGACCCGAAGGCCTGCGACACCTTCAGCGCGACGACCCTCGGATAGGCCACACGCAGTCTCCAACCCCGCAAGGTCAGTCGCAGTCGCGACGCGATGTACCACCATAGGAGGCGTGCCAGACGCGATCGTCATCGGCGCGGGGCCGAACGGCCTGACCGCGGCGGTGACGCTGGCCCAGGCCGGCCTGGATGTCGTCGTCTACGAGGCCAGTGCGACACCGGGGGGTGGGGCGCGCACCGCTCCGCTCACGCTGCCCGGGTTCCGCCACGACACCTGCTCGGCGGTACATCCGCTCGCCGCGGGCTCGCCGGTCCTGCAGGCGCTGCCGCTCAGCGAGCACGGCGTGACCTGGGTGCATCCTGATCTGCCTCTCGCCCACCCGTTCCCGGACGGGAGCGCCGCGGTATTGGCGTCGTCCCCGCATGACACGGCCGCCTCGCTCGGCCCCGACCGCCGTGCATACCTGCACCTGGTACGGCCCTTCGCCGGGCGCTGGGACGAGCTTGCACCCGACTTCCTGCGTGCCCCCTTGTCCGGCTGGCCGGCCCACCCCTTGCTGTTGGCGCGATTCGGGCTACGCGCCGGACTCCCCGCAGCCGTGCTGGCCCGTCGCTTCCGCGGCGACCGGGCGCGTGGCCTGTTTGCCGGACTAGCCGCACACGCCATCGCGCCGCTGACCTCACCGGTCACCGGCGGTGTCGCGCTGGCCTTCGCGCTGGCGGGCCACGCCACCGGCTGGCCGTTCCCGCGGGGCGGCTCGCAGGCGCTGTCCGACGCGCTGGTGTCGTTGCTGCGCTCGCTCGGCGGGCATGTCAAACCAGACTGTCCCGTCGAGTCGCTGGACGAGCTTCCAGCAGCCGGCGCGTACCTGTTCGACACCGATCCGGCACAGCTCATCGCGATCGCCGGCAAGCGCCTGCCGGACCGGTACGGCGAACACCTGCGCCGGCGCCCTCGCGGGCCGGCCGTCTTCAAGATCGACTACGCGCTGTCCGATCCGGTGCCCTGGACCGCGAGCGAGTGTCACCGGGCCGGGACCGTCCACTTGGGCGCGTCGCTGGACGAGATCGGCGCCGCGTTGCGTGCCGTGCATCGCGGCCGCGCGCCCACCCACCCGTTCCTGATCGCCGCCCAGCCCAGCCTGTTCGACGCGACGCGTGCGCCCGCCGGTTCGCACGTGCTGTGGGTGTACGGACACGTGCCGAACGGCTGGACCGGCGACCTCACCGGCGCCATCGAGGCGCAGTTGGAGCGGTTCGCGCCCGGCTTCCGGGACGTCGTGCTGGCCCGCGCGGTCACCACGCCGGCTGCGCTGGAAACCCGCAACCGCAACAACGTCGGCGGCGATATCGAGGGCGGGCGCAGCGACGGGTTGCGATTGCTCTTCCGGCCCACGTTCGCGCCGGTGCCCTATGCGACCCCGAACCGTGGCGTATACCTGTGCTCGTCGTCGACACCGCCCGGGCCCGGTGTGCACGGCATGTGCGGTTACCACGCCGCGCGCGTGGCACTACGGCGCGTCTTCGGGAGATGAGCTCCTATGCACTGGTTCGAGGCGCCCGACTATTGGCTGCCCCGGCTGGTCTTCCAGCGCGGGCTCGCTGCGCTCTACCTGATCGCTTTCCTCGTCGCCGCGAACCAGTTCCGCGCGCTGCTGGGCTCGCACGGCCTTCTGCCCATCCCGCGCTTCCTTCGCCGGACGACAGCCCGCCAGGCGCCGAGCCTGTTCCGCCTGCACTACACCGACCAGTTCTTCGCACTCGTCGCCTGGGGCGCAGCGGCGGTTGCGGCAGCCACGGTCGCCGGGCTCGCCGACATCGTGCCGCTCTGGACCTCGATGCTGATCTGGGCGGTCTTGTGGGCGGTGTACCTCTCGATCGTCAACGTCGGGCAGACGTGGTACGGCTTCGGCTGGGAGTCGCTGCTGCTCGAGGCAGGATTCCTCGCGATCTTCCTCGGCAACTCCCGCGTGGCGCCGCCGGTGCTGCTGCTGTGGTTGCTGCGCTGGCTGCTGTTCCGCGTCGAGTTCGGCGCGGGGATGATCAAGATGCGCGGCGACCCGTGCTGGCGTGACCTCACCTGCCTGCGATACCACCACGAGACGCAGCCGATGCCCGGTCCGTTCAGCTGGTACTTCCACCGGCTTCCCGACCGGCTGCACCGCATCGAAGTGGCAGCGAATCACGTCGCCCAGCTCATTGCGCCGCTGCTGTTGTTCACTCCTCAGCCTGTGGCCAGCATCGCGGCCGGCGTCATGATCGCGACGCAGCTGTGGCTGATCGCCTCAGGGAACTTCGCCTGGCTGAACTGGCTCACGATTGTGATCGCAGTGTCCGCAGTGGACGGTTCTCTCATCTCGCATCGGCACCACTTCCACGAGACGCCGACCTGGTACCAGGGTGTCGTGCTCGCAGTTGCTGTGCTGATCGTCGTGCGTAGCTATCAGCCCGTGCGCAACCTGCTTTCGCACCGGCAGATCATGAACTACAGCTTCGATCCGCTCCATCTGGTCAACACGTACGGCGCCTTCGGCAGTATCAGCCGCCACCGCGACGAGGTGATCATCGAGGGAACCGCGGACGCCACGCTCACGCCGGACACAACGTGGCAGCCGTACGAGTTCAAGGGCAAGCCGGGCGACCTACGCCGGCGCCCGCGGCAGTTCGCTCCGTACCACCTCCGCCTTGACTGGCTTATGTGGTTCATCCCACTCTCGCCGCGCTACGCCGGTACATGGTTCACAGCTCTGCTGGATAAGCTGCTCGAGGGCGACCGCGACGTGCTGAAGCTGCTGCGCGGGAACCCCTTCCCGGACGCCCCGCCGCGCTTCGTCCGGGCCGTGCTGTACCGGTACCGGTTCACGACCTGGCCGGAACGCCGTGCTACCGGCGCCTGGTGGCAACGCGCCCCGCTGGGCGACTTCATTCCGCCCGTCAGCCTTCGTTCGGCACGAAGCGTCAGCTGAACGGGGTCTGCGGGCGCTCCTGGAGCGCACCGTCCACGTATATGTCGAGCTTCTCGTTGTAGAACGAGACGAGGCCGGCGACCCGTTCGCTCTCGGGCAAGGGCGTCGGGTAGGACCAGGCGAGATCCGCGTGCCCGACTACGCTCCAATATTCGGCCCGGCCCTTGTACGGACAGTGCGAGACGGTGTCGGTGGGCGCCAGCAGATCCATCCGCACGTGCGTCTTCGGCAGGTAGTAGCGGACGGGTAGTCCCGTCTCGAAGAGCATTCGAGAGTTCGTCGAGTCGGCGACAGTGACGCCGTCGACCTCGACGCGTACGTGCCGCGAGCTGGGCAATATGTCGACGCGAGTGTGCGGATCGCGCGGGTGGGTGAAGACTTCCTCGTCCTCCTCGAACCAGGCGTCCATCGCATCCCATTCGAAGCGAATGAGGTCACGCAGCTCGTCGATGGGCGAATCGGGGTAGCGCAGCGCAGCGGCCTCGACGACTCTGTCGTCCACGACCAGGCTGAAGACTTGTGCATCGCCCCGGCTCGGCGAATGCTGCATGCCGGACTCGGCCTGCAACAGATCCGTGCGCACGTCGGCGACCGGCAGGTAGTAGGTCGGGTAATACGGCTTCTCCCAGACGAGCACGGGACGGGTGGTGTCGGCAACGGCCACACCGGCGAAGTAGGCGCGGACCCGCTTTGCGGACGGCTCTACGCGAACACGACCCCGGGCGGGGGCTTCGGTAGTCATGGTGGAGCAACGCCGGTTATGGCCAGCGCAATCCCGATTGAGCAAGGATCCCTGGTCTGAGACGAGGGATCCTTGCTCGATCGGGGAAGGGAACTCGGTTAGACGTTGAATCCGAGGGCGCGCAGCTGCTCACGTCCCTCGTCGGTGATCCGGTCCGGCCCCCACGGCGGCATCCACACCCAGTTGATCTTGACGTCGGCCGCGATCGGCTGCGGGCCGCCGCACAGCGCCGCGGCGGCCTGGTCCTCGATGACGTCGGTAAGCGGGCACGCAGCCGAGGTGAGGGTCATGTCCAGCGTGACGACCGGGGGGCTGCTCTCTTCGGTGGCATCGATGCGCACGTCGTACACCAAGCCCAGGTCGACGACGTTGACGCCGAGCTCGGGGTCGACCACGTCTCGCATGGCCTCCTCGACCTCGTCCCGCGACGGAAGCGTTGCCGTCATGCGACTGCCCTCACAATGCTCTTCGCGCGAGCGCTCATCGCGGCGTTCGCTCCCGCTCGCTGTTCGCTGCCCGTGCCTTCGGCGCCGCGATGCTCACTCACTTACTTTCCTTCCTGCGTGGCGGCGACCGCACCCTTCATCGCCATCCAGCCGAGCAATGCACACTTGACCCGCGCCGGATACTTCGACACGCCCTCAAACGCGACGGCGTCGCCGAGCTCGTCGGCTTCCTCGTCAG
>JBKPQY010000085.1:0-7428 GCA_046734315.1 Actinomycetota bacterium | reverse complement strand
GCATGGGACAGCCGCGCAGCCATGGAGGCCGGGCGGGAGCGGGCAAACCAGCTCAGGACCTCGACTGCCGGTCGGATCGGCGCCGAGATCGTGGACGTCGTCGAGTTCGACCTCGCTGTGGCACACCTACGGGTGCCCGAGATGGCTTAGCGCCCCGCGGGACGGCAGGCGCCGGTGCGAGCCGGCACTCTGAGTCCGCGTCGCGCGAGGACCTGGATGTGTGAACTTCTCCAGCCCAGACGAAGAACCCGGCCGCGCCAAAGGATAGATCGCCGACGCAACGCTGGCGTGAGACGACGGGGCACAGTTCGGGACGCACTGTGACGAGGCAAATCGGCGCGAGTGTGTGACTGGGCGTCGCTGCGGAGCGTGAAATTGACCAGACGCGCTCGAGTCGTGTCGACGGTGCCGCGCCGCATGTCGGTGGGCCGGATCGTGCCGTTCGGCGGGCCCGAGCGCCGCTCCGCGCTTGCGGTAGCCCGAGACCACCAGCACCACCGACACCGCTACCACGAGCGCGAAGATCACGCCGGCCAGCGCGACCGAATCACGTGTCCCGCTAGACGGCTGCGCCGCGATCTCGAGGACGTTGGCCGGGCTGCTCGTCTCGGTCGCTGCGTCGCCGAAGGTCGACGGTGTGGCCGGCGGCGCGGACGGCGTCCGCGCGCCGAGTGTCCGCGTGGTCGGCGAGGCGCCTGGCCCAGCACCGCAGCAGGGTCGATGACGTGCGGAGCGGTCATCGTGATGAGCCTTTCGAGGGTGCTGTCAGAGGTTCACTCGAAAGATCACTCGATGGCCGCGTCCACGTCCGGCAGACACGCCGGACGACAATCACGCCAACCGCGCTACACCACTATCGGGGACGCAACTGCCGCACGGCGCGGTGACGCTACACCGAAGTGTTATTGAGACTGTCACGGGGTGATCGGCTCGTGGCGGATCGCGTCCGGTAGGCGGTAGTCCGGTGCTACGTCAGCGCGCCCGACCAGCGCATCGATCGTCCGAATCGCGTCGAGTGCGGCTTCGACGTCGTGGACGCGGGCGATGTTCCCGGGGACGGCCGCGATGTGCGCGATCGCCGCAACCGTGCCGGCGTCCCGACCGAGCGGTGGCTTGCCGAGGATTGCGCCGAGAAAGTCCTTGCGGGACAGGGCGAGCAGCAGCGGCCGGTCGAATCGACGGAACTCGGCTACCCGCCGCAGCAGCGTGATCGTCTGGTGTGGCGTCTTGGCGAAGTCAGGCCCGGGGTCGACGATGATCGACTCGCGTGCGACGCCCAGCGAAAGGGCCTGCTCGATCTTCGCGTCGAGGAATCGGCCGACCTCTTCGGTGACGTCGTCGTACGCGGCGGAGTCCTGCAGGCGGTGTTTGGGCGGGGCCTTGGTATGCATGATCACGAGCCCGGCGCCGAACTCCGCGCATGCCGTGGCGGTCTCCGGGTAGAGCAGCCCGCTCACGTCGTTGATGATGTGAGCGCCGGCGGCCAGCACTTGGCGGGCGACGAGTGGTTTGTACGTGTCGACGCTGACGATCGTGTCGGGATAGGTCTTCCGGACCCATTCGACAAGAGGGACGACCCGCTCAGCTTCCTCGTCCGGGACGAGCTCGGGCTGGCCGGTGATCGCGGATTGGCCGCCGATGTCGACGATGTGAGCACCGAGTTCAACGACCTGCGCGGTGCGGGCGAGCTGGTCCGGAACGGTCTGGTAACGGCCGCCGTCGGAGAACGACTCGGGGCTCGCGTTGACCACCCCCATGACGAGCGTGCGATCGACGGAGAACTCCCGTCCCCGCAGGCGCAGGCGCGGAGCAGCCACATCCAGATCGTACGTACTGGCGGCCGGCCCGCCTGTCATGCGCAACGTGCGCGGGAGGCGTCCTGATCGGCGAGCGCCGCGGCGTGCTCGCCGAGAGCGACGTGTAGCCGGTCGTATGCGGCCGCGACCCAGTGGTCAACACCTGACTGGCGGGCAATGTGCAACGCCACCTCGGCGTTGTACATCCGGACGGCGGCGGCGGCGAGACGATCGGTAACTGGAACTACCGTGAGTTGGGAGGTCATGGCGTCCTCCTCGAGCCAACTGATGTACCTGCGATACAGTACAATCCGTTAACTAATTTAGCAATAGACGGACGAGAATTCGTCGCGGGATCGGGGGCCGCTGGGAGCCCACTAGTTCGGCGCCGCCCCGGTGCCGTCGAAGCCCGAAGCCATGGCTCGGATGGCTTGGTCGAGGTAGACCGTGAGGTCGCTGTCGGCACGCGCGACCCAGTATTCGTACGCGGCCCGGCAGACGGCCAGCGTTGCCCTGCCGATCGCGAGCGGCAGGAGCGCCGTCGGCGGTTGGTCGAGCCGGTCGGCTGCGTAGTCGATGATCGCCTGTTCCCATGCGTCGTAGTGAACGGCGGCGCTGGCCTGCAGTGTCGGGACGGTGCCGATCAGGTTCATGCGGGTGCGTAGCTCGGGCATGTCCGCGGCCGTGTAGTGGTTCACGCCGACCACGGCTTGCCGGATCGCATCGAGCAGCGGTACCGACAACGGGATGTCGGCCAGCGCCTTGCGCAGCTCTTGCACCTCGTTGTCGAAGGCGTGCCAAAGCACGTCGGCCTTCGTGTCGAAGTAGCGGAAGAAGGTACGGCTGCTCACGCCGGCCTCCGCCGCGATCTGCTCGACCGTGGTTTCGTCGAAGCCGCGGTCGGTGAACAGCCGCAGCGCGATGAGCTCGAGTTCGCGGGGACTGGTGCCCGGTGGGCGGCCGCGCCGCCGCGGCTCGCTCGACCTCGACATACCCGCCCCCTTGTTTATGTCAGGCAATGACGATAACGTACCCCCCCGAACATTCGTCACTCCATGACAAATATCGAGGAGATGAGCCATGGATCCGGACATCGCCCTAGGTTCCGATGACGAGCAGGACGCGCCCGAGACCGACATCGCCGAAGAGGCGCTGGTGGAGGAGGTCTCGATCGACGGCATGTGCGGTGTCTACTGACCTGCTCGCCTCCGGCGATCTGCTGGATAGGGCGTGGCGGCTGGATGCGCAGGTGTCGGTACGGCCGGAGCGGTTCGGCGCGCTGCTGTATCACTTCGGCACGCGCCGGCTGTCGTTCCTGAAGGACCCGAAGTTGTTGACGGTGGTGCGGGCACTGGACCAGCACGCGGACGCGCGGGCCGCCTGCCTGAGCGCCGGCGTGACGGAGGCGGAGTTGCCCAGCTACCGCGCCGCGCTGGCCACGTTGGCGGGCTCGCAGATGATCCGCGAAAGGAGCGCCGGATGAGCGTCGCGCCGCTGCCGCTGGTCGAGCAGTTCCAGTACGGGCTGGACTCACCGATCTGTCTGACCTGGGAACTCACCTACGCCTGCAACTTGTCCTGCATCCATTGCCTGTCCTCGTCCGGACGGCGGGATCCACGGGAGTTGTCGACGGCGGAGTGCAAGGCGCTGATCGACGAGTTCGAGCGGATGCAGGTCTTCTACGTCAACATCGGTGGCGGCGAGCCGACGGTTCGTCCGGACTTCTGGGAGCTGGTCGATTACGCCACCGCGCACCACGTCGGCGTGAAGTTCTCCACCAACGGCGTGAAGATCACCCCGGCGATTGCCGCACGGCTGGCGCGCAGCGACTACGTGGACGTGCAGATCTCGCTCGATGGCGCGACGGCCGAGGTCAACGACGCGGTGCGCGGCCGCAGCTCGTTCGACACGGCGTTGCGCGCGATGCAGAACCTGGCCGACGCCGGCTTCCGTGGTTTCAAGATCTCGGTGGTGATGACCCGCCACAACGTCGGGCAACTGGACGAGTTCCAGGCGCTGGCCGACCGGTTCGGCGCGCAGCTGCGGATCACCCGGTTGCGGCCGTCCGGGCGGGGTGCGGACACCTGGGACGAGTTGTATGTGACCGCCGAGCAGCAGCGGCAGCTCTACGACTGGCTCGTCGCGCACGGCGAGGGCGTGTTGACCGGCGATTCCTTCTTCCACCTGGCCGGCTACGGCGAGGCGCTGCCCGGGTTGAATCTGTGCGGCGCCGGGCGGGTGGTGTGTTTGGTGGATCCGGTCGGTGACGTGTATGCGTGCCCGTTCGCGATCCACGAGAACTTCCTGGCCGGTAACGTCCGCTCGGCCGGCGGGTTCGAGACCGTCTGGCGCGACTCGGAGCTGTTCGCCGACTTGCGCCGTCCGCAGACCGGCGGTCCCTGCGCGTCGTGTTCGGCCTTCGACGCCTGCCGAGGCGGATGCATGGCGGCGAAGTTCTTCACCGGACTGCCGCTCGACGGGCCAGACCCGGAGTGCGTCAAAGGCCATGGCGCGACGGCACTGGCCGCCATTGACCGAGCGGTCGCTCCGCGGCCCGCGCTCGATCACTCGCACCGCACCCGGCTTCCGCTGACCCCGTGGCAGCGGCCCGCGCGGGTCTGCGACGAGAACCCGCTCGCCGAGCTGCTGCCGAGATGACCTACCTCGCCGACCTCACCTCGCCGGATGCCGCCGTTCTCGCCGATGGCGACCCGGTGCTCGCCGTTCCGATTGGTTCGACCGAGCAGCACGGCCCGCACCTGCCGTTGTCGACCGACACCGACCTTGCTGTCGCCCTGTGCGAGCAACTCGCCCTCCGCCGCGATGTGGTCATCGCGCCGCCGCTCGCCTACGGCTCGAGCGGTGAGCATGCCGGTTTCGCCGGCACACTGTCCATCGGCCAAACGGCGTTGGAGTTGCTGCTGGTGGAGCTGAGTCGTTCGGCCACCGAGACGTTCCGGCACGTGCTGCTGGTCAGTGGGCACGGGGGCAACGCCGAGCCGGTGCGCCGCGCCGTCGCAACGCTCCGAGGCGAGGGCCGGGACGTACTCAGCTACTTCCCGTCGTGGGAGGGCGAAGCCCACGCCGGACGCACCGAGACAGCCATCGAGCTCGCGCTGCGCCCGGACGCGGTGCTGATCGCGCGGGCCGAGCCCGGCGACCGACGGCCGATCGACGAGTTGATGCCGCTGCTGCGCAGCGGGGGTCTGCGCGCGGTCGCCACGAACGGGGTCCTGGGCGATCCGCGCGGCGCGAGCGCCGAGCAGGGACGTCAACTGCTCAGCGCCATGGCCCTCGACCTCACCCGCACCGTCGACGCCTGGCTCGACCGAGAGACCGGCAGCCCGCGATGAACCGGGTTGTCATCGTCTCCGGCGCCGCGCGCGGCATCGGCGCCGCCACTGCGACGCTGCTGGCGACCCAGGGGTGGTGCGTGGTTGCCGTGGACATCGCCGCCGATGACCCCGCGCTGCCCTACCACCTCGGCACGAAGGCGGAGTTGGCTGCGGTCGCAGCGCGAGCTCCCGACCGCATCCACCCAGTCATCGCAGACGTGCGCGATCTCGACGCGCTGGAGATGGCCGTGGCGGAGGCCGAGCATCGGTGGGGCGGCGTGGACGCGGCGGTCGCCGCGGCCGGCGTCGTAGCCGGAGGCGTCCCCCAGCACGACGTGCCGGTCGAGCAAGAACGGGCGGTGCTCGACGTCAATCTCATCGGCGTGCTGAATCTCGCGCGAGCAACGATCCCGGCGCAGCTGCGTCGACCAGCACCACGCTCGGGCCGCTTCGTCGCGGTCGCGTCTGCGGCTGCCACCCGGGGCCTGCCGAACCTGGCCGCGTACTGCGCTGCCAAGGCCGGCGTCACCGGGCTCGTCCGAGCGCTCGCGGTCGAGCTGGGGGAATCGGGCGTGACCGTCAATGCGGTCAGCCCGGGATCCACGGAGAGCGCGATCCTTGCTGAGAGCGCGCGGCTCTACGCGCTCGACGACGTCGCCGACTTCGCCGTCCACCACCCCATCCGGCGCCTCGTCCAACCGGAAGAGGTCGCGGCCGCGATCGCGTTCCTGCTCGGCCCTGACGCCGGCGCGATCACCGGCGCGGTCATCCCGGTCGACGGCGGGATGGCGCTGTGAGCGCCGCGGGGGGCGACGCGGATGCCGTTCCGTTGCCCGTCGGCTTCGCGATCACGCTTGACCCGGACGCGAAACCGCTGCGCGACGGCGGCTGGTTCGGCGGATCACCCAGCCGGGTGCTGCGCCTGACGAGGCCGGGCGCCGCGGCCTGGGAGGAACTGCGCACCGGGACGGTCCACTCACGCCGGGCGGGTCTGCTGGCCCGCCGGCTGACCGACGCCGGCATCGCCCATCCCGTGCCACCACTGCGGCCCGGCCGGCCCGATGTCACGGTGGTCATCCCGGTCCGCGACCGCGTTCTCGAACTCGACCGATGCCTGTCGTCGCTTGCCGCCGCCTACCCCGTCGTTGTGGTTGATGACGCCTCCGCTGACGAGCTGGGTATCCGAGCCGTTGCCACCAAACACGGCGCACGGCTGATCCGACTCGAGCAGCACATGCATCAGGCGGCGGCCCGCAACGTCGGCACCGCGCAGGTCGACACCGAGTTCGTTGCGTACGTCGACAGCGACACGGTCCCGGGCTCCGAATGGATCGCCGCGCTCGCCGC
Organism: Actinomycetota bacterium; assembly: GCA_046734315.1. Taxonomy (GTDB): domain Bacteria; phylum Actinomycetota; class Actinomycetes; order Mycobacteriales; family Jatrophihabitantaceae; genus DASXRA01. The sequence continues at coordinate 950 of JBKPQY010000085.1, read as the reverse complement.
GCACTTCGCCGACCCGGCCCTTGCCGCGGTAGCACCACGGGTTGTTCCAGTGGCGGAGAACTCGTCGGTGGGGCGCTACACGACAGCCCTCTGCAATCTCGATCTCGGGCCGCGGCCGGCGCGCGTCGTGCCCTATGGGCGGGTGTCCTACCTGCCCACTGCGGCGCTGCTCGTGCGCCGATGCGCGGTGCTCGAGATCGCCGGGCCGGACGGAGTCTTTGACCAGGCCATGTGGACGGGAGAGGACGTCGACCTCGTCTGGCGCCTGCACGAAGCCGGCTGGCGTATCCGGTACGAGCCCAGCCGGCGGATCAGGCACCAGGAACCTGGGTCGTGGGGCGCCATCCTGCGCCGGCGCAGAAGGGCCGGCACCTCGACGTCACTGCTTGCCGCGCGTCATCCCGAGGCCATGGCCCATTTGCTCATCTATCCGCCCGCGGCCGCGTGCGCTATCGCGATCGCTGCCCGACGCCCCCTGCTGGCACTCATCGCGTTCGTCGCGGCCGCGCAACGACGGCGGGCAACACTGCGCCGGGCCGGCATTCCGGACGCCGAACTCGACTCGAGAGTGCTGGCGCGCACCGCGGCCGAGGCGACGGCACAAACATGGATCGGAGTCGGCCGCTACCTGATCCAGTTCGCGCCCTGGCTGCTCGGCCTCGGACTACTACGACGGCGCACCCGCGCCGTGTCGGTCGGTCTGGCTCTTGCCCCAGTGCTGTCCGACTGGCGCCGCCGGCACGCGCCGATCGATCCATTCACCTTCGGCGCGGGCTACCTGGCCAACGAGGTTGCTTACGGGTCCGGCGTGCTGTCCGGCTGTGTCCGCGAGCGAACTCTCGTCCCGCTGCGACCAGCCCTGGTCCGAAGGAGCCGTTGATGGCCAACCCGTGGTTCGAATCGGTCGCCGAGGCACAGCGCCGGGCACGCAAGGTCCTGCCCAAGTCGGT
>JBKPQY010000084.1:0-23083 GCA_046734315.1 Actinomycetota bacterium | reverse complement strand
GTCGTCTGCGCATGCCGAACGAGGTAGTAGGCGTCCGGCCGACCGTAGACGCTCAACGGGGCGTGCCCTACAGGGGCATCATCGCGACGGTGACCCAACACCATCGCAGTCTCAGTGCGGGCCCGTCGTAGGAGCAAGCTCGCCACGCCCGCAGGCATTACCGGTGGTTAGGTTCGCCAGACGAGGACGCCGCGGCGGTCGGCTTCGCCCAGAAGAACGTTCCCACCCCGTACTCGCTGACGATCTCCCAGCAGCATCCGTATTGGTCGAGCAGTCGTGCGAAACGTGGATCAGCTGAAGGCGCTTCGTCGGCCACCTGCCGGCCTTGCAAGAGCGCGGTCTGCCCGCCCTCGCGGTCGGCCTGCTCTCCGACGCGCAGAGTCATGCGGATCACACCGTCCGCGGTCGGACCGGCGACATTGCGCCAGATCTCCACCTCGCCGAGTCGCACTGGCCCCTCACCGGAGTCGATCAACGCCAGTGCGAGCTCCCATCGTGGCCCTTCGGTTGCGTCCACAGTGACCCCGTTGAACCCCTCGCATGTCGCCATCGTCCCCAATCGATGCACCGTCCGCTCATCAGCTGCAACAGCGCACCCTCATCGGCATAGAAAGACGTTCTGCGTGTCGGTCCGTGACGTGGGAACGTCCTCCTGATGCGCTTCGGGCTTGGTGTCCCAGGCATTCAAGGAGGACGTTCGTGGCCAACGGTAGTGGTGTGTCCCGTGGTGATCGCAACCGCAACGCTCGGCTGGCTCGGCTTCGGGTTCTGGCGCCGGTATCGAATGCGATCGTCGGTATCGATCTGGCGGACAAGAAGCAGATGGTTGTGGTGTGCGATCACGACTCGAAGGTGTTGGCCCGTAAGACGTTCCGCTGCCGGGCGTGGGATCTCGGGACCGCGTTGGACTGGGCCGGCGAGCGAGCACGGGCTAAGGGGTGGGCCGGGGTGACGGTGGCGTGCGAGCCGACTAAGTGGCTGGTGTCGGCGGCCATTGCCGCCACCATCCCGCCGACACAGGTCGGTTTGGCGCAGTCCAGGTACGGTCGTCGGCCGCCGTGTTGACATACAGGTCGCCGTCGCGCTCGGGCATGCCGAGCGAAACCAGCGGGTCCAGTCGGTCAGCGGCGACCCGCAGCTGCAACGCTGCCGCGAACCGCGTCGTGGTCGATCGTCGCTGGTCACGTTTGCGGATGAGGCGCAGGATCGGCGGCGGACTGTAGACGGCCGCCGCCTCGGAGGGGTATAGATGCGTCGTCGCAACATCGTGGCGTGCGCAGCAGAGCGTGCGTCGCAGCTCTGGTTGTCGGGGGTCGGCATGCGGCGTATCGGGGGTGCCGCGCGTGCGCGCGGGTTGATCATCACGCTGGTGTTGGTGTTGGGCGCTGCGGTCGTGACGCAGACCGGGTCGGGCGCGGCGGTGGCGTCTACGCTGCCCACCGGGTTCCGTGATTCTGTCGTGTTGAGCGGGTTGACCAACCCGACGGTGCTGCAGTTCGCGCCGGACGGGCGGATTTTCGTCGGCCAGAAGAACGGTGTGATCAAGGTCTTCCAGAGCCTGACTGACACCAGCCCGGTGACCTTCGCCGACCTGTCGAGCGAGGTGGACGACTACTGGGACCGCGGTCTGCTCGGGCTGGCGTTGGCACCGAACTTTCCCGCGGATCCGTACGTGTACGTGCTCTATACATATGACGCTGCGATCGGCGGCGCCGCGCCGACCTGGAGCGACGGCTGCCCCACCCCTCCCGGCCCGACGACGGACGGCTGCCTCGTGTCGGGACGCGTGGCACGCCTGCAGGCCAGCGGCAACGTCATGACGGGCACGGAGCAGGTGCTTGTCAATGATTGGTGCCAGCAGTTCCCGAGTCACTCGATCGGCACCTTGCTGTTCGGACGCGACGGCTACCTGTACGTCGGCGGCGGGGACGGTGCCAGTTTCAACAACGTTGACTACGGCCAGTACGGCGCGACCTATTCCGGTGACAGGGCGAATCCCTGCGCTGATCCACCCGGCGCGGCCGGCACCGCGCTGAGCCCGCCGACCGCTGAGGGGGGCGCGCTGCGCAGCCAGAGCGTCCGGCGTACCGACGGCCCGGCGACCCTCGACGGTGCGATCCTGCGCATCGACCCAGCCACCGGCGTGGGCGTGGCCGGCAATCCGTTCTTCTCCTCGTCAGACGCGAACGCTCGGCGCATCGTGGCCTACGGCCTGCGCAACCCGTTCCGGTTCACCCAGCGCCCGGGCAGCGACGAGCTGTGGGTCGGTGACGTCGGCTGGAACACCTGGGAGGAGATCAACCGCGTCGTTGCGCCGGCGAGTACGACCGCGTCGAACTTCGGCTGGCCCTGCTACGAAGGGGCGTCGGCGCAGGGCGGCTACCAGGGCGCAGGCCTGAACCTCTGTTCGAGCCTCTACTCGACACCCGGATCAGTCATCGCGCCGTACTACACCTACAACCACAGCGCGTGCGTCGTGAACTACACCGGCTGCCACACCGGAGGCTCGTCCATCACCGGCGTCGCGTTCTACCAGGGCGGGTCCTACCCGGCCCAGTACAACGGCGCCCTGTTCTTCGGCGACCACACCCGCAACGAGATCTGGGCGATGCTGCCGGGCACGAACGGGATGCCCGACCCGGCCAGGCTGCAGTCGTTCGTCGGCGTCGACGCGACCGGCGGCGCCGCGGGGCATCCCGTGGATCTGAAGATCGGCCCCGGCGGCGATCTGTTCTACGTCGACATGGACGACGGCACGATCCACCGCATCACCTACACCGCCGCCAACCAGCCGCCGACCGCGGTCATGACCGCGAGCCCGACCAACGGTCCGGCTCCGCTGACGGTGAGCTTCGACGGCACCGGATCCTCCGATCCGGAGGGCAGGGCGCTGACCTATTCCTGGGACCTCAACGGTGACGGCACGTTCGGCGACGCGACGGGCTCGACGACGTCCTACACCTACATCCCCGCTGGCGTGTATCACCCGAGCCTGCAGGTCACCGACGACCAGGGTGCCACCGACACCGCGTCAACGACCATCACCGTCGGCAACACCGCGCCGAGCGCTGTCATCGACTCGCCGGCGTCGCGCCTGGCCTGGAAGGTCGGCGACACGATCAACTTCTCCGGCCACGCCACCGACCCGCAGGACGGCACGCTGCCGGCGTCGGCGTTGAGTTGGTCGCTGATCATGCATCACTGCTTCACCCCGACCGACTGTCACACGCACCTGATCCAAACGATCAACGGGGTCTCAAGCGGATCGGTCACCGCGCCAGATCACGAATACCCGTGCTGGCTGGAACTGCAACTCACCGCGACCGACTCCGGCGGGCTGACCTCGACGACCAGCGTCCGACTGGACCCGCAGACTGTCATGCTGACCTTCAAGACCAACCCGGGCGGGCTCGTCCTCACCGACCTGGGCGTGAATGAGCAGTCGCACACGACGCCGTTCTCCGTGACAGTCGTCGTCGCCTCGACCAACTCGGTCAGCGCACCCTCGCCGCAGCCGTTCAACAAGTCCACGTACTACTTCAACTCATGGTCGGACGGCGGCCCGCAGAGCCACACCATCACTGCGCCGACGCTGAACACCACCTACACCGCGACCTACCGCAAGCGGTGATGAGCCGCTGCCTCGCCGCACGGGTCACTCACCGAGGACTGCGGATCAAACGGTGTTTCCGGCCGGCGTGTGGGTTCGTCGTGAATCACAACGGTCGATTGATGCTGTGACCGGATCAGTGCCACCGAATGCGGGCAGGAGAGACGCCCATCACCTGCGGGTACGGGCAGGCTCTTGGTCCGCGGCTGCGCGCGATCCGCGCCCAGCCGCACCTGTCCCGACAAGGCGTCAGCGCAGGTCCGGCGGCCGGCGGAAGGCAGTCGTCGTCGGCGCGTGCGAGCGCGGTGACCGGCGGTGTCGGTGCAGCGGATGGCCGATCCGCCGAGTTCAACGTCATTAAATGGCGCTGGGTCAGAGGACACAACGGCAACCCCGGAGGCACTAGCCAACCTGGGCGCGGCCCAGCACGCATAGAACCGCCGTGAGGCGCTGCTCTGTGGCAATCGCCAAGGCACCCCGCGACCAACGCGAACGCGGATTCTGCCCGAGCGATCACGACCGTGGTCCTGTTTGTTCGACGTTCTGTTCCACCACGACCTGCCATATCCTGCACCGGACCAAGGTGCGATGCGCACTCATCGCGGCATGTCCGTGCTGATGCCTGCGGGATTAATCCTAACCTCTGGGACTGAGTCGGTCGGGCTCATGAGCGGTGTCGCTACGGCACAATTCCCAGCAGCTTCTCGATCTTCATTTGAAGATCCGCGGCCTTGGCTTTCAAAGCTGCGTCCGGTGGCGGTATCGCTAGAAACTCATCGACCGTCCGAGCAGCAAGGAACCGGTCCTCCTGCCGACACAACTCAATCGTGGGAGAGAGGTACTGCTTCATCAGCGGCGCTACATTCGCTGGCCACGACTCATGCTCGATGCCGGCAATGAACGTGTGGCAGGCTTCCGACCTAGCCACGGCCGAGGCATGCCAGGTAGAGAAGGGCGAACCTCCCCGTACAGTCACCGAGTTGGCCTTGATGCCCTCCTCGTCGAGCAGGCGAGAGAACGTCGACGCCGCCTCGAGCTGCACATCGGAAGCTGCTGTCGTCGGTGGCGACGTGGATGCGGTCACAGCCTGGTGGGAACTACGCGGCGCAGCCGACGGCGATGAGTCGCACGCCGCGACGACCGCGCACATGCATGTCGTCGCGACAACAACCGCGCCCGCATGCTTCGGCACCTTGATCACCACACCCTCCGCGTCATGAGCCGCGCCAATGTAACAGTCAGCGCAATCCGGCCCCCAGCCCTGACACGCGCGTTAGCGTCGAGTGAGACTGGCCGCGCTGGATCGCAGGGTCTCCGGAACGTGGCCGGGGCCGAGGCGACCGAGCGCCCGCGCACTATCAGCGGCATGAGCGATCACCCGTCGCTGAAGATCCCCTTGCTGTCTTGCTTGCCCCAGCCGGTTGTCGGAGAAGTGTCAACCGCCTCCGAGCAGTCGTGTGGATACCACTCCTCGATCGCGCGAGCCCTAGCGCGTGGTTGCGTCCGTGGAGGTAACTGCGACCCTGCTCAGGCAGCGTCATCCTTGCCGGACAAAGTTGAGGCTCTGGACTGTGTAACTGAGGGTTTGCGGAGGTTAATCAAGGCGGTGATTAGCCCAGCGGTAGCTGTTATCAGGCCGGCGACGGCCGTGATGATCGCGGCGGCATTGCTGCCACCCGACGGCGCTTCAGCGCCGGCCGCCGGCGGTGTCGACTGGGGCGGCGCCGAGTTCGATTGCGGCCCCGAGCCCACCGGCTGCGACGACTGCGCCGGTGTCGAATGCGGCGGTGTCGAATGCGGCGGTGTCGAATGCGGCGGCGTCGAATGCGGCGGCGTCGAATGCGGCGGCGTCGCGTGCGTCGATGTCGACTGCGCCGGTGTCGACTGCGGCGGCGGCCCCGAGCCATGCGGTCCGGGTGCGAGAACGAAAAGGCCCACGAACGTGATGATCACGCCGACGAGCAGCGCGAGGAGCCCGAGCCGTATCCAGCGTTCGCGTCCTCGGCGCTGAGCGCGCGCTGGCTGCACACTTGTCGCATCATCGCCTGCTTGCGTGAAAGGGTCGATACCCTTGCATTCCCCATCGGCCACCTGGTCGGTCCAGGCGAACCCGTCGTGGAATCGAGTGGCGTGCCGCTTGCTCGGATCTGGAAGCCAACCACCGCCCATCGCGCCCCGCCCCCCGCAATCTCGCCATGGCGTAGCAAGAGAATAACTCCGGGTTACCGAACATCGGCAGATCCGTGCGTTCACCGTGACTCTTGACCAGAGGATTGCCTCGTGTCCTGCGTCAACTTCTTGGCAGGGTTCGATCTGGAACTTGCGTCCTGCAGTCCTCGGCTGATGTTCCATTGGCGGCGCTGCGGTTGGCTGTCTTAGTCGGGGGGTGAGTTCAGGTCCTCGAGGGCGCGTTTCTGGTCGTGGGTGAAGATGATCGAGGTTCGGAACTGGGTGATCTCCTTGCGGCTGCTGAGTTTGGTGAGGAGGAAGGTGTGCAGCTCGTGGACGTCGGTGACGCCGACGTGCAGCAGGAAGTCGTCACCGCCGGCGAGGACGAACACGGCCATGACCTCGGGCATTGCCAGCGCGTCGCGGTTGAACCGTTCGATCAAGGGTTGGCTCAGCGGGCGGACCTGGGCGAAGACGAGTGCTTGGACGGATCGGCCTAGGACGGCGAGGTCGACGTCGGCGTGGAAGCCGGTGATCACGTTGCGGGTCTGCAGGCGGCGGATGCGTTCGGAGCAGGTTGAGGCGGCGGCGCCGATGGCGCCGGCGAGGTCGCGCATGGGGATACGGGCGTCCTGCTGGAGTTCCTGAACGATTCGGCGATCGGTCCGATCGAGGATCGGGTTCTCGGTCATCTTCCGAACATATCTCGGTACGCATCACAGCCGGTCCGGTGAAGGCGCACGATCTGTTCCGTGATGCGAACGCCCGCTCCTGCCGTCTCCGAGTCGAGCCTGGCGCACGAACAGTTGCATGTGACGCGTGGACAGCGCAGTGGGCTGACGGTCGCGATCGCGGTCCACTCGACCGCCCGGGGACCGGCGATCGGTGGCTGCCGGATCAAGCGATACCCGCACTGGCGCTCGGGCATCGACGACGTGCTGCGGCTGTCCGAGGCGATGACCCTCAAGTGTGCGCTGGCCGGAGCTGCCCCATGGCGGCGGCAAGACTGTCGCCGTACTGCCATCCAAAGCGCTGACTGCCGAGCAGCACAGCGCTTTGATCGCCGACATTTCCGACGCCATCGCCGCACTCGGTGGTCGTTACCTCACCGGTCCGGACATCGGTTCGACGCCGGCGGACATGGCCACGATCTACGAGCGCACCGGCGGGTTGGCGTTCTGCCGGCCCGAGCAGCTCGGCGGCAGCGGCAACTCCAGTGTCGCCACGGCCCGTGGCGTGCTGGCCGCGCTCGCAGCCGGCATCCGTCACGTCTTCTCCGCGGACTCGGCCACCGGCTTGCGTGTCGGCATCATCGGCCTGGGCAGCGTCGGGCAGCTGATCGGCGAAGCGCTGGTCCGGCACGGCGCGCAGGTCGTCGCCGCCGATGTCGACCCAGCTCGACGCGACCTCGCCGAATCATCTGGCCTCACCTGGACATCAGCCGACCTGCTGCATGCTCAGATCGACGTTCTGGTGCCGGCCGCCACCGGTGGGCTGCTGACCGAAGCCGCGGTCGAGTCCCTCAACACCCCTTTGATCGTGGGTCCCGCCAACAACCAGCTCGCCGACGACACCGTTGCCACCCGCCTACGCGACAAGGGCATCGTGTGGATCCCGGACGTGATAGCCAGTGCCGGCGGCATCATCCACGCCGTCTGCCGAGAAGAACTGCACGCCGATCAGACCGCGACCAACGCCAGAATCGACGCCATCGGCGCCAAGGTCGCCCACATCCTGCACACCGCCGACGCCCACGACACCACCACGCTGCACGCCGCACGCGCGCTCGTCCAGACCGGCGACCGGCCGGTGCAGGTTGCGTCATGAACGCCGACACAGCCCGCGCCCTGACGACGAACCGCGGGGCTACCCGGCGCTCAGTCGGCGAACTTGGTGAGCCCGTTGATGAGCCGATCCACGTCTGAGTCGGACGTGTAGGGCGCCAGCCCGATCCGCAGTCCGCCGTCATCGAGCCCGAGCCGGCGCGCGGGCTCGTAGGCGTAGAACGTTCCCGCCGGGGCGTTGACGTCGAGCTCGGCGAGGAAACGGTAGGCGTCATCCGGGGTGCGGTCGGCGAAGGTGAGCAGCAGCGTCGGGGTGCGGTGCCGGGCGCGCGAATGCACGGTGACGGTGTCCAGGTCGGCGAGGCTGCGCTCGATGCGTTGCCGTAGCGCGTCCTCGTGCTTGTCGACAGCATGCATCGACGTAAGGATGCGCTGGCGCCGGTTACCGGTCGTGCCGGCGAGACCGGCGATGAAGTCGACGGCGGCCGTCGTCCCGGCCAGCAGCTCGTAGGGCAGCGTCCCGAGCTCGAAGCGCTCTGGAACGGCGTCGGTCGACGGGAGGAGCTTGTCCGGGTGCAGGTCGTCCAGCAGGTCGGGCCTGGCAGCCAGAACACCGCAGTGCGGGCCGAAGAACTTGTACGGCGAGCAGGCGAAGAGGTCCGCGCCGAGCGCCACGACGTCGATGCCGGCATGCGCGGTGAGGTGCACTCCGTCGACGTAGAGCAAGGCACCGGCACGGTGCACCAGTTCGGCGACTGCCGAGAGGTCGGGTCGGGTGCCCAGCAGGTTCGAAGCGCCGGTGAGCGCGACGAGCCGGGTGCGCTCGCTGAGCTGGTCCGCGACATGGTCGACGGTGAGCTCCGTGGTGACAGGATCGAAGTCGATCCACCGCACGGTGGCGCCTGCCGTCTCGGCGGCGATCATCCAGGGACGCACATTCGCGTCGTGGTCGAGCCGGCTGACGACGACCTCGTCACCCGCCGACCAGGTCCTGGCAAGCGTTCGCGCCATGTCGAAGGTCAGCTGCGTCATGCTGCGCCCGAACACGATGCCCTGCGGATCGGCACCTAGCAGGTCGGCCATCGCCGACCGTGCCATCTGCACGACCGCCTCGGCGTTCTGCTCGGCCCGGGTGATCGCACCGCGGTTCGCGATCGGCGACACCAGCGTGTCGCGCACGGCGCGGGCGACCGTGTCCGGTGTCTGCGAGCCGCCAGGTCCGTCGAAGTGCGCTGCGCCGGCGGTCAGCGCAGGGAAACGGGCCCGGACCGCGGCAACATCGAGCGTCATGCCCCCACCCTTTCATGCCGTCGGCGTCGCGTGATCCTGCCTGACCGCGCGGTAGCGTCCCGCGGGTGACGACGTGCAGCCTGGTGACAGGAGCGAGCCGTGGCATCGGTGCCGCCGTGGCGCAGGCCCTCGCGGCGGGCGGACACCGGGTCGCAGTGCACGCGGGACACGACGCCGCGTCCGCGAAGCGGGTGCGGGACGCGCTGCCCGGCAGCGGGCACATCGTCGTCCGGGGCGATCTCACCGTGCCGGACACTTGCGAGCGTGTCATCGCCGAGGTCGTCGACGGGCTGGGAGATCTCGACGTGCTGGTCAATAGCGCCGGCGTCTTCACGGCGCATCCGATCGACGCGACCGGCTACGCCGGCTGGCAGCACGCGTGGCGACAGACGCTCGAGCTCAATCTGGTGGCCCCGGCGAATCTGGCCTGGCTTACAGTCGACCACCTGTTGCACCGTGAACGCGGCCCGAACGGTGGGCGTCTGATCAGCATCGGTTCTCGTGGCGCATACCGCGGCGAACCCGGGACGCCCGCCTACGGCGCCAGCAAGGCAGCGCTTCACGCCTTGGCGCAGTCTCTCGCTGTTTCCCTGGCGCCGCACGGCGTTCTCTCGGTCGCGGTCGCGCCGGGCTTCGTCGACACCGACATGGCACGCGACGTCCTGGAAGGTCCCGACGGCGATGCGGTGCGGGCGCAGAGCCCGTTCGGTCGGGTCGCCACGCCGGCCGAGATCGCCGCCACCGTCGCGTGGCTGGCGACCGACGCCCCGGTATGGCTCAGCGGCGCTGTCCTCGACGCGAACGGAGCCTCGTACCTTCGCTGACCCGCGATGTCACTCGGCGGCGACGTCGAGTGCGACGTCGAATTCTGCAACACCCGCCTGCTCCCACGATCTGCGCTTGACGAGGTGCAGCCGCGCTCGGCCGGCCTGTAGCGGCGCGAACGTCATGCGGCGAGTACCGCCGGCACCGACGGGACGTTCTGCTCCCAGGTACTGATCGTCAGTCAGTTCGAGGCGGCTCGTATCGATGTCGGCATGCCAGCGATAACCGGTCGTGGGATTCTCGTCCAGGGCGACGGTGATCTCGTCGCCGAGCCGGACATCACGCGCCGCGCCCGAATCGTCCTGAGCCAGGTTGACCTGCACCTGGCGACGGTACCGCGAGCCGGTTGCGCGGCGGCTTGTATCAGCGACGTTCTCAGAGCGCTCTTGTGGCTAACGGAGAGGGCTGGGAAAGTGCCTTATCTGACAGAAGCCAGCCTGAGGGGGGCGGTCATATGTTCAGTGGTCTGCTGGATGCCGGCCAGTTGTACCTGAAGTACGACGAGGTACCGCACGAAGGCGCTCGGCTCGGGCGCAACCTGTGGCTCGACGCTCGCAGCCTCGCCCACATGGTGGAGAACGACGTCCACGAGATGGGCAAGACCTTGAGTGATCAGTCCTGGGAGCGCGTCCTAGCGGTCCTCGACCAGGGTCAGCTCGGATCGTGCACCGGGAATGCCGGGACAGGCGCGCTTGGTACCCGACCGTTCTTCGACTCGGTCGGCGACGTGCTCCCGTCGACCTCCGATGCCGCCGAGGCCGAGAAGTTCGCCGTGCAGCTCTACAGCGACGCCACCGTCGTGGACGGCTACCCCGGCACCTATCCGCCCGACGACACTGGATCGTCCGGCCTGGCGATCTGCAAGGTGCTCAAGAGCCGGGGCACCGTCAAGGGCTACCGCTGGGCCCGGTCGGCGTACGGGTTCCTTCGGCTGCTGCAGAGCGGCCCGGTTCTGCAGGGAATGCCGTGGCACGAGGCGTTCTTCGAGCCGGGCAAGGACGGCTTCATCGACGCCGACCCCCACTGGGCAGCAAGCAAGCTGGCGGGTGGCCATGAGGTCGAGGCCGTAGGTGTCGAACTCGACTCGAACGACGCATTCAACAGCGTCATCACGTATGTCAACAGCTGGGGTACCGCTTGGGGTGACGGCGGAAGATTCCGCATGCGGCTGCGCACGTACGAGCAGCTGAACGGCGTGGACCTGAAGCAGTACGTCATCTGAGTTGACACAATCGGAGGCGGCGCGCCCCCGTTGCGCCGCCTCCTATCGAAGCAACATAGCAAGCGAGTATCTGGGGCATCAAGCGAACTACCCCATTTGGCCATGACCGGACGCGGGCAATAGGGCGGGTCCTACCGATATGACGGAGCCCGATTTTGCCGCGTTGCAAGGCGATTCTGCCGATCGTGGTGGTAACAAGCTGCCGCGGCACTTGACATCGCCTCTTCGCCATAACTAGCGTGATGATCAAGATAGTCATCACCGGGCGGGGGGTCCGTGACTACCGTGAGCGATGAGGATCCGACGGTTCGAAGCGTCTCACTGGCGCTACAGCGCCTCACCCTCGGATGGGATCGTCACCGGGAAGCCGTCGCCGACGAGCTCGGCGTCGGCACCACGGAGATCGTCGCCCTCGGGTTCCTGTACCTCGACGGGCCGCACACGCCGACCGACATCGGGAACCTACTGAACTTGACCTCAGGCAGCGTCACCGCGTTGCTCGACCGGCTTGAAGCGGCCGCCTTCGTCGCGCGATCGCACAACCCCGACGACCGGCGCAGCGTGCTCGCGACGGTGACGCCCGCGGGCCGACACGCTATGCAGTGGTACTACGAACGGTTGGACAAGATCGTCGGGGACGCGCTCGAACGCGTTCCCGATATCGCGATCGGCGACGTCATCACTCTCGCGAACCTAGGCGGCGAGCTTCTCAGCGAACATGCTCGTGAGGCGAAGCAGTCGCGACCCTAGGCGCGGCCGGCTTCGCGCGGACCGCCAGGCATCGCGGGATCTGGTAGGCATCTGGCCATGGAGTTGTCCTTCGCGCTACCGACGTCGGGGTCATGGGCGACGCCGGAGAACATCTCGCTGCTGGCTCGTACTGCCGAGGATCGTGGCTGCCGCACACTGTGGACGTTCCAGCGCGTGATCTACCCGAGCGGCAGCGACCTACCCGCTGTCTATCGCAGTGTGCTCGACCCGCTGGTGACGCTCGGGTTCGCGGCGCCCGTGACGAGCCGGGCACGCCTGGGACTCGCCGTCGTCAACGGCCCGTTCTACGCGCCGGCCGTACTCGCCAAGCAACTCGCGACGATCGACGTGCTATCTACAGGGCGGCTGGATGCCGGCATCGGCCTCGGCTGGCATCCCGACGAATTTGTCGCCGCGGGCGTCCCCATGCGCGGGCGGGGCCGTCGATTCGACGAGTGGCTGGACTGCCTCAGCACGCTGCTGGCGTCCGATGGGGAGGTCAGCTTCGGCGGCGAGTTCTACACGGTGCCGCCGTCACGGATGGCACCCCGACCGGTGCAGCGCCCGCGGCCGCCGCTGCTGATCGGCGGCAGCAGCGAGGCGGCCTATCGCCGCGGCGCTGTCCGAGGCGACGGCTGGATATCGAGCAGCCGCGCGAGCCTCGACGACATCCGCTTCGCGATCGCCACCATGCGCGACACGGCCGAGCGCGTCGGCAAGTCACCGTCGAGCGTGCGCTCTGTGGTGCGTGGCGTGACGGTGGTCCGCGCCCGGCCTTCGGACGGCCGCGATCGCAAGCTGCTGCACGGTTCCCTGGAGCAGATCCGCGACGACATCGGCAGTTTCGCCGAGACCGGCGTTGACGAGTTGTTCTTCGACCTGAACTTCGACTCCGAGCAGGTCGGCAACCCCGACGCCGACCCGGTTGCCGCGATGGAGAAGGCACATGCCGTACTCGAATACTGCCTGCCGACGGCGCCGTAGGAGCACCGCGGTCACCATCGGATAGGGCCGTATCAGCGGCGGGTGCGACCGCTCCGTGTAGTCATGGGCTTTCGGGAACGCGTCATGGACTACAGCGTGTCCACGCTGCGCAACGACGTCGTCGACTACCGGCGCATACTTCGCCTGACCACGGTGTCGGGCAACAAGCTCTTCCTCGCATTTCCGGAAGTCCCACCGGCTGACTGGCTCCAATTTGTCGGTGGCGGCACGAATGTGTTCCTGCCCGCCGCCGATTTCGACGCTACATACCGGGTGCTCCGCGAAGAGAGCCCGGTCTTCGTTACCGCGCTGAACGTTGTCGGGTTGCGAGCCTTCAGTCTCGATTCCGGAGACGAAGCGCCAGGCCAGGGGCTTACCGATCCCGAGGCCCTCGTGCAACTGATGGAGCGGGCCCGCAGTGCGACGGGAATCACCAGTGAGCACACCGCCGAGCCGGCGACCGGCATTCCTTGACGAGCGCCGACCCGCCCCGTTGCCGGGGAACACCGCGACGATGCTGGACGTCGAACGGATTCGGCGGCACTTCGACTTCCCGGAGACAGGGCGGGTCGTGACCAACAACGCAGCGAGCACCCAGCCACCGCGGGAACTGCTCGAGTTCTATCGCTCGCTTGCGCCGTGGTACGAGAACGTGCATCGCGGGCAGTCGACGGCCTCGCAACGCATGACCGCGATGTTCGAGGAGTCCTACGACACAATCGCAGCCTGGCTGAACGCGCCCAGTCGGCGAAATATCGTCATCTACCGCAACACCACTGAGGCGATCAACGCCGTCATGTACTCGCTGCTCAGCGAGTTCCGGGACGGCGACAACGTCGTGACGACGATGATGGAGCACAACTCCAACTTCGTTCCGTGGTACGCACTGAGCCGGGAAATCCTGCCGCGCCTAGGGCGACGCGTCGAGTGCCGCGTCGCCCGCTTCGACCATCGCAGCGGCGAACTCGACCTGGACCATCTCGCCCATCTCGTCGATGCGCGCACCAAGCTCGTATGCGTCACCGGGGCCTCGAACTTCCTCGGCACCAAACCACCACTGCATGTCGTCCGTGCTATTTCCGACGCCAGCGGCTACGTCCGGCCCGAAGGCCGCACCGGCTCGCTGCTGCTTGTCGACGCCGCGCAACTCGTACCCAGCGCCGGCGTGGACGTCCAGGCACTCGATGTCGACTACCTCGCCTTCTCCTTCCATAAGCTGCTCGCCCCGTTCGGCGTCGGCGTCCTCTACGCCAAAGAGGATCTGCTCGCCGACGCTCTGCCGTTCCTCTACGGCGGGGACATGATCGCCGAAGGCCGCGTTAGCCCGGACCGAGTGGACTACAACGTCCTGCCCTGGAAGTACGCCGCCGGAACGCCGAACATCCTCGGCGTGATCACCTCTGCTCAGGCGCTGCGGCTCGTGCTCGACCTGACATCCGGCGAGCGCGACTGGTTCGCGACCTCGCGGCCCATCCCACGCCATGCGATCGAATGCGCGATGGACGTCGTGGCACGACATGTCAGTGCGATGACCGAGCGGGCCCTCCATGCCGCCCAGGACATCCCGGGGCTCACCGTGTACGGGCCGGCTCCGGGCACGCCGCGTTCACCGCTGCTGGCGTTCAACGTCGCGGGTACGGATCCCGTGCACGTCGCAAACGGCCTGAACGAACTCGGTGTGGAATCCCGCTCGGGGTGCCACTGCGCCACACTCGCCCATCGCGATCTCGGCCTGACTCCGCCCGCGAGCTGCCGGCTGAGCTTCACCCTCTACACAAGCGTCGACGATGTCGAGCGCGCCATGGACGCTCTGCGCCGCGTCGCCGCCCACGCACGGGTGACGGTCCGGACCTGATTCGAGCAACACAAGCCGCGCAGGGTGGCAGACTCGGCGTATGGCCGCAGCCGACATCGACACCTACCTTGCCGGCTTGGACGAGCCGCAGCGGACGACGCTGCAACAATTGCGCCGGGACATTAGGGAGATCGTCCCCAACTCCGAGGAATGCATCTCGTACGGGATGCCGGCGTTCAAGGTCGATGGCAAGGTAGTCGCCGGGTTCGCAGCATTCAAGAACCATCTCAGCTACCTCCCGCACAGCGGCTCCGTTCTGCCGGCACTCGCCGCCGACACCGCCGACTACGACGGGACGAAAGGGTCGCTGCACTTCGCCGTCGGGCAGCCACTGCCGAAGGACTTGGTAACCAAACTGGTCACAACGCGGCTGCATGAACTCGGCCTGCACTAGCAGTTCTGACGGCGCCCGGCGGCACCCGCGCCTCGATGAAGGTCGTCAGTCGCCGTGGTTGGAAGCCGAGTGATTCGTACAGCGCGATGGCTCTGTGGTTGTCCGCAGACACATGCAGGAATGCGTTCTCGCCGCGCGCGTGGATCTCGGTTGTCAGCGCTGACACCAATTGCCTTGCGAGGCCTTGCCCGCGGTACTCGGACCGCGTGCATACTGCGCTGATCTCGGTCCAACCGGGTGGATGCAGGCGCTCGCCGGCCATCGCGACAAGCGCGCCGTCGCGGCGGATGCCGAGGTAGGTACCGAGCTCGATGGCTCGGGGCAGGAACGGGCCGGGATCAGTGGATGCGACGAGGTCCAGCATGTCCGGCACGTCGGTCTCGGTCAGCCGCGTCGCGTCCGCCCAATACGCGGCGCTGGTGCTTCCATCGATCATCTGTAGACGAAAGTGGCGCGCGACCTCCCAGCCGACGGGGGCCCACGCCGGGGCGCCCGCGAATCGGAGCCGCCCGGGACGACCCGCAAGCGTCGCCAGGTCGGCCCAATCGCCCGGATCGGGCTGCCCGGGCACGGTGGCGTAGGGGGCCACGTCCACCGGATACCGCAGCGCCGCGCGGCGCCGTTCGGCCAGGTGCTTGTGCGGTCCGGCCAGCGCGGCGTAGGCCGGGTTGTCCAGGACATGTGGCTCGTGAGTCACGCAATCACGATGCCCGCCTGAACGTTCGGTGATCGCCGAATCGTCGCGATTCGCGACGGCACCGAGCACGTTTGTCCAGCGCGCGGCGTGGGTATCCCCTTGTTCACCAACATTCCCCTGCTGAGGTGTTGACGAATGAGCGCAACAGTTACCGTGCGGCGGGCCGCCCGCGGCGATGCAATGGCATTGCTCGCACGCTGGGGCCTGGCAGCGCGCGCCACGCTCTACCTGCTCATCGCAATCCTGGCGGTCGCGCTTGCGACCGGGTCCCGCCGAGGCGAGACCGACCAGCGCGGTGCGTTCGAGGAGTTGACCCGCCATTCCGGCGGGACCGTGCTGCTCTGGCTGATCGCCGTCGGCCTGGCCGGCTACGCCCTGTGGCGGCTGAGCGAAGCGATCTTCGGCGTGGTCGGCGAAGGCAAGAAGGCCGGGCCGCGCGTGCAGTCGCTGGCCCGCGCCATCATCTACGGCTTCTTCGCAGTCAGCGCATTCAAGATCGCGAGCCACGCAGGCACGAGCAGCCAGGCCGGCCAGCAGGAGTTGTGGACCGCCAAGGCCATGCAGCATCCAGGTGGGCGGTGGGCGGTCGGCATCGTCGGCGCGGTCATCGTGGTCTGTGGTCTCTACCTCGTCTGGGAGGGCTTCAGCCGCAAGTTCGAGAAGTACCTCGCCCTCGGCCGGATGAGCCCGTCGACCCGCAAGGTTGTGGAATTTCTTGGCGTGGTCGGCACGGCCTCTCGTGGATTCGTCTTCGCCCTCGCGGGTGTGTTCGTCATCTCGGCCGCCGTCGACTACAAGCCGCAGAAGGCCGGCGGGCTGGATCGGGCGCTGCGCGAGCTGGCCGACACTGCCGTGGGGCCGTGGCTGCTGGGCGTCGTCGCCATTGGTTTGGCGATGTTCGGCATCTACGGCTTCGCCGAGGCGAAGTGGCGCAGGACCTGACATGGCCACCGACAGAGCACTTCGATCGGGCACCTTCGTCGCCGATCGGACGCCCCGTGATCGCCGGCTGGTGGAAGCACGTGGCACAGTCCTCCGACTGGTGCTCGCAGCCGCCCTGCTGTGGGGCGGGTTGTGCGGCGTCGGGTACCTGCTGACGCACCAACTGCGGGGCACAGCCTTCGAGCGATGGGACGCATCGGCGAACCGCTGGCTGGCCGCCCATCGCACGCCCACCTGGAACACGGTGACCCACTGGCTCACATACTGTGCCGAGACGCTGACCGTCGTCGGGGTCGGCCTGGTGTTCTTCATCGGGCTGCGGATCGTGCTGGGCCGTTGGCGCGAGTCGATGTTCCTTGCCGCTGCGCTGGCAGGCGAGGTGACCATCTTCGTGCTCACGGCGTTGATGATCGACCGCCATCGCCCGCCGGTATCGCACCTGGACTCGGCGCCGCCGACCTCGAGCTTCCCGTCCGGGCATGTCGCCGCGGCGATAACGCTGTACGGCGCGCTTGCGGTCATTGCGGTGCACACGGGCGCGCGGCGTTGGCTGCGTACGCTGGCCATTGTCGTCGCGTTGGTCGTGCCGGTATGCGTCGCCTTTGCGCGCCTGTACCGGGGAATGCATTTCCTGACCGACGTCATGGGCGGCGCGTTGCTTGCGCTGGTGTGGCTGTCGGTCACCTGGACACTGATCCTTCGCAGCAGACGGCGGGTGAGCCTGTGACGCTCGCCATCGTGTGGAATCCCGTCACGGTGGACGACCCGAACGAGCTGCGCGCGGAACTGAAGCGCCGCGACGTGGGGTCCGACCTGCTGTGGCTCGAGACCACCGAGGACGATCCTGGTGCCGGGCAGACCCGTCACGCCCTCGATGCCGGGGCGGAGATGGTGGTGGTATGCGGCGGCGACGGAACGGTCGCCGCGTGCGCAGGTGTGCTCGCGGGCACCGGGGTACCGATGGCGCTCGTCCCCACCGGCACCGGCAATCTGCTCGTGCGCAACCTCGGGCTTCCGCTGGATGTGCCGACCGCCCTCGACCGGGCTTTCAGCGCCGACCGCCGCACCGTCGACCTGCTGGACGCCGGCGGCAGGCGCTTCACGGTGATGGCCGGACTGGGCTTCGACGCCGCCCTGATCCGCGACACGAGTGAGCAGGCCAAGAAGCGCTACGGCTGGGCCGCGTACGTCGCCGCCGGTATGCGCGCGCTACGGAACACCCCTCGTGCACACTACGAACTGCGGGTCGACGCGTCGGCGCCACGCCGCATCCGCGCGCTCGGAGTGCTCGTCGGCAACGTCGGCGAGCTACAAGGCGGGATGGCCGTCCTCCCAGATGCGGACCCTTCGGACGGGCTGGTCGACGTGATCGTCATCGCGCCGCGCGGATGGCTCGACGTCGTGCTACTCGCGTGGCGGATCATGCGCCGTCACGCCGACAACGGACCGCAGGCGCTGATCGCACAGGGCCGGCGCATCGAGATACGCGCCGGTCGTCCGGTGCCGGTCGAATTCGACGGCGACTACGCCGGGGAGCAGGAGACACTGACGGTGACGGTGCTGCCGGGCGCGGTGACAATATGCGGCGCGCGGTAGAAGACGCGTCAGGGCCGCCGCCGCAGCCGGTCACGGATCGCCCGGCCGTCCGGGTCGTAGAGGACCCGGTACACCGGGACCGCCCACGGCCGGTGCCGTCGCGGAAGTCGTTCCGGCGAGTGCGGCCGCAGCCGCCCTGGCGGACGCGGTCCGTCGTGGCCACCGTCGTACCACCGCTGCAGTCCCTCGGCACGTGCGCGCATCAAGTCGAATCCCGCGTGCGGGTCGACGATCTCGTCGACGGATGCGCCGCCGGCATCGAGGTCGAGGTGCTCGTGCCACAGCTGCAGGCGGAGTTCCCGCGCGAATCGGCGCGCACCGTCGCCGTGACCGGCCGGATCGCGGGGCTCACGCTCGTCGAGTGTCTCGTCGAGCACGGCGCACGACAGTTCGCTGTCATGCGTCCACGACCGGCGGTTCAGGTTGTCGGACCCGATCATCGCCCAGACGTCGTCGACGACGACCACCTTGGCGTGCACGTACACGGGTGTGCCCGACACGTTCTCGAGGTCGTAGATGGCGAACCGATCACCGCCCGCGGTACTGCACACCTTGATGGCCTGCTCGCGTCCGACGAGACTCGGCCAGCGCGATCGGCCCTCCTTGTCGGGGTATCGCGGGACGACGGCGATCACCCGCAGCTCCGGATTGCCGCGCAGCGCGGCGGCCAGCAACGTCGCTACGAACGGCGCCCACAGGTACTGGTCCTCGATGTAGATGAGCCGGCGCGCACGGGCGAATGCCTTCCGATACGCGTAGGCGATGCTGCGCTCGCCCAGCGGCGCGAACGGGTAGCGGCGCAGCCGGGCCGGGTACGTGCGCAGCACCTGGACCGCATGGGGGCCGGCAGACCCCGGCTCCGGGCGGGTCTCGGGCAGGTCGCGGCCGACGAGCTTGCCGGCGTGATACGCGCGGTCGATCAGCATCCGCATCGGGCTGGACAGGTCCAGGACGGTGCTGCCGTACCACCGCTCGCGGAACGTCTGCTCGATGTCGGCCACCGCCGGCCCGCGCACCGACGCCTGGACGTCGTGCCACGGCGGACGCTCGCCGTACCCGCTGGGGAACTCCATCGCCTGCGGGTCGCCGGCGTGCCGGGAGTCGTCGTTTCGGCTGCGGCCCAGATCGATCCCGCCGACAAAGGCGATGTCGAGCTCCGGACGGCCGACGTACCGGATGACCACGAGCTTCTGATGGTGCGAGCCGGCACGCCGGGTGCGGGAGTCCAGCAGCACCTCGCCCCCTGCGTCGGACAACGCGCGCGCCAGCTCGGCGTTCTTCCCCTCGCTCTGATCGAGCCAACTCGGCTGCGACCGCCAGATCAATCCGAAGACGAGCACACCCCGTTCTGCCAGCTCGCTGAACACCTCACCGACCGAGGTGCCCGGGCCCGCCAGCCGTTCCTCGGTGTCGCCCCGGAAGTCGGTGAAGTAAACCTGGTCGTGGCCACCGGTCCGGCACAGCGACTGATACAGCAGGGCGAAGTAGCTGCCGCCGTCGACAAGCGGCTCGACCAGATTGCCGGATGTAAACCCACGGATGTCCGAGGCCGGATTGCGACGCTCGTCGTCGCTGAGAAACCACGTGCCGACTGCGGCATCCCCCGGGTCCGGCACGTCGGCCAGTGTGGTCTGATGTCGGCGGTCCGTCCAGACATCGATGGTGGTTCGCATGGTTGAGCAACCGACCGTGCGCGAAGAGCGGCGGGCGCGGTTCCGCTTCGGGGTCCGGGCGGTGTTGGCGTTCGTCGCCGTGGGACTAGTCGCCGTTCCCTTCTCGATACTGGTCGTGTTGGTCACCGCGAAGTCCGATCCGCTGCTCCACCTCGACCGCGATACCGCGGACTCGCTGCACTCGTACGCACTGACGCACCCCGCGTTCACGTCCGCGATGAAAGTGGTCGGGCGTATCGGGTCGCCGACGGCGTGGTGGATCGTGCTGACCCCGGTATTCGCCTGGCTGCTCTACCGCCGCCTCCCGCGCCTGGCCGCGTTTCTGGCCGTCACGGCCCTGGGCAGCTCACTGCTGAACAGCCTGATCAAGGCAACGGTCGACCGGGCTCGCCCGCACCTGTCCGATCCGCTCGCAACCGCACACGGAACCTCGTTTCCGAGCGGGCACACCCAGGCGGCGATGGTCGGATGCGGCATCCTCGTGCTGATCTTCCTGCCGGTGGTACGCCGCAGCTTGCGGGTTTGGCTCTACGCCGTTGCGGCCGTGATCGTCGCCGTGATCGGCTTTTCCCGGATCGCGCTCGGCGTGCACTTCTTCTCCGACGTCATCGGCGCCGTCATCATCGGTGCGGCCTGGCTACTCGCCATGACAGCAGCGTTCTCCGCGTGGCGGCGCGAGGAGCACAAGCCGCCGGTTCGGCGCGGTGAGGGTCTCGAACCCGAGCAGCGACGCCGGCTGAGCAGCGCCGATCCGGAGTCCGCCCCGCCGGAATGACGGCGCCTCTACGCGGGTCGTCAGCGGCGTCCTGACGTCGTCTCCTCGCGGGTGAGCTCGTCGACGCTCGGTGCGAGCGCCCGGGAGCGGCCGACGAGTAGCGCGCTGACGATCATTGCGACGATACAAAGGAATTCGATGGCGAGGCTCGTCGGTGTGGTGGAGAGTTTGTCGCCCAGCAGGGTGACACCGAGCGCGCCGGCCACGAGTGGCTCGCCGATCGTTATGGGTGGCAGCGAGTAGTCGAGTCGAGCGGCACGGAACGCGCTTTGGGCGAGCAGTACGCCGATCACGGCGGAAGCGATGAGCAGGTAGGGCCAGGCCGAACGGATCAGCATCGCGACGCCATGACGCTCGAGGACGACGAGCCCGCCGCGCGTGGTCGCGTCCTGCATGCCGTACAGGATGCCGGCCGCGGTCGCCAGGAGGATTGACTCCGCAATCAGCCCGCGTCGCTTGCCGATCAGAACCAGGACGGTCACCACTACACCGGTAATCAGTGCCGACACGGTGATTAGCTGCCAACCGATCGTCGACCGATGGGATGCGCGCGGGTGAGCGACCGCGAGGAATACCGCAACGGCGACGCACAGCAGGACCGCACCGATCAATTCCGGTCTGCGCGGCGGCTCGCGATTGGTCACTGCCCGGATGACGAACGCGAACAGGAGGTTTCCTGAGAGCAGTGGCCCGACAACTGTGACAGGGCCGAGTTGCAATGCGAATCCGGCTAGGGTCAGCCCGGCGGCCATCGCGGCGATGCCCGCCCACCACACGCCGCTTCGCATGAGATCGACCAGCATTCGGATCGAGAGCATCTCTGATAGGTCTTCCTGCGCGGCGATGCGCTGCTGGAGAACCCAGCCCAACCCCAGTGCGGCTGCAGCGCAGACAGCGACCAGATAGACCATCACGCCCGCTTTCGGCGATCTGCAGCCGGCACGCGATCCGCGGCGCCGGCCCTCGCTTTGAGATATACCCATTGACGCGCGCCTGCGAAACTGCCCACGCCCTGGCTTGGACGCCGAGACGTGACCTCGACAATTGCTCGAGGTCCATCCGATGATTGATTTGCTTGACCCCAATGTGCTGATCTGGCGCGGGGTTACTAATTCGTACTATATTCGGCCGCCGGAAGCCCTTTACCGGTCCCTGTTTAACGCTGAACGGCCACGGGTATCAGCAGGGCATCCAACACACAGGAGGACCCTATGGCTACGTGGGCGTGGATCCTGATCGCAGTTGTCATCATTGTCGCCGCGTTGCTCGCGGCGACAGCGATGCGACGACGCAGGACGACCATGTTGCGCCAACGATTTGGCCCTGAGTATGAGCGCACGATGCAGGAGCGTGACGACCGGCGCGCGGCCGAAGCTGACCTGCGCGACCGGCAGAAGCAGCATGACCGGCTCGCCATCCGGCCGCTCGCGGAACCGACCCGCGCTCGATTTGCCGCCGAGTGGCGCGAGCTTCAGGAGCGTTTCGTAGACCAGCCCTCGAATGCGGTCGTGGCTGCTGACGGCCTGGTGTACCGCGTAATGTCCGAGCGCGGTTATCCCATGGACAACTTCGAGGCCCAGGCCAAGCTGATCTCGGTCGATCACCCGTCGGTCGTGGAGAACTACCGGTCTGCGCACGCTGTCTGCGAGCGGGCCCAGTCCCAGCAGGCGAGCACAGAGGACCTGCGCGCTGCATTGCTCCACTACCGCAGCCTCTTCGACGACCTGCTGCAGTCAGATGATGCCGGCAGGAAGGACGCGGCTTCGAGCCGGGCTCGCGATGCATTAGACCAGCAGGAACCCAAGCAGCCGACCCAGCGAGGTACCCGATGACCGAACAGCAAGCTGCTCGCGACAGCGGGCTGACCACTGAGGAGATCGCGTCGGCCGGCATGGCGGAACACGACGAGATCCGGGTCGGACAACCCGTGGAGAAGCCAGTGCATGAGGAGGATCGCGCCTTCGAGGATGAGACCCGAGACGAGCCCCGGGCGCAGCTACTAGAGGGCGAGGAACTGCACGGCGTCGTCACGCGCTGGAGGGAGATTCAAGCGCACTTCGTGGACGAGCCGCGATCCGCCGTGCAGGACGCTGACGCGCTGGTAGCGGATCTCATGCAACGCTTGGCCCGGATGTTCGCTACCGAGCGGGACCAACTCGAGTCGCGCTGGACGAGCGGTGAGGACGTCTCGACGGAGGACCTTCGCCAAGGTCTGCGGCGTTACCGCTCGTTCTTCGAGCGACTGCTCGCCGCATAGGGACCGTCATCCGTGAAGATGCCGATCGTGCTGCTACTACAGCACGATCGGCATGCACTTACTTCGTGTGCCCGATATGCTCCGCACGCCAATAACGGCGCATAACGGGACGTGCGCTGGGCGGTGGCGCAGGGATTCGAACCCTGGGAGGCTTGCACCTCACACGCTTTCGAGTTCTACGCGGTGGCGTCCGGGCGTGTGCGCCGGACGGGAGTCCCTCGGCTTCGGCCCAAACCGGATCACCGGCGAACGGCGCCGGA
>JBKPQY010000083.1:0-13799 GCA_046734315.1 Actinomycetota bacterium | reverse complement strand
CCGCCGACGGTGAGGTGACCGTCGTCGCCACGTCGACGCCCGACGTGCGAAACAGCCGCGGCGACCTCCAGGGTGGGGTGCTCGGCCTGCTCGCCGAGCAGGCGATCTCGGCCTGCCTCGTCCGCAGTTCCCCCGCGCTCGCCCTCGCCGCGACGATGGAGCTCGGCATCAGTTTCGTGCGGGCCGTCCGGGCCGACCATCCGCGGGTTGAGATCACGGCCCGCACGGAGCATCCCGGGCGCCGGTTCGCCGTCGCCCGTGCCCAAGGCCGGGACGACGCCGGGCGCGTCGTCATGCTGGCGTCGGGATCGCGTTACTGACGCCCGGCGGGCCCTCGTCACCTGCCGAGCACCATCTCCTGGGCGAGACTCGCCACGAGCCGGCCGTCCGTGGTGTAGATGGCGCCCGAGTAGTGCCCGCGCCCGCCGGCCAGCGCCAGGCCGGTCAGGTCGACGAGAAGCCACTCGTCGGCGCGCGGGACGTGGTGGATCCACAACGCGTGGTCGAGGCTGGCGGCGGGCAGGACGTTGGGTAGCAGTTGCACCAGGCCGGTGGACAGGTCCGATATGTATGTCAGCGCGCAGGCGTGGGTCAGCACGTCGGCCGGCAAAGCGTGGCGGACGCGGGCCCAGAAGCGGTCGGGCAGCACCTGCCCGACGGGCTGCGGCTCGGCGCGTACCTCGATCGCCGGGTAACGCCGCATGCTCGCTTCGGCCAGGTCGTCCGGGCTGCCGATCCGAGGAGCTGCGCGCAGCTGATCGACCGCGCCCGTCGGAGCCTCGTGGAACGACGCGGCCATGCTGAAGATGACCTGCCCCTGCTGGATCGCCACGACCCGCCGCGCCGAGAAGGACCGCCCGTCGCGGTCGGCCGCCACCTGGAGCAGTGTGGGTCGATGCGCCTCGCCGCGGCGCAGGAAGTAGCCGTGCAGTGAGTGCGGGATGCGTCCGGCCGGAGCGGTGGCCCCGGCGGCGGCGAGCGCTTGCGCCGCTACCTGACCGCCGAAGAGCGGATACTCCTCGACCTGGACGAAGTTGGCCCGGTAGAGGTTCTCTTCGATCCACTCGATGGCGAGCGCCTCGAGCAGGTCGTGAGCGCCCCCCACCCCGTCAGTCGCTCGCCGGCAGCGGCTTCGCATCCTTCACGGGCAGCGGCTCGCCGTCGAGGGCGAGCGTGCCTTTGCCCGACTTCGTCACGAGCACTTCCAGCTTGCCGGTCGAGTCGGTGTAGCGCTTGCCGAGGGTCGTGCCGCCGTCGGCTCCCGGCTCGACGGACAGCCCCGGTTCCGGTTCGCCCTTGATGTCGATGACGGGGTGCCCGCCACAGGTCAGCGCGACGTCGCCGGCCAGGGCCCGCACGACGATGATCTCGGTGTCGCACACCTGGCTGCGGTAGCGCGCGCCGATCTTGATCTGCATGGCCGAATGACGCCCTTCCACACCTCACGTACGCGGCCATCGCCGCGCGCGAACGTCAGAACTATCTAACTATATAGCGCGCCCGGCGACGACTGAAGGCTCCGCCGCCGAGTGAACTTGCCAATCGGCTAAACCGCTAGACAAATATACCAGATAAACCTAGCCTGGAGGCGCTGGGCGGCGAGCGAGAGGATACGACGCTGAACGAGATACTGCCGTTCGTGGTCAGCGGTATCGCGACCGGATCGGTCTACGGCCTCGCCGGCACCGGACTGGTGCTGACGTACAAGACATCGGGCATCTTCAACTTCGGCTACGGGGCGCTCGCCTCGGTAGCGGCCTACATCTTCTACTTCCTGCACGTCGACCACAAATGGGACTGGAAGATCGCCTTCGCCGTCTCGGTGTTCGCCGTCGGCCCACTGCTGGGACTGCTCATGGAGCGGTTCGCGCGGGCCTTGGCCAACCAGGCGGTGTCGACCAAGATCGTCGGGACGGTCGGCATCGTGCTGCTCGTCCAAGGTCTTGCGACCGTGAAGTACGGGCCGGACACCATCCAGGTCGACCAGTACCTCCCGAAGTCGGCCGACAGCTTCAAGATCGCCGGAGTCAACGTCTCCTACTCGCAGCTCTGGGTCACCCTGATCGCGTCCGTCGCCGTGCTGGGCCTGTACGTCCTGTTCCGCTTCAGCCGCACCGGGTTGTCGATGCGCGCCGTGGTCGACGACCCGGAGCTGGTATCGATGCAGGCGATCAGCCCCACGCGGGTTCGACGGGTGGCGTGGCTCATCGGCTCCACCTTCGCCGCGCTCTCCGGTGTCCTCCTCGTGCCGTTCGTCGGTCTGAACGCGATCACGCTCACGCTGCTCGTCGTCCAAGCGTTCGGCGCAGCCGCCATCGGCTACTTCTCCAACATCCCGCTCACGTTCCTCGGCGGTCTCGTCATCGCGATCGGCGCCGCCATCTCGACCAAGTACGTGCTGACCGTGAGTTGGCTGAGCGGGCTTCCCGCGAGCCTGCCGTTCATCGTGCTCTTCGTCGTCCTGCTCGTGACGCCCAAACGCCGGCTGCTGCCACCGAGCTCGATCTTGCGGCGCCAGCAGTTGCGCTACCAGGCGCCCGGGCGGGTGCGGCTGGTCACCGGCATTCTCGTGCTCGCGGCGCTGGCGCTGGTGCCGCAGCTGGTCTCGAACGTGAAGCTGCCGTTCTTCACGGTGGGCTTGACGCAGATGATCATCCTGCTGTCCCTGGGGCTGCTCGTCCGCACGTCGGGACAGGTGTCGCTGTGCCACTCGGTGTTCGCCGCGATCGGCGCGGTGGCATTCTCGCAACTGGCCGTCGACCACCACTGGCCCTGGCTGCTGGCGCTGCTCATCGGTGGGCTCGTCGTGGTGCCGGTCGGCGCCATCGTGGCCATCCCCGCGATCCGGCTCTCCGGGCTCTTCCTCGCCCTCGCCACGTTCGGGTTCGGCATCCTCGTCGAGCAGTTGCTGTACTCGCAGAACTGGATGTTCACCCCGCTGGACACCGGGCGGGCCATGCCGCGGCCCTCCTTCGCCCAAGGCGACAAGGCCTATTACTACGTGGCGCTCGCGTTCGTCGTGGTGATCGCCGGCTTGATCGTCGCGATCCACGAATCCCGGCTTGGTCGCATTCTGCGCGGCCTTGCCGACGCGCCGGTGGCCATGGCCACGCTCGGCCTCTCCACCAACGTCACGCGGGTGATCGTCTTCTGCCTGTCGGCCTTCCTCGCCGGAATCAGCGGCATCCTCTACGGGTCGTCGGTGCATTTCGCCGTCACGAGCGACAGCAACTTCACCAGCTTCTACTCGCTGGTGCTGCTCGCCGTCCTGGCGCTGGCGCCCTTCGGCGAACCGTGGTTCGCGATCGTCATCGGCGTCACCGCCGTGATCCCGGGCTACCTCACCGGGGCGCACGTCCGCGACTGGCTCAACGTGATCTTCGGCTTCTTCGCGGTCCAGGTGGCGATGCAAGGCCAACCCGAGATGCCAGCTGCGCTGAAGGCCTTCTTCGAGCGCTTCCGCCCCAAGCGCCCCGTGCCGCCGGTGCCGGCGCGGGCCCGCACGACGGCGCGCGAGCGGGGGGGCGTGGACGCCGCGCCCGAGGGGTTGGCGGTCAGCAACCTGACCGTCCGCTTCGGCGGTCTCGTCGCCGTGCAGGACCTCAGCTTCAACGCCCCGCTCGGGCGGATCACCGGGCTCATCGGTCCCAACGGCGCGGGGAAGACGACGACCTTCGATGCCTGCAGCGGCCTGAACCGCCGCATCTCCGGCACCATCCGCTTGAACGGGCAGGACGTCACCAAGCTCCCGCCCGGCGCGCGCGGGCGCCTTGGCCTCGGCCGCACGTTCCAGCGCATGCAACTCGGTGACCAGCTGACCGTTGGGCACAACGTCGCGCTGGGCATCGAAGCCGGGCAGGCCGGCCGGCGCGTGCAGTCGCAGCTGTTCGCCTCACCCGCCCAGCGACACGCGAGGCGGGACGCCACGATGGCCGCGCTCGACCTGTGCGGTGTCACCGAACTCGTCAGCATCCAGGCCGGCGCCCTCTCCACCGGCCAGCGCCGTCTCGTCGAGCTCGCGCGGTGTCTCGCCGGCGATTTCGACGTGCTCCTGCTGGATGAGCCCTCCGCGGGCCTCGATCGCGAGGAGACGGCCCAGTTCGACGAGGTGCTGCGCACCGTCGTGCGTGAGCGCGGTTGCGGCATCCTGCTCGTCGAGCACGACATGTCGCTCGTCCTCAACCTCTGCGACTACGTGTACGTGCTCGACTTCGGCCGCCTGCTCTTCGAGGGCAATCCGGCCGCGGTGGCTCAGAGTCCGGACGTCCGCGCCGCCTATCTCGGCTCGGAGTCAGTGGTCGCTGCGGCAGCTCCCCAGGAGGAACTCCTGTGACCAGCTCGACCATCGAGGCGCATCCGGACGGGACGTCGGTGCGGGCGCCGGCGCTCGTGGTGAGCAAGCTCGAGGCCGGTTACGGCACGACGCAGGTTCTCCGCGGCGTGTCGCTCACCGTCGCTGCCGGCGAGGTCACCGCCCTCGTCGGGCCGAACGGGGCGGGTAAGACCACCCTGCTGCGCGCGGTCGCCGGCTTGCTGCCGGCCTGGAAGGGCTCCGTGCAGCTGCTCGGCAACGAGGTCACCAAGAAGGCGGCGCACCGACGCTTCGCCGCCGGTCTCTGCCTGGTGCCCGAGGGACGGGGAATCTTCCGCTCGCTTACGGTGCAGGAGAACCTCGTGCTCCAGTCCGAGAAGGGCGGGGAGGGCGCGGCGATCGAGCAGGCGACCGACGCCTTCCCGATCCTCCGCGAGCGCCTCGGCCAGGTCGCCGGCACGCTCAGCGGCGGCCAGCAGCAGATGCTGGCGATGGCGGCGGCGTACGTGCGCAACCCGAAGCTCGTTCTGGTCGACGAGGCCTCCCTAGGCCTGGCGCCACTCGTCGTCGATGAGATTTTCGCGTTCCTGGGCGAACTTCCGGCCCGGGGCACGTCGCTGCTCGTGGTCGACCAGTTCGTCACCCGGGCCCTGCAACTGGCGTCGACGGCCTACGTCCTCCGCCAAGGCGAGGTCGTCTACTCCGGTTTGGCGAAGGATCTCCTCGATGGGGACCTGTTCGCGCACTACACGGGAGCCTGATCCAGCAGTTCGCCCATCGCGGCGTCGATGCACTTGCCGTAGAACACCGGGTCCGGAACCATCTCGCGGCAGGCGGTGAAGGAGAACGTGAACGCGCCGGCATAGCTGCCGACCAGGTGAATGATCCCGAGCCCGTCCATGATCGGGCCGAGGCCGAAGCACGAGACCATGCGGGCCCCAAAACCGTAGAGCGGGTCGGGCGGCCCGGGCACGTTGGTGACCACCACGTTGGCCAGCGGTCGCCGTGCTGCCACCAGCGGCGCCAGCCGGCGCATCGCCACCCCGACAAGAGCCCCGGGAATCACCTGCGCCGCATCGGCGAGAGCTCGGGCCCGCACGGCGTTGGCTCGCTCCTTGCGAGCGCGCGTGGCCGCTGCGATGGCGGCGACCCGCTCCAGCGGGTCGGCCACGTCGGTGGCGAGCGTGGACATCATGATCGAGATTCGGTTGCCGTCACGGTCGTCGCCCGGCAGCCGGGTGGAGACCGGGACGGCGGCGACCAGGCTCGAGCCGGGCAGCTCGTCGTGGCTTTGCAGGTAGCCGCGCAGCGCGCCGGCGACCACGGCCAGCGCGACGTCGTTCACCGTCGCCCCTGGCACGGCGTTCTTGACCCGTTTGAGATCCGTGAGTGGATAGGAGCGCGCGTCCATGGTGCGGTGCTCGGTGATCGGTCCGTTGAACCGCGTCCACGGCACCGAAGCGGTCAATGACCCCAGACCCGGCGGGTGCGTCAGCGCCTTGACGACGCCGCGCGGCGAGGGCAGGGCCGGGATCGCCGAGCGGATGGCCTGCACCGGCCGGCGCAGGTTGTTCGCCGCGGCGCGGGCCAGCAACCACCACCCGGAAGGAGAGCTGTGCGGTGTCCAGGGCTCGAGTGCGGGCGGGATGTCGGCGACGGGCGAGCTGGCGTGGGTAACGCTCAGCAGCTCCGCGCCCGCCACACCGTCGATCGCGGCATGGTGGATCTTGAAGTAGATCGCGAACGACCCCGGCGCGACGCCCTCCACCGCGTCCAGACCTTCGATCACCGTCATCTCCCAGAGCGGGCGGCGGCGGTCGAGCAGGCGCGAATGCATCCGCGCCGTCAGCGTGCAGAGCTGCCGCCAGTTGCCGGGCCGGGGCAACGCCAGGTGCCGGACGTGATACTCGAGATCGAAGTTCGGGTCATCCACCCAATACGGAAAGTCGAGGCCGAGGCGGGCCGAGGCGACCTTCTCGCGGAACGCACGCGAGAGGTGGAGTCGGCGTTCGAGGTCGGCCAGCATCTCCTCGAAGGTCAGCGGCCCACCCGGCATCGCAGCGGGGTCATAGATCTGCAGGATCCCGATGTGGTTCGGCGCCTCGCGCCGCTCGCAAAAGAGGAAGAAGGAGTCCGTGGCACTCAGTTGACGCATGGGCACACCTATCCGGCCGCGCCGGTGTCCGCTTCGTCATGGGCCAGACGAAGCACTTCGGCGAAGCCTTCATGCAGACAAGAATCGAACAGCGCTGGATCGCGCACCGCATCTACATCGACATTGACCCCGATGTAACACACGCCGACGTGCGAGGTGAGGACGACCATGGCGGCTACCCCCGGGACCGGCCCGAAGGGGTAGATCCGCCGTACTTCTCGACCCGCCAGGTACACGGGCATCGGATAGCCCGGCACATTGCTCACCTGCAGGTCGTGGCTCATGGCAAGGCCGTACAGGCCCTCGAAGGCGGCGCTGGGCAACCGCGCGATCAAGGGCGCGAAAGTACGAAGCGCGTCGAGGGCCGGTTCGGCTCGCCTGGCGCGGACGAGTTGGTGGATACGCCGAATGCGAGCGGCCGGGTCGTGCTCTCCGACAGGGCCGGCGAAGCGAGCCCCGGCGAACCGATTGCCGGCTGCGTCCTTCTCCGGTCCTCGTCGGCTCATCGGGACGGCTATCGGGATCTCCTCGATCGGGCAGCCGGATTCCTCGTGATACTTGCCGATGCCGCCGAGGACCGCCGCGAGGTACGCGTCGTTCAGCGTTCCACCGGCCGCCTTCCCGGCCTGCCGCAGCTCGGCGAGCGGCACCTCGAGCACCGAATACCGGCGCCGCGGACCGCGCTCCCGCCAGACCGGCGACGGCCGCGCGCCCGGGCTCAGCGTGCGTACCAACGACCGGGTCCAACGTACGCTGTTCCCCGCTCGGTCGACGGCGGTGGTAGTAGCCGCCACCGGTCGCAGCAACGCGTTCTGCCACGCGACGGCGCTGCGGCGGAGGTTGTCGGCGCCGCGGTCGGCGAGCATGATCGGCCACCGCTGCACTTGCTGGCGGGCGATGTCGCGCGGCGCGACCCGCTCCGCTGGTGGCGGGTCCGGCATCGGCGGGAGCTCTCGGTCGGGTTCCACGTCGAACAGCGTGAGGGCCATGGCCATCCCAGCCACGCCGTCCGCGACGGCGTGCGAAGCCTTGAGCACCAGGGCCGCGCGCCCGCCGGCGGTCTCGGCATCCAGGCCCTCGACGATCGTCGCCTCCCACAGCGGTCGCGAGTGATCCAGCGGGACGCTGCCGTGGACCTGCGCGAAATCCAGCAGCACGCGCAGCGTGCCCAGCTCCGGTAGGCGGATGCGCCGAACGTGGTAGGGGAGATCGAAATCCGAGTCGACTACCCAGTACGGCAGGCTGAACGGCACGTTGGCCGAGACCACTCTCTGGCGCAACCGGGGAACGCTTCGGCTGGCCCGCTCGAAGGCGTCGATGACGCGCGGCCAGCTCGGCGCCTCGTCGAGGACGTAAATCCCCACGATCGTCGAGCGGGCGACTGCGGTCTCATCACCGCGCAACAGCACGGCATCGAGCGGGTCGATCTCCTGACCCGACCGCAACCCGGACTCGACCACAGAACCCCCACGGAAAGGCGGAAGCTTTAGCTTAGAGCAATCGTTTGCCTGATTCGCCGAGTGTGGCGAACGCGACGTGTAATCCAGGTCGCTTCGCGACTCCGGTTCGGAACGCTGTGCCGAATCATCTATCTCTTTAGTATCATCTGCTGATTCCATTGGCCCGTGAGCAACGCTCGCGGCAGTTGAGCGAGGACGGTGTCGATGTATCCGGCAACCTTCGCCGCCAGCGCACCGGATCGTCCGGCCGTTGTCATGGGCGGCAGCGGTGCGGTCGTGACGTACCGAGAGCTCGACGAACGTTCCAACCAGTTCGCGCACTATTTGCGCAGTCTCGACTTGGGGCCCGATGACGTCGTCGCCGTGCTCATGGACAACAACGCGCGATACCACGAGGTTGCATGGGGCGTGCGCCGGATCGGTCGCTATTTCACGCCGGTGAACACGCACCTGACCGCGGACGAAGTCGCGCACATCGTCAACGATTCGCGCGCGAAGGTGCTGGTGGCCAACGACGCAGTGCGAGAGCTCGCGCAGGGCCTGACTCCCGCCGTGGTGCCGAACGTCCGTCACCGCTTGTTCGTCGGCTCGGAACTGCAGGGCTGGACCGACTACTCCGCCGCGGTGAGCGGCCAGCCACGCACCCGGGTTGCCGACGAGTCGGAAGGTGACGTCATCCAGTACTCGTCCGGGACGACGGGCAAGCCCAAGGGCGTTCGCCGGCCGCTCAGCGGTGCTCCGATCAACCTCGAGCAGGACCCGGTTGTGCCGTTCCTGCGCGCGATCGGGTTGACCGGGAGTTCGACCTACCTCTCTCCCGCTCCGCTCTACCACGCAGCACCGATCCAATGGACCATGGCCATCCACCGGCTCGGCGGCACGGTCGTGGTGATGGAGAAGTTCGACGCCGAGTCGGCGCTCGCGCTCATCCAACAGCATCGGGTGACGCACACCCAGATGGTCCCGACGATGTTCGTGCGCATGCTCAAGCTGGACGAGGCGGTCCGCTCGAAGTATGACCTGTCGAGTCTGCAGCAGGTGATCCACGCTGCGGCGCCGTGCCCGGTCGACGTGAAGCGCCGCATGATCGAGTGGTGGGGTCCGATCATCTCGGAGTTCTACTCGTCCTCCGAGGGTGCCGGCGCCACCTTCGTCACGGCCGCTGAGTGGCTCGAGCGCCCGGGCACCGTGGGCCGGCCGATGCTGGGCACGCTGCACATCCTCGACGACCACGGCATCGAGCTGCCACCGGGCGAGGTGGGGACGATCTGGGCTGACGTGCCCATCCGCTTCGACTACCTCAACGACGCGGAGAAGACCCGCGGTCACTACAACGAGCGCGGCTGGACGACGGTCGGCGACGTGGGCTACCTGGACGAGGAGGGCTACCTCTACCTCACCGACCGCAAGGCGTACATGATCATCTCGGGTGGGGTGAACATCTACCCGCAGGAGGTGGAGGACGTGCTCATCGGGCACCCTCGCGTGTACGACGCGGCCGTCTTCGGCGTCCCCAATCGCGACTTCGGCGAAGAGGTGAAGGCCGTCGTCCAGCCCGACACGATGGCCGGAACCGGGCCGGAGCTGGAAGCCGAGCTGATCGCCTATTGCCGCGAACGCCTCGCAGGGTACAAGTGCCCGCGCTCGGTCGACTTCGAGGCGACCCTTCCGCGCTCGGACAACGGGAAGCTCTACAAGCGCCGGCTCAAGGAGCGGTACTGGGCGCAGGCGGCCGCTGTACAGCAGCAGGCGAGCACATGAGCGAGCCTGCGAGCGAATCAATGGGCACAGCAGCATGCGAATCCCCCGCCGAGCGCAGCGAGGCCACATGAGCGAGCTGGCCCGTCGGCGCGACCCCCGCCAGGTCTACCGCAAGCTCGTGCAGGCCAACGCGCGCACGAGCGCCTTCCTCGCGCACTCCGCCGGGCGCGGGCTGCGGCGGACGCACGAGTACCCGGAGATCCCCACGCGGGCGGTCTCGCCCGGTCTCGCGCTGTCGGTGTGGCTGGACGAGGTCGTGATAGGGCTGTTGCCCCGTATGCCGGACGTGCCGCTGACCGACGTTCCACGCCTTTCGGCGGAGGTCGACGCAGCCCTGGCCGCATACGAGGCGCACGGCTGGGCAGCCGATCCGACGTCGTTCTACCCGCAGCCACCAGCGCCCGAGCGGCCCGAACTCATCGATCGCCGACTCGGCCGCATCGCTTACTCACTGCTCTCGTTCCGCAGCGAGTACGAGCCGTACCGGGACGTCCCCGGCACCGATCGGTGGTTGGATCTGCAGGGCTCGGACCGGCTCTGTGCCTTCGTCCTGCAGCATCCCGACCCGGGGCGGCCCTGGCTGGTGAACCTCCACGGGTACAGCTCCGGCCACCCGATGGATCTGCTCGCCTTTCGCTCGGTGCAGCACCACCGGCGGCTGGGCTACAACGTCATCCATCCGGTGCTCCCGCTCCACGGACGGCGCGCCCGCCGTCCCAACCGCTCGGGTCAGGGCTTCCTCACCCACGACTACGTCCAGCACCTGCACGCCTTCGGTCACGCGATGTGGGACGTTCGCCGGTGCCTCGCCTGGGTCCGGCAGCAGGGCGCGGCCTCCGTAACACTGCACGGCGTCTCGCTCGGCGGGATGATGACCGCCATGTTGGGCGCGGTCGAGCCCGGCATCGATCGCCTGATCGTCGGTACGCCGCTGGTCGACCTGACCAAACCGGTCCGAGGGGAGACCTCGCCGCTCGCGCGCGAGGCCTACGACCGGTATGGCCTGCTCGGTGAGCGGTTGGACCTCGTCCACCGGGTGGTCGCTCCGTTGGACATGCCGTGCCTCGTTCCCGAGGCGGGGCGGTTCGTCTACGCGGGCGTCGCCGACCGCATGACCACGCCCGGCGAGGCACACCGGCTCTGGGTCCACTGGAACCGACCGGAGGTGTGCTGGTACGCCGGATCGCACTGTGCCTCCGCCTATTCGCGCGAGGCCCGCCGGTTCGTCGACGGGATTCTGGCTCGCAAGGACTCCTGAGCGCCAGCGCCCTGTGCACGGGGCAGAGACGCGGAGACCGGGTAGGGCGCGGACGCCCTACCCGGTTCCGGGGTTGTCTCAGCCCGACGGCGGACAGATCGGCTTGGTGCCGTTCGGCGCGGTGACCTTCTGGTCCTGCACGCCGATCACGAAGAAGCACTGCTGACCCATGAACGTCACCGGCTTGCCCTTCGTGAAGGTCAGCTTGTTCGCCGCGATGCCACCCAGCGTCTCGCCCTTGAACGCCTCCAGGCCCTTCACGACATCGGCGGCGGTGACGGTCGCCGACGGAGACACCGAGGAAAGGGCCTTCTGGATCGCGACCAGGCCGGTCCAGTCGAACGACGCGGTGCCGTCCTTCCAGTTGTCGTCCTTGGCGTACTTATCCATCGCGTTGGTGAAGCTGTCGAAGCCCCCACCGGTAGCGACCGACGGGAAGGCGTACGCCGGCCCGTAGACGGTCACGTTCGACAGCGACAGGTAGGGCGTGCCGATCGCCTGGGCCGACGATCCCCAAGTGGGGTTGTAGCCCTGCGCCTGGCAGTCCTTCACGAACTTGACCGCGGCCTCGGTCGAGAAGTCGAGCTGCGCGTAATCGACGTTCTGCTGCTTGAGGGCGAGGCACTGCGCGGTGTACGAGGTCGCGGTTGAGCTGATGGGAAGCTCCGTGTAATCGAGGCCCAGCTTCTGCGCCGTGCCCTTGAGCGCCGGGCTGGCCTGCTTGCAGGCCGCGATCTCGGCGCAGTACAGGTTCGCGAACTTCTTCGCGTGGCCGAACTGCTTGGCAACCAGCACCTGTGCGACAAGGCCGCTCGCGACGTCCGTGACGGTCGGGTACATCAGGGGCTTGGTGTACCAATCGGTCGCATTGGCGGGACCGCTCACGACGGGGATACCGGCCTTCGCGGTGGTGCCGGAGAATGCCGGCACCAGGTTGTCGGATCCGGCCAGGACAGCGACGACCTTCTGGTTGATGAAGTCGTTGATCACCGATGCGGCTGTGGTCGGCTGCCCCGCGTCGTCCTTGACGATCACCTCGACCGGGTGGCCGTTGATGCCACCGAGGTCCTTGTTCACGTAGTCGGCCCACGCGGGCGCGACCGTCGCGCCCTGGTTGCTGCTCGAGGCCTGCGGGCCGGACAGCGTGGCGATCACGCCGATCTTGATCGGCGACCCGCTCGGCGTCTTGGCGGCGCCGGTCGCCGGCGCGCTGCCGGTCCCTCCTGCGGGCGACGAGCTGTTGCCGCCACTGCTCGAACAACCGGCCGCGACGAGCGCGGCGGCGGCCAGTACCACCCCACCGCACACGATTCGTCTCAGACCGCTGCTTCGCGACATTTGCAATCGATCCTCCGTCTAGGAACAGGTACTCCGTCGGAAAGCCGCCCGGGTCCCGCGCGGCCGCGGCTCATAGCCTAGGACAGATGCGCTAACCTGTCTACCTAATTTACCTATCCAGACCGAAGCTGCGATGCGTCACGGCTTGCGGATCAGTCCGAGGTGGACGAGGTCGTCGAGGCACTTCGCCACGTACCCGGCGGAGAGTCGAGGCACGCGACCCTCGACGCTGAACCGGCGCACGCCCTCCTCGAAGTGCGCGCTCCCCGGCAGGTCGCTACCAGCTCGCGCCGGGCGGCGCAGGGAGGCAATCACCGCGAGGGAGGACCGCTGGCGCGCCTCGGGCGGCAGCGCCTCCAGTTTCGCCGTGAACGTCGCCAGCCACTGGTCATAGTCGTCTGTCCGGTGCAGCGCAAAGCCGGCCGCCTCGATCCAGTCGACGAGGGTGTCGAGCGAGATCCCGTCGTCATGCGCGTTGATGACGTGGTACGTCTCCAGGCTGGTCTCCGGGTCGGACGAGATGGCCACGACGGCCTCGGCGATGAAGTCCACCGGCAGTCCGTCGTAGTGCGCCCGCGCGGGCCGACCGTCCGGCCCGCGCTCGTAGAACGAGACCGGAGCCGCCTGCGTCGTCACCAGGCTGTACAGCAGGCGGACGAAGAGGTCGGGGACGTTGACCTGGCCCCGATACGTGCGGTGCGGCAGCATCATGTCGCCTCGGAAGATCGTGATGGGCAGCCCGCACCGCTCGTGCGCGCTGTGCAGCACCTGCTCGGCCGCCCACTTGCTCGCGCCGTAGTGCGCGCCGTAATGGCTGCTGAGCCGGATGCTCTCGCGCAACGCGGACCGCTCGTCGATGCCGCCGCTCCGCTCGAGGCAGGGCACCACGGCCAGCGAGGAGACGAAGTCGTAGCGCTTGCGCTGCCCGGTCAGCGCCAGGCCGACGAGTTCGGCCGTGCCGAGGACGTTCGGGCCGAACAGCAGGTGGTACTCCAGCACGTGGTTGACCAGCGCCGCGGGATGCACAATCCGGTCCACCTCGCTCGCCAACCGGTCGAACGTCGCTCGGTCGAGCCCGAGGTGGGCTTCGGCGACATCGCCGACGACGACCTCGACGCGCTGCTCGTGGCCGGCGAATCTCTGGGCCAGGTCGTCGTCACTCGCGAAGGCCGCCCGCAGCCGACCCCGCGCGTCGACCTGATCCCGACCGCGCACGAGGCAGACCACCCTGCCGCCGACCTGCGCCACGCGGTCCAGCCACTCCAGGCACAGGAAGCGGCCGAGGAAGCCGGTGACGCCGGTGACGAGCACGACCCGGGAATCGGCCGGGGCCACCTCGCCACCTGCTGCCGCCAGGACGTCGTCGGGCAGCAAGCGCGCGATGTCGAGGTCGCCGGCGTGCAGCTCCGTGGCGGTCGGGCCGTGGACGGACGCCGCCGTCGGGCGCACTGCTCCCCCGAGCGCCGCCTCGATTTCTGCCGCCCAGGCGGCCGCGTTGCCGGCCGGACTGACGAT
>JBKPQY010000082.1:0-7290 GCA_046734315.1 Actinomycetota bacterium | reverse complement strand
GGCGCCGCCGAGCACAGCGCGATGAGCGCTCGCGCGAAGAGCCCGCCGGCCGCCACGCGGCCCGCGCCGAAGGCGCGGAGTGGCTCGAGGTGTGCGCCCCCTCGTGGGGCGCCGCCGAGCACAGCGCGATGAGCGCTCGCGCGAAGAGCCCGCCGGCCGCCACGCGGCCCGCGCCGAAGGCGCGGAGTGGCTCGAGGTGTGCGCCCCCTCGTGGGGCGCCGCCGAGAGACACGAACCGGCGGTTAGGAATAGTCAGTGGTGAGCACCACGACGATGGGCCCTGGGGGAAGCTCCGGGAACTTCTCCTTCACCCGCTTGATCGCGGGGAACTGCTGCTGCAGCTCCAATGCTGCCTGCACGTTGGCCGGATCGCTCGGGTCGTAGTAGGCGCATGTGGACAGGATGTCGTTGAAGATGTTGCCGACGGAGGTGACCGTCCAGCCCGCAGCTTCGAAACGCTGCTTGGCTTCATCGGCGAGGCCCCCGACGGACGTGTTGTTCAGCACGACGAGTGGGACCGAATGCGTCGCAGCCGAGGGCGTGGAGCCAGGTGTTGAGGACTGCGCGGACGGTGCGCTGGATGACGGCCTTGGCGTCGCTGTCGCCGTGGCTGTCACGGTGGCCGTCGCCGTGGTTCGCAGCGAGACCGGCCGCGCTTGACGTCCGTTCGGGTGGCGGAGCGCAATTACGGCCACCACGGCCACAGCCACGCCGAGCACCGCGAGGACGGTGCCGCCGACGCGGTCATACCTCCGCCGGGGCGGCGGCGAGGGTACGCGGCTGGTCATAGTTAGCGGCAGGATAACCCTCGCCGGTCAGTACCAGCTGGGACACGACCTACGACTGGCGGGTTGGTGCCGTGCAGCGCGCCTAGACGTCGATGCCCAGCCGGCGTGCTGAGCGTTGCCGCTGCCGACTGGCGCGCAACCGCCGCAGCCGTTTGACCAGCAGCGGATCGGCGGCCAGGGCGGCCGGCGTATCGATCAATGCGTTCAGCACCTGGTAGTAGCGGGTCGCCGACATGTCGAACAGCTCGCGAACCGCCTGCTCCTTGGCGCCCGCGTACTTCCACCACTGCCGCTCGAACATCAGAATCTCGCGATCTCGTCGCGTGAGGCCTTCCGCCCCCGCCCGTTCGTCGGCCGGAGTCTCGGCAACGGCCGTCACGTCGTTGGCGTCGGCTGAAGCGTGAGCGGACTCCATGCTGCGCGCTCCCCTTCGTGATCCGGGCCTTGATCGGTGCTCACCGTAGCTGACCGAGCCAGGTCGGGTGGCGGAGCCAGTCAACCACGGCGTGTCGTGTCAATAGGGGATTGGCACGCTGTGGACGGGGAATCCTGTTGTCCACAGATTGCCGAGACCGGTTTCTCCGCGCTACCGGGCACGGCACCGTGGGGGCCATGGCAGTGCTCCCTGACACTGCGGCTCTGGAGGCCGTGGCCCGCCACATCGGCGGCCATGCCGACGACCTGCGCAGCCGCGCCTCGCGCCTCGCGGCTGCCGCCGAGGGCGTCCGGTGGCATTCCACCGCGGCGGTGGCGTTTCGCGGCGACGTGCACGACCTCGCGTGCCGGTTCCGCCGCGCCGCGGGCGAGGTCGACGACGCTGCGCACGCACTTCGGCAACATGCGGCGACGGTGCGTCGCGCCGAAGCCATCGTGCGGGCGGCCGAGCGGACGGCGATGGCAACGCTCCACGGCGTCGCGCATGTCCTGGGGCTGTGACATGCGTACATGTACGGCGGGATCGTGATGAGTGGGCCGGTGTCGGTGCGTGGTGGCGCCGACGGCGTCGAGGCCCACTACGACGATATGACGGCCGCCGCTCGGCTGTTCGGTCGTGCCGCCGGTAGCACCGGCGAGGCTGCCCTGGCCTTGCACGGCTACCTCGTGCACCCAGCTGTCGTGGCGTCTACGGTGCTCGACCCGGGCGGCGCCGCGCAGTTCGAGGCCCGGCTGCTCGCCGCGTTGGACGGGCCGAACGGGATCACGTGGCTCGCGGCCCGATGCACCGGCGTCGACGTGCGCCTGCGCGCCGCCGCCGCAACCTATCTCGCCGCGGACCGGCTCGACCAACGCATCACGCCCGAGGTCGATGCGCTGCTACACACGCCGGCCGCCATCGCCGACGGTGCAGCAGCCTTCGGTCGGGGCGACCCGAGTGCAGCACTGCAGCGGTTGCTCACCGACGACCCCGAACTCGCTGACCTCGCTATCGGCGCCACCGATGGCGTCCTCGCGGGGGGCTCACTGTCCAACGGCACCCGGCTGCTGTCGCGGGCGTTCGACGACGGATCGCCGCAGGTCACATCGCTCGGTGGCGACGGGGCAGCCGACACGGCCGGCCCGCCGCGCAACCTGCGCGACGTGCTGGCCGCCCTTGCCCGCCGCGATCTCGGCGAACCCGGCGAGATCGACGTGCGGCTGCTCGAAGGCGCGGACGGCCGCCGCCGGGTGATCGTCGACCTGCCCGGCACCAAGGACTGGTCACTCGCCGGCCACAACAGCGACGTCACGAGTCTCGTCACGAACTTGCGCGCGATCGCCGGCGAGGTCACCACGTACGAGCGGGGCATTGTCGACGCACTGCACCGCGCCGGCGTCCAGCCGGGCGACGACGTGCTGCTCGTCGGGCACAGCGAGGGCGGAATGGTGGCGGTCGACGCGGCGCGGCACCTAGCGGCAGGTGGCGAGTTCCACGTGTCGCACGTCGTGACGGCGGGCGCGCCGATCGGCCTGGTCGCCGGCGGGGTCCCGAGCAACGTGGACGTGCTTGCGATTGAGAACGAGGGCGACGTCGTGCCCCATCTCGACGGCGTGCCCAATCCTGACCGCATCAATGTCACTACGGTCACCGTTCATCACGACTACGGCGCCATCCTCGCCAACCATGATGTCGGCGCCAGCTACGTCCCGGGCGCGGCTGACATCGACGCGAGCGACGATCCCTCACTTCGCGCCTACCTCGCCGGGCTCGGCGGCTACCTCACGGCCGCGACGGTGCACACCCGCAGGTACCTCATCAGCCGGAGCTACCCGTGACACCCGTTGCCGGCGGACTCATTCGCGAGCACGATTCCCGCCATGCACGGGCTGATGCAAGACCTACCGCTCACCATCAACTGGCTGTTCGCCCGCGGCGAGCAGTACTTCGGCGCGAAGACGGTCACTACGCGCAGCGCGGTCGGCATCGAGCGCATGACGTATGCCGAGCTGGCTGCCGGGGCCCGCCGGGTGGCGGCGGCCCTCGACTCGCTCGGCCTCGGCGCTGACGCGCGGGTCGGCACGTTCGCGTGGAACACCGCGCGGCACACGCAGCTGTACTTCG
Source organism: Actinomycetota bacterium (assembly GCA_046734315.1). GTDB lineage: Bacteria > Actinomycetota > Actinomycetes > Mycobacteriales > Jatrophihabitantaceae > DASXRA01. The sequence goes on along the minus strand of JBKPQY010000082.1, from coordinate 3,963 downwards.
CTGTGCCGGGAAGCGGCCGAATCCTGCATACCGGCAACCTGCGCTATGCCCCCGAACAGTTCGTCTATACGGCCAACCACGCCGAGGACGAGGTGTTCTTCGTCGACCGGTCTTTGTTGCCCTTGTTCTGCGGTTACCTGCCCAGCCTGGACACCGTCAAGCACGTGATCGTCATGGACGACGGCGCAGCCGCCGAGATCCCTGATGACCCGCGCGTCCTGCACTGGGCGGAGGTCGTCGACGGCGCGGACGAGGTCGACTTCAGCGACCGCGTCACCGACGAGAACCAGGCCGCCGCCATGTGTTACACGACGGGCACCACCGGCCATCCCAAGGGCGTCCTGTACAGCCACCGCTCGACGTGGCTGCACTCGTTGGCATCGATGAGCGCGGGCGTCTTCACCATCAGCGAACGGGACACGATCCTGCCCGTTGTGCCGATGTTCCACGCCAACGCGTGGGGCTTGCCGTACACGGCCGTCATGGCCGGCGCGTCGCTGGTGATGCCGGGGGCGGACCTGTCTCCGCCGGCGATCATCGAGCTGCTGGAGGCGGAGCGGGTCACCGTCGCAGCTGGAGTGCCGACGATCTGGATGGCTCTGGTGCCGTACCTGAACGGGCGCGACCTGTCCCATCTGCGCACGATCATCTGCGGCGGATCGGCCGTGCCGAAAGCTCTGTCCGAGGCGTGGCGTGCCAAGATCGGCCTGCCGATCGCGCAGGCATGGGGCATGACCGAGCTCTCGCCACTGGGCAGCGTCGCCTACGTGCGCAGTGAGTTCGACGGGCGTTCCGAGGACGAGAAGGCGGAGGTCCGGGCGACAGCGGGTATTGCCGCTCCCGGGGTCGAGATGCGGGTCGTCGATCCCGGCACGCGCAAGGTGCTGCCCTGGGACAACACGGCGGTCGGCGAGCTGGAGTGTCGCGGTCCGTGGATCGCCCGGCAGTACTACCGCACGGACGAGCCGGGCGAGCAGTTCTCGCCGGACGGCTGGTTGCGCACGGGCGACGTAGGCGCGATCTCGCCACTGGGATATCTGCGGCTGGTCGACCGGACGAAGGACCTCGTCAAGTCGGGAGGCGAGTGGATCAGCACCGTCGAGCTTGAGAACGAGATCATGGCGCATCCGAAGGTGGCTGAGGCGGCCGTGATCGCCGTGCCCCACCCGAAGTGGATGGAACGTCCGCTTGCCTGCGTGGTCGTCAAGCCCGGTGAAGAGCTGACCAAGGGGGAGGTGATCGACTTCCTGCGGCCGAAGTTCAGCAGCTGGCAGATGCCCGATGACGTGGTGTTCATCGAGGAGGTGCCGAAGACCAGCGTCGGCAAGTTTTCGAAGCGGACGCTGCGGGATCGGTTCGCCGAGTACCAGCTACCCACCGCCTAGCCCGCCCAGCGGCGTCGGCGGGGGGCCCACGACGCTCGTAGGCTTGCGACGTGACCTACCTAGCCGCGCAGGGCCGCTACGACGAGATGACCTACCGCCGCTGCGGGCGCAGCGGCGTCAAGTTGCCGCTGATCTCGCTCGGGCTCTGGCACAACTTCGGCGACGACCGGCCGCTCGACACGCAGCAAGCCATTCTGCGCGCGGCGTTCGATCGAGGCATCACGCACTTCGACCTGGCCAACAACTACGGCCCGCCGTACGGCAGCGCGGAGCTCAATTTCGGCCGCGCGCTCCGCGAGGACCTCAGGCCCTATCGCGACGAGCTGTTCATCTCGACCAAGGCCGGCTGGGACATGTGGCCGGGCCCCTACGGCGAGTTCGGGTCGCGCAAGTACCTGCTGGCGAGCCTGGATCAGTCGCTTGCCCGTATGGGCCTCGACTACGTCGACGTCTTCTACTCGCACCGCTTCGACCCGGACACCCCGCTCGAGGAGACGATGGGGGCACTGGAGGCCGCGGTGCGCCAGGGTAAGGCCCTGTATGCCGGCATCTCGTCGTACTCTGCACAGCGCACGGCGGAGGCAGCGGACATCCTGCGCGAGCTGGGCACGCCGCTATTGATCCACCAGCCGTCCTACTCGATGCTCAACCGCTGGATCGAGGGTGGGCTGCTCGAAACGCTCGAGGAGCAGGGCGTCGGTTGCATCGCCTTCTCGCCGCTCGCCCAGGGCATGCTCACAGCCAAGTACCTCGACGGCGTGCCGGCGGACTCCCGGATGGCGGAGGACTCGTCGCTTTCCCGCGAATTGCTCACCGAGGAGAACGTGACGCACATCCGGGCGCTGAACGACATCGCAAAGCGCCGCGGCCAGTCCCTCGCCCAGCTAGCGCTGGCCTGGTGTCTTCGCGACCCGCGCGTGACGTCGGTGCTGATCGGCGCGAGCAGCGTCAGGCAGCTCGACGAGAACCTCGGCGCGCTGCGCACGCTGCACTTCGACGACGACGAATTGGCCGAGATCGACAAGCACGCCGTCGAGGGCGGCATCGACCTGTGGCGAGCAAGCGCCACCTCCTAATCCGCCGGAGGTGTCGCTCCGGCACCGCCCCCGGGGGCGGATGCCTCGACCGGCCCGCGTCTTCGGCGCGGGCCGCGTGGCGGCCGGCGGGCTCTTCGCGCGAGCGCCCATCGCCCGCTGGGTGCGTTCTCGAAGGCCGCCTTCCGCGCTTCCGCGCGAGCACTTGTCGCTGCGGTCAGAGGTGGGGTCCCAGGAGGCTGAGGTCGGCGTCGCTCAGACGGTCCGAGGCCGTGTTCGCCTGGTGCCAGTACGGGTAGAGCAGCGGCAGAGCGCTCACTTCATCGAGCCGTTGCCGCTCGTCGTCAGCGAGCCGCAGCGACGCGGCGGCCAGGTTGTCTGCGAGCTGCTCGTCGGTGCGCGCGCCGACTATCACCGACGTGATACCCGGCCGGCCGAGCGTCCACGCGAGTGCGACCTGCGCCGCGGAGGCGCGGTGCCCGGCCGCGATCTCGAGCAGCACCTCTATCGTGTCGTAGAGCTTGCCCTCGTCGTAGACCGGCGGCTCGTCCCAGCCGGCGAAGCGGCGGGTGCCCTCGGGGTTGGGGTCGGACCGACGGTATTTGCCGGATAGCAGACCGCCGGCGAGTGGGCTCCATACCAGGATGCCCAGCCCCTGGTCCAGGGATAGCGGCACCAGTTCGTACTCGGCGTCGCGGGCCTGCAGCGAATAGTAGATCTGCTGACTGACGAAGCGGGGCAGGTTGTTCTGGTCGGCAACGCCGAGCGCCTTCATCAGCTGCCAGCCGGCGTAATTGGACGCGCCCACATAGCGGACTTTGCCCGACTGTACAAGGGAATCCAGTGCGCTGAGGGTTTCGTCCAGCGGGGTTTGTCCGTCCCACTCGTGCACCTGGTAAAGGTCGATGTAGTCGGCGCCGAGTCGGCGCAGGGACGCCTCGCAGCCGCGGATGACGTGGTGCCGCGACAGGCCCGCGTCGTTCGGGCCGTCGCCCATCGGCATGCGGACCTTCGTTGCGATCAGCACGTCGTCGCGCTTGCCGCCGATCGCCTGCCCGAGGATCTCCTCCGAAACTCCGGCCGAGTACACGTCCGCGCTGTCGAACAGGTTGACGCCGGCGTCGATGGACATGCCGATCTGGCGCTTCGCGCCGTCGATATCGGTTGTGCCGACGGCGCGCGCCCAGCCGACGCCGCCGAACGTCATCGTGCCGAGGGTGAGCGCCGAGACGCGCAGTCCCGATCTGCCAAGCTGGCGATATTCCACGAGTTGAGCTTATTCAGCCGGGTAGCCCTGCGCGCTACGCGGCTCGATGGGACTTCTTCGTACCCCGGCGCGCCGCGGCGAGATCGGCACGATCGAGACCAAGCATCTCGGCGAGGACGCGGAACTCGTCCGCGTCGGAAGCGCACGCTGCCACGACGCGTGCTGCCCGCATGCGACTCTCCGCGTATTGCGCGGCCTCTGCCTCGGCACGTGCCGCCTCGGACTCGGACATCTGCTGGCCTGCCCAGGCCTCGATACGGCTCGTCATGCCTCCATC
>JBKPQY010000081.1:0-10068 GCA_046734315.1 Actinomycetota bacterium | reverse complement strand
GCGTAGGGGCCATCGACAGAGACGGCAGCCGGGTGTCGACCTCGCAGATCGGCGACTATGTCGATCTGGTCGCACCCGGATCGCAGGTCGTCGCACCCGCCACGGGCGGTCAGAACCAGTTCGACGGGACGAGCATCGCCTCGGCGTTCGCCGCGGCCGCGGCCGCGCTGGTGCTGGCGGAACGGCCGTCACTGATCGGCAATCTCACCGGGCCGGCTCGGGTCACCGCAATGACCAAGCGACTTCTGGCCACCGCTGGGCCGGAACTGTCGGCCGAGGAGAGCCTCGCCTACGGCGCCGGCGTGGTTGACCCGTACCGGGCGCTGACCGAGACTGCGTCGAATCGCGCACCTGCTCCACTGGGCGCCTACAACCCGCCACCGCCGCCAAAGCCCGATCCGGTCAAGGAGGCTGCGGCGCGATTCAACCGGCACACCGTCAGCATGGCGCTTCGACTGGCCCTGATGCTCGGCGCTGCGGTGTTGCTCGTGCTCGTGCTCGCGGTCGTGTTGCCGCGCGGCCGTACGCTGCGGTGGCGGGCCATGCGAGCTCCCCAGATCGTGGAGTCGCCGCCCGACGATCAACCGGAGTTCGTGGCCAGTGAGGCCCTGTTCCGGCCCCCGACGCGCGGCAGCAACTGACCCGGACAAAGCCGATGGCCGCGACCCGACGTTCGGATCGCGGCCATCGCCGAAACATTGCGCCTAGTCGTCAGCCCGATACCACACCGACGTTCGTGTGCTCGGTGCTCGAGGCGATCTCGGCGGCTGCCGTCAGATTCTTGACGAACATGGCGAGTGCGTCCTTAATATTGGCGCCGGACTGATTCCACGTTGCCTGGCGCTCGTGGTAAACCTTCTGCGTGTCGCTGGCCCAGTTGGCGCAAAGCTGATTGCCCTGGGTGTTGACGTCGCTCAGAATCGCGTCCAACTGTGTGGTCGCGCTGTTTACAGTCGCCGAGGCAGCGTGCACCTCGTCCCAGTTGACCTGATACATGGCGGTGCCCCTCCTCCCTAAACTCCCAGCTTGGCGGCGAGGCCGCTCATCTCGGTGCCTGTCTTCCGCAGTTCCGCCTGCTGCGCATCGTCGGCGGCCTGGTAGTTGCGGGCGGCCGTCGAGACGTGGCCGGACAGGTAGGTCAACGCCTGGTGCAGGCGCGTCATCTCCTCGTTGACCACCGTGACGGTTGCGCGGAAGGCATCGCCGCCGGCTCCCTGGTAGCTGGCGATCAAAGTCGAAAGGTTTGACTCCATGGTCGACAGGGTCTGCTGGATTTGCCCTGCCGCGTCGTTGGCCTTGGTCGCGAACTGATTAAGGGACGCAAGTTCTGCGCTCGTCGCATGACCACCGGACATCTAACGCACCTCGCTCTCGGGGCAGATTTGAGACACCGGACTGTGTCTCTCGCCACGCAGTGAAGGGTATCCGGTTGTCAGGTTTCGAGCCAGTTGCTGTTTAGTCAACGATTTCACCAGCCGGTCACGATCGCCGCTGATGCGCTGCCTGCGGATCTAAGGCGTCACCGGCGGGAATGCGAGCAACCAGCGATGCAGGCATCTGGACCGGTGTGACCGGACCATATCCCAATGCGTCACGCGCATCGCCGTTCGCGATCGCATACCGCCGGCCGTCGTCGGTGACGAGGAAAAGGCTCCCTGAGGTCGCGGTGGGTGAGGGCATCGACTCGACCACGGCGCCCCAGCCGGGTTGCACCTCGACCCGGTTCGCGAGCACGGTCCCGTTCTGCGTTCGCTGCTCGGTTGCCGGCGCGACCTCGGCACCCTCCACTGCTGCCTCGAATGCCACCTCCGGTACCAGGCCGGCATTGTGGAACGAGGCGCAGACCGTGGACTGGTCGGAGTTGACGGCGGCCATCGACGGTTTCACGGCGGGCGGGTCGGTCGGATCGACGGCCGGTGTATTCAGCCGGGGCACGGAATTGGCCACTGCGGCCGGCAGCGGCCGGGGCACCGGGTTGTTTCCGCCGTACACCAGCTGCCGCACCGTAGGGTCAGCCAGGGTGATCGCAGCCTGCACGGGGGTGATCGCCTGAATCCGCTGTTTCTGAACCAGGTAGTACTGCGCGCCGCCACCTGACTGGACGACCCGGACCTCGCCGACCGTGGCCCCACCCGGCAACACGTCGGTGTGCTGGCCACGCCCGGGCGCGGCCGCGACGGCCAGCGGCTTGCCCGCCGGTAACGCGCTCAGCCAGGCGGTCCCCACCTGGACCTGCGGGACGTCACGCATGGTGAGGCCTTCGAGCACCGGTGGTTCACCCGGGATCGGGTAGTCGTGGCCGTGCCAGACGAGGTGCAGGGTGCCGCGCTCGATGTCGCGCACGAGCATCGCGGAGTCGCCGACCGAGATGCCGCTCGTTCGTTGCCGCCCGAGTGCCAGCGCGGTGTTGGGCACGCGCTCGCCGCTGATCGTCTCGGCCGGCAGTGAGCACAGCGTCCACGGCAGGCCAAGAAGATGATTCGTCGTCGGGATCGAGTCCGGCGCGTCCCCCAGACCGAGCCGTGGCCCGCGCGGCACGCCCATCAGCTGTTTGGTGGACACGTAGGTCGTGTCAGTCGAGCCTGCGAGCAAGGCGGCGGACGCGAAGTTCGTGATCGGATAGAGGTACCAGCCACCACTCGCCTGGTCCTGCATCCACATGTAATGCGCGCCGGTCGACTTCTCGATGATGACGTGGCCGCCGTCTTTCCAGTTCGCTTTGCCGGACGGCTTGAACACCCCGATGACGCCAGCCACCGCCAAGACGATGACGGCAACCATCACGCTGCCGAGCGCGGCGCCGGTCATGCGGCGAAGCGGCGGCTGGGCCGGATCTGTCTCGTGCAGGACGAAGGATGAGATGACCCGCCGCACCATGAACTGGTAGGACTGGAACTGGTCGCGCCTGCTCGCCATCGCTGATTGATCTCCGCGCTAGCCGTACAGGTTGCGCATGTAGCCGACCAGGCCGATGAAGACGCAGGTGGTCGGCACGACGGCGATGACCACTATGACGTCGAGGATGTCCGCGATACGGCCGAGGTACGGCCCGGGCTGGTGGTGCTGGAATCGGCGACCTGCGGCCAGGACCACGCCGGCCACGACGATCAGGGCCGGAACCATGACAGCAAGCCTGAAGGTGTCGGGGGCGGTCAGAGCACGCGCGCACGCTGCCGCCGCGCCGATCACGCCGGCGGTGAGGAGCGAGGTGCGATGGCGCACTGTCGGAAACAGCCGCGCCTGCAGCAGCATCGCGGCGGACACCAGACCGACGAGGACCAGCGCCGTGCCGCGGCCGTCGAGGGCCAGCACGACCTGGCTGAGCGTCGCGACGACGGCGTTGCCGAGCAGCAGGCCGGTCAGCAACTCGTCCGAACGCCGCACCGAGGCATAGACCCGTGGGCGCGGGACGCGCGGCCGCTCGGCGAGCAGGTCGTCGGTGGTCGCCGGTAGTGCCGGGACGGGCAGCTTGCCCAACCGGATCGAGAGCAACGGCAGCGCCGGCGCGACGATCACGGTGGTCGCGACGAGAATGCCGGCGATCTCAGCCGTCCCGAGGGCGCTGAGACCCACCAGCGCGCCGATGATCCCGAAGATGCCCGCATACACGCCGGCGACGAAGAACTGCGTCCGGTCCGCTACGGCGACATAGCACAGCGCCGCAACGGCGACCAGGACCGCCGACCCGGCGAGGAACTGATGGGCTCCGAGATCGAGCAGCGTGCGGTGGCCGTTGAGCACTGCGAGCCCGCCGGCGAACCCATAGGCCATGGCGACGCAGCCCACGGCTGCACCGGTGCCCGAGTCACCGAGTGCGCGCGAGAGCGCCGTGGCGGCGATGACGCCGAGTCCTGCGACGACGAGGAGGACGCTCGCGGGCTTGGTCCACGGTGGCCCGACGCTGAGTGTTAACGCCAGGGCCAGCGCACCGGCGACGATCGCGACGACGACGGCAGCGCGTCGGGTGGCCGCGCCGCCCCAGGTGCGGACCTGGCTGCGAGCCTCGGTCGCGATGAGGTCGACGACGTCGTCGTAGTCCAACTCCGGCCAGTCCTCGTACCGCCGCGTGAGGTGCAGGATCTCGCCGTCGCGCAGCGCCTGCGCCGCGAGCGTCTGGCCGGGGTCGATGACCGAGCCGTCCCCGCGCCGCAGCACCCAGCCGCCGTGCTCCTGGCCGGTGTCGGCGAGATCGTCACCGGCATGGCGGAGCAGGCCGGGCAGCAGTTCGGCAGCGGGCACGTACTCGGGGAGTGCGACGTCGACGCGGCGCGTGGGAGAGGCGATCGTGACCCGGGCCAGCCCTCCGGCACTACTGGTCACGGTGAGCCTTTCGGTAGCGATACCGGCCGTGCGGTGATGTGCGGTGACCGGTGTGCTTCGGTCGCATGGACCATACGATAGGGGCCGCTACCCCAAAAGGCGCACTTCCGGGCGGCCGCCGTGAACCCCTGTGCAAAGGAGGATGGCTCTGGTGGGGACCGTCGTGCTCAAACGGCAACCACGCCGGCACGCGCCGGAACTGCCGTCCGGCGAGGTGATCGTCGACCCGCCTCCGGTCATCCCGAGTGCGCAGGGTCGCAACTGGTCGCAAATGATGATGATGATGCCGATGCTGGCCGGATCCGCCGCGATGGCCCTGATGTTCTCCGGCAACCGCGGGGGCGGTGCGCTGACGTACATGACCGGCGGCCTTTTCGGGATCTCGGCGCTGGGCATGGTCGGCATGCAACTGGTCAGCGGCGGCGGCAAGAACAAGCGCGAGATGATCGCGGCCCGTCGTGACTACATGCGGCATCTCGCGCTGCATCGCCGCAAGGCCAGGAGGACGGCTGTCCAGCAGCGCATAGCCATGTTCTACCGCCACCCGGATCCGGGGGATTTGTGGACGACTGCGGCAAGCTATCGGCTCTGGGAGCGGCGCCGCACCGACGCGGACTTCGGTGTTGTCCGGATCGGGATCGGCCCGCAGGAACTCGCGTCGCCGATCGTCCCGCCGCAGACGCGCCCGCTGGACGACCTGGAACCGGTGTGCGCTTCCTCGCTGCGGCAGTTCGTCCTGACCTATTCGCAGATTCCGGACCTGCCAATCGCGATGGCGGTCAACGGATTCAGCCGCGTGTACATCCGTGGCCGGGACGAGCACGTCCGGGCGACCTGCCGCGCCTTGCTCGCGCAGCTCGCCGTGCACCACTCGCCGGACGACGTACTGGTCGCCATCTGCGCAGCCGAGCATCGGCGCCGCGAGTGGGAGTGGGCCAAGTGGCTGCCCCATGCATTGCATCCTGAGCGCTCCGACGCCCTCGGCCCGCTGCGGATGGTCGCACCCAGCATCACCGCACTGGAGGCGATGCTCGACGACCTGCTCGCCGCGCGACCCCGGTTCAACCCGAACGCGCCGGTGCCCCAGGTGACCGGGCAGCACGTGGTGGTCATCCTCGATGGCGGCGACGTGGCCGGGTCGAACCACCTCATGACAGAGGGTGGCGTCGAGGGCGTCACGATCATCGACCTGCACGACGCCCCGCCGCGCCTGCTGGACCGGGCCACACTCGTACTCGAGGTCGACGACAAGGCGACGCTGGTCAGCCGCACGATCGACGGCGAGAGCGAGATCGGCCACGCCGACTCGCTGAGCCTCGCCGAGACCGAGTCGCTCGCGCGCCAGCTGGCCCCTATGCGGATGTCGGTCACCGGGCCGGGCGAACAAAGTATGAGCACGGCGCTCGGCCTCGCCGAGCTGCTCGAGCTCGGCGCCCCGTTCTCCTTCGACCCGCGCTCCGGCTGGGCGCCGCGCCCCAACCGCGACCGGCTGCGGGTGCCGATCGGCATCGGGCCGGACGGGCAGTCGGTCGAGCTGGATCTGAAGGAGTCGGCCCAGGACGGCATGGGCCCGCACGGTCTGCTTGTCGGCGCCACCGGGGCGGGTAAGTCCGAGCTGCTGCGGACCCTCGTCCTGGCGCTGGGCCTGACGCACGACTCGGAGACCCTTAACTTCGTGCTGGTCGACTTCAAAGGCGGCGCGACGTTCACCAAGCTCGATCGGTTGCCTCACACGAGCGCGGTGATCACCAACCTCGCGGACGAGCTGCCGCTCGTCGATCGCATGACCGACGCGATCAACGGCGAACTGCTGCGGCGGCAGGAACTGCTGCGCCGGGCGGGCAACTTCTCCTCGGTGCGCGACTACGAGAAGGCGCGCCTCGCGGGCGCGCCGCTGTCGCCGGTACCCAGCCTGCTGATCATCTGTGACGAGTTCAGCGAGCTGCTGTCGGCCAAGCCGGATTTCATCGACATGTTCGTGCAGATCGGCCGTGTGGGCCGGTCGCTCGGCGTGCACCTGCTGCTTGCGTCCCAACGCCTGGAGGAGGGCAGGTTGCGCGGTCTGGATACGCACCTGTCATACCGGATAGGACTGCGCACCAACTCCGCGATGGAATCCCGGGTGGTACTGAGCGCCCCGGATGCGTTCGAACTGCCACGGGCGCCCGGGCACGGCTACCTCAAGTACGGCACCGACCCGCTCGTCCGCTTCCGAGCCGCGTACGTGTCGGGCGTGTATCGGCGACCCGGGCAGCAGGCGGCCTCCGAGGCGGCCGCCGGCTGGGACGGCGTCCGCGACTACGACACCCGCTACCTGGCGCCGCCGCTCGAGGCTGAGGAGGCGACGCCGGAAGCGACCGAGGAAACCGACGACGCGCTGGGTCAGACGCTGCTCGATGTCCTTGTGGAGCGGATCGAGGGAAAGGGCACACCCGCACACCAGGTCTGGCTGCCGCCCTTGGGCGATCCGCCGACTCTCGACACCCTGCTCCCGCCGCTCGTCATCGATCCCGAGCGCGGCCTGACGGTGTCCAACCCCGACCAGCGCGGTGGGCTGCGGATCCCGGTGGGGATCATCGACAGGCCGCTCGATCAGCGCCGCGACATCCTCACCCTCGACCTGGCCGGAGGCAGTGGCCACGCGGTGATCGTCGGGGGTCCACGCAGTGGCAAGAGCACAGTCCTGCGGACGCTCATCGCGAGCATGGCGCTGACGCATACGCCACGCGAGGCGCAGTTCTACTGCCTGGACTTCGGGGGCGGGTCGCTGGCCTCGCTGCGCGAGCTCCCGCACGTCGGCGGCGTCGCAGCCCGGACGGACGCCGCGCAGATTCGGCGCACGGTGGCGGAAATGGTGACGCTGCTCGAGCAGCGCGAACGGCGCTTCGCCAAGCACGGAATCGACGGCATGACGACGTACCGTCGCCTCCGGCAGCAGGGCCAGCACGCCGATGATCCGTTCGGCGACGCATTCCTCGTCGTGGACGGGTGGCTCACGATCCGCAACGACTTCGACGATCTGGAACCGGTGCTGACTGATCTGGCAACCCGCGGCCTGTCCTACGGCATCCACCTCGTGGTCGGCGCTTCTCGGTGGATGGACCTGCGTCCGGCGATCCGGGATCTATTCGGCACCCGGCTTGAACTGCGCCTCGGCGACCCCGGCGACTCGGCTCTCGATCGGCGTGCTGCAATGAACGTGCCGGCCGAGACCCCCGGCCGCGGCATCACGCCGGACAAGATGCACATGCTCACCGGCCTGCCGAGGTTGGACGGCAGGGCCACCGCCGACGATCTGGCCGACGGTGTGGCGGCGATGGTGGACGACATCCGCAAGGCCTGGCCCGGCGCGTTCGCACCGCCGGTTCGGCTGCTGCCCGACCTGGTGCCGTACGACGGCGTGCCCGTGGATACCGAGCGCGGAATCGTGCTCGGCATCGCCGAGAACGATCTGGGCCCGGTGTACCTCGACCTGTCGTCCGACCCGCACTTCGTGGTGTACGGCGACGCCGAATGCGGCAAGAGCGCGTTCCTGCGGGCATTTAGCAATCGGATCGTCGAGCAGTACCGGCCCGCACAGGCGCGGATCGTCCTGGTAGACCACCGCCGCAGTCTGCTGCGAGCCGTGACCACCGATCACCTCATCGGCTACGGCACGTCCTCGGAGACCACCCGGTCGATCATCACAGAGGTGTGCGACGTCATGCGCAAGCGGCTGCCCGGGCCCGACATCACACCGGAGCAATTGCGCACCCGAAGCTGGTACACCGGCGCGGACCTTTACCTGCTGGTCGACGACTACGACCTGGTGTCCGCCGTGAGCCCGAATCCGCTGGAGCCGCTGGTCGAGTTCCTGCCGCAGGCCCGCGACATCGGTCTACACCTGATCGTCGCCCGGCGCAGCGGTGGCTCCGGACGGGCGATGTACGAACCGGTGCTGATGCGGCTGCGCGAGCTGTCCTCGCCGGGGCTGGTCATGTCCGGTGATCGGGATGAGGGTGCGCTTGTGGGAACTGTCCGGCCCTCCGCACAGCCGCCCGGACGCGGGTGGCTGGTGACCCGCAAGGAAGGCGTCCGGCTGGTCCAGTTGGCATGGCTGCCGCCGCCAATCTAGGTGGAGTGAACCCTTCAGGTCAGATTTCGTTGAGATTGTTCGTCAATGCTTACCGGTGAACGCTACAGTCTTAGCGACCGATCACTCCGCCTCTGGGCGGTAGCGGCGCCCGCGGGAGGAGCTGGGTATGGCCGACGAAAGCAAGGTCGACATCGACGCCTTGGCCGCCTTCGGCAAGGCCCTGGCGTTTGGTGACCACCCCATGGCCGGAGACTTCAGTGACGGCAACAAGAACACGATGAGCATCAGTCAGGCCGAGGTCGGCTTCTCCGGCACCAACGAGGCGCAGGTGTTCCGGGATTACTACTACCACGTCGTGGCCTATTCGTGGGGTCAGTTCCAGCAGGACGTGTACAAGGGGCTGCTCTCGATGGGCTGCGGGGCCGTCGTGGAAGCGGCCAACTACCGAGAAGGCGACCTATCTCAAGCCCAGGCGCTGCACGACGTGCAGGCCGCTTTCAATCCCGCCGCCGGCGGGCAGTCAGTGGCCAGCATGTTGGCAGCGGCGGCCGACAAACAGCAGGCCGAGGACGCGAAGGTGCGCAAGCTCCTGCACCAGAGCGGGGAGGATCGGCTGCCTCCGCCGACGAACTCCACCCCCCCGACCGACCCGAACGCCGCACCGTCAGCCATGGAACAGGTCCGCATCCACCGCGACCGCTACGGCAAGGATGAGCACTGGACCCCGAAGGATCCCAACGCGCCGGATCCCAACGTCCAGCTCGTCGATCCGCCGCCGCCCGGCGGATGGCCCGACCCCGCTCCGACGACAGAGGCGTGAGCGTTCGGTAGCTGATGTCGCCGGGCTAGTACCGCATACGCCGGCTGTCCGTCAGGGACAAATGTGTGACAGGGGGAGCGATGGGAGGACCTCCGTACGGTCCGTACGGTGGCGCACCCAGCTACGCCACGCCGGATTTCGATCCGTATGCGGACCGTTCGAGTCAGATTCCCGTCACCGCGACGATCAAAGAGATCTATATCTTCGTGATGGGGGAGAAGCCGGCGACCGTCAGCGATGCCGCCCATGGATGGACCGCTATCGCGACCCTCCTGACAACAACGATGTCGCATCTGGACAAGCATTACAGCGATCTCAAACCCCACTGGACCAGTGACGCTGCCGATGTCTTCTACGGGTGGGTCGACAACTCGAAGGCGTCGCTGTCCGACTGGCACGACATGGCGACCGGGAACGCCACAGCGTTGACCACTCTGGCCGCGGCGATCACGAAGGTGCAGAACCACATGGTCGACCTGTGGAACGAGTTCAACACCAAGATCGCGGCCGCGGAGACCGAGGAGCACAAGTCGCAGGCGCTGTGGGACAACCCGAAGAGATGGTGGGAGGGTCTCCAGGAAGGGTGGACCGGCAAGACGCTTCTCGACCCGATCGTCGAGGAGTACACCAACAGGACCAAGTCGGAGGTGCTGGAGCCTCTCAATAGCGCGTTTTTCGACGCCTTCGCTGCGGTGAACCCCGGCCAGAAGTTCACCGGGCCGACGAACGCGACTATGCCTACGACCCAGCAGTTTATGGACGCGTTCGGCCTCGGGGGCGCGCCGCCGGGCAGCCCTCCGGGCAGTCCCGGCGCGCCGCCTGGCGCGCCTCCCGCCCCGCCTCCGCCCGCGCC
>JBKPQY010000080.1:0-6513 GCA_046734315.1 Actinomycetota bacterium | reverse complement strand
GCGTACCCGCATCCTCATGCTGACCGCCGCCGCCGACGTCGACGATCGCGTCGACGGGCTGGAGCTCGGCGCCGACGACTACCTCGGCAAGCCGTTCGCGTTCCACGAGCTGGTGGCGCGTATTCGCGCGCTGGCCCGCCGTGAACCGTCGGCGCCGCCGGCCGTCCGGCTCGGAGACCTCGTCGTCGACCGGGCTCGGTACAGGGCCAGCCGAGGCGGGCAGCCGCTTCCGTTGACGCGCAAGGAGTTCGGCATCCTGGAGCGCCTCGTCGCCGCCAACGGCGCAGTGGTCAGCGCCGAGGAGCTGATCGAACACGTCTGGGACGTTCACCTCGATCCGTTCAGCAACACCGTCGCTGTAACCGTCGCGAGGCTCCGTCGCAAGCTCGGCGAGCCGCCGCTGATCGAGACGGTCATCGGCGCGGGCTACCGGCTGTGAAGCGTCCCCGCCTAACTGCCCGGGGGCGCCTGACCCTGGTGTACGGGGGACTGTTCACGCTCGGCGGAGCGGTCCTGGTGACCGTCACGTATCTGCTGGTAGCGCACACCCTGCCGACGGCGAAGGGAACCGGCACCTCGCACGTCGACGCCGCTTTCACCGCCCAGTGCGACAGGGCCAAGCGGGAGGGCGACACCGCGCTGGCGGCTAAGTGCGCGGCGGCGTTCCAGGCCGGCGTCAACGCCGGGGCGAAGGTGCAGCGCGACACCACGCTCAACCATCTGCTCGTCTACTCGCTGATCGCCCTCGCCGGGGTGAGCATCGTGGCCGCCTTCGCCGGCTGGCTGGTCGCCGGGCGCATCCTGCGGCCCGTGCATCAACTCACCGCCGCCGCCCGCGCGGCCAGTGAGCACAACCTGTCGCAGCGGCTGGCGCTGCGCGGTCCGCGCGACGAGTTGCGCGAGCTCGCCGACACATTCGACGACATGCTCGCCCGCCTCGACGCCGCCTTCGCCAGCCAGAACCGCTTCATCTCGAATGCCAGCCACGAGCTGCGCACGCCGCTCACCGTCATGCGCACCACGGTCGACGTCGTGCTGTCCAAGCCCGCGCCGACGCGCGAGGAGCTGATCGCCATGGGCGTCGACGTGCGCCGGGCCGTCGACCACGCCGAAGCGCTCATCGACACGCTGCTCACCCTGGCCCGAAACGAGCGCGGCCTCACCACGCATCAGTCCGTCGACCTGGCGATGCTCGCCGAGGACGCGCTCGACACGATCACCGTCGACGGGCTGCACGTGACGGCGGCATTGCAACCTGCCGTCGTCAGCGGCGACCCACTGCTGCTCGAGCGGCTGGTGGCCAACCTCGTGGACAACGCCGCCCGGCACAACGTTCCGGACGGGTTGGTGTCGGTCGGCACCGCCGCGCACGACGGAATCGCCGAGCTCCGTATCACCAACACCGGCCCGGTCGTGCCGGCCGATCGGATCGATGCGCTGTTCGAGCCGTTCACCCGGTTGGACGAGCGGACCGGCGACGGCGTCGGGCTGGGCCTTGCCCTGGTGGCGTCGATCGGCCGCATACATCACGCCAGCATCGAGGCCGCCCCCCGGGCGGGAGGCGGCCTCGATGTCACGGTGCGAATCCCGCGCTGACGGGCTTCTTCAACTGCGCGCCGATCGGTTCGCCGCGGATCTTCGAGACGTTCACCGATCCGTTCTTCGGGCACGTCTTCTTCGCCGAGGCCGACGTCTCCTGCACGCCATAGGGGCGGGCAGCGGAGCCAGCCGCTAGCCAGTACTCTCCGCCGGCTGCTGCTCGACGAGTTCGCCCTCGATCATGATCTGAATCTGGTCGCTCACCACGAACCGGCCGTCCAGCATCATGTTGAAAGTGAGGCCGAATTCCTTCCGGTTGATCTGGCCGCTGGCGCTGTAGGCGATCCGGTGTCCCATCATCGGATCGTTGAATTCCCCGTACTTGATCACCTGAAGCGTAACGGGATGAGTGATGCCCTTTATGGTCAGCTCGCCGGTCAGGGTGTAGTGGTCCGCGCCGGACGGTTCGGCCCCGGTGCTCTTGAACGTGATCGTCGGAAATGTCTCGACCTCGAGGAAGTTCGAGGAGCGCAGGTCGTTGTCCCGGGCCTCGTTGTGGGTTCGGATGCTGGCCGTCTGAATGATTACCTCGACCGACGACGCCTCCGGGTGATCGGGATCGATGTCCGCGACGGTGCTCACCTCCGCGAAGTGGCCGCGTACGGTCATCATTCCCAAGTGCTTCGCCGCGAACTCGATCTGGGTGTGGAACGGATCCAACTGCCAGTTGCCCACGGCTCCATCTCCTTCGACTAGTGCCTGCACGCGATGCGAACTGGGCGAAACGCTCAACCGACGCGGTGAGCATAGACCCGACGACTCGCCCGGTCATCGGGCCGGCTTCGCCGTCGAAGGCCACTGAACGTCAGCATGTCCTTACTGTTCGTTAGCAAATGTGCGCGTATGGTGCCCAAACTGCCGAACGCGTGGCCAGACCATAGACGTACGCCTCTCGGGCTAATACGGTTTTCGCACGTGCGCGGCAGAAGTAAGCAGAGCAAGACAAAGGCAGATGATATCTGCCGTAGAGCACGCTAAGGGGTCCCCGTGGACGAGATGTCGTCGGAACGCTTCCGCGAGCGCTTGCTGGCCGGCGACCGCGTCGCCGTGGACGGCGGCCAGCTCGTCTCGTCTGGAACCGCGAGCGCAGCGAGAGCGCCGGGCGTCGTCCACTCGTCGATAAGCGGCGCGAGCCCGGGGCTACCACTGTCGCGTTCGGCTCGCTGGCAGCCGCAGAACTGGCGACTGCGCAGCAAGCTGATCGCGCTCACGGTCGTCCCACTCGGGCTGGCGCTCGTGCTCGGCGGGATCCTCGTCGTCAGAGCGGCCGACAATTCGCATAGCGGCGCGCTCCGCGAGCTGGCGATCATCGGCGGGGTCGCGCTGGTCGCGCTGATCCTGCTGGTCGTCGTGGCCAGCTCGATCCTCAAGCCGTTGCGCGTGCTGCGCGCGTCCGCGTTCGACGTTGCCGACCGTCGGCTGCCGGCGGCCATCGAGTTGCTGCGAACCAGCGATGGGCGCTCCGGCAACGTGAAGATAGAGCCGGTCCCGGTGTACTCGCGCGAGGACGTCGGGCAGGTGGCCCGCGCATTCGACGCCGTGCACAGCGAGGCGGTTCGGCTGGCGACCGAGCAGGCCGCGCTGCGCGCAAACGTCAACGACATGTTCGTCAACCTGTCCCGGCGCAGCCAGAGCCTCGTCGAGCGCCAACTGCGGCTCATCGACGAGCTGGAGCTGGGCGAGCAGGACGCCGATCGGCTGGCCGCCCTGTTCCGGCTGGACCACCTCGCCACGCGCATGCGGCGCAACGGCGAGAACCTGTTGGTTCTGGCAGGCGCCGAACTGCGGCAGCGCAGCGGCGAGCCGGTGCCAATCCTCGACGTGTTGCGCGCTTCGGTGTCCGAGATCGAGGACTATCAGCGTGTGACGGTGCAGCCCCCGGATCGAGCGAAGATAGCCGGCCGCGCCGTGAACGACATCGTCCACCTGGTCGCTGAACTGCTCGACAACGCCACCTCCTACTCCGATCCGGAGTCGCATGTGACGCTAAGTGCCCGGATGACCGACTACGGCGGTCTAGTGATCGAGATCTGCGACGAAGGCACGGGCATCCCGCGCGCTCGGCTGGTAGAGATCAACCAGCGGCTGTCCGCACCGCCACCGGTCGACGTGTCCGTGTCCCGGCAGATGGGCCTGTTCGTGGTCGGCAAGCTCGCCAGCCGCCACGGAATCACGGTCGAATTGATGTCCGCGGACGGCGCCGGCCTCACCGTGACCGTTGCCCTGCCGCCGGAGCTGGTCGCGGGGTCGGACGTTGCCGGCGGGATCGACGACCGCTCGTTCGCGCCGCAGTTGCCGGCTCCCGACGGGCTCCTGCGCAGCGAGCCGCCGCCCCTCCCGCGTCGCCAGCCTGCCTATGTAAGCTCCATTCCCCAGTCCGACGGATTCCTCGACAACCCGGCCGCCGCGGCAGCAAATACCCTCGACACCCCGATCTTCAACGCGATGCTCTCGAAGTGGTTCACCGAGCGGCAGGAACCCGCACTGCCGATGCCGGACGCGGTTTACGCGACGGCAGCGCAGGACAATCCGGCCTACGACGGCTGGGAGTCCGACGCTGACGCCGGATGGCAGGCAGCCGACGTGGCCAACACCCCGATCGCGGAGGAGGTCACGGCGGCCGGCCTTCCGAAGCGGCGTCCCGGGGCGTTCCTGGTGCCTGGCAGTGTGGGTCCGAGCGTCACGGCGCAGCCGAGCTCGGCCGGCCGCAGCGCGGATAGCGTTCGCGATCGGATGTCCAGCTTCCAGCGGGGGCTCAGCCTGGGCAGGCACACGCGGCTTGCCGATCCGGGGGAGACGGACCCGGGCGACTACGGCGCTGTCCGCCACTCGTGGCCGGCCAATGGTGAGTGGCCCAATGATCAGACCGCGGAGGGCAGTCGGTGATGGCGGAACCAGGTCAACCCGGATCGGACCCAGGGCGCTTCGGGTGGCTGCTCACCAACTTCGTCGACCGCGTGGCCGGCGTCAGCCACGCGGTCGTCGTCTCCTCGGACGGGTTGCTGCTCACGTCCTCGGCCGGCCTGCCGCGCGACCGAGCCGACCAGCTCGCGGCCGTCGCGTCGGGCATGTCCAGCCTGACCCGCGGCGCGGCACGGGTGTTCGGCGCCGGCGAGGTGCTGCAGACCGTCATCGAAATGCAGCTGGGCTGTATGTTGTTGATGTCCATCGCCGACGGATCGTGCCTTGCTGTGCTTGCGTCGCCGGACTGCGACATGGGCTTAGTGGCTTACGAGATGACCCTCCTGGTCGACCGGGCCGGGCAGTTGCTCACCCCCGAGCTGCGAAGCCAGCTGCGCACCGCCGTGGGCTGACGGGTGGCACAGCTCATGACAATGCCCGGCGATCCCGCCCCGATAGTGCGGCCGTACACGCGGACGGGCGGGCGCACCCGATCGAGCCTTGACCTGCCAATCGAGGCCCTGATCACGACGACGGCGCCCGGCAGCGCAATCGACCGTTACAGCCACCCGGACCACCGCGAGATCGCGATCTTGTGCCAGGATGTGCGCTCTGTTGCCGAGGTTGCCGCGCTGCTGGGCGTTCCCCTGGGCGTCGCCAGGGTGCTCATCGCGGACATGGCGCGACTTGGACTGGTCACCGTGCACAACAGTGCGCCACCGGGCGGCGGCGCGCCGGACCTAGCTTTGCTGGAAAGGGTGCTCAGTGGACTTCGGCGCCTCTAACGCCTACCCGGAAGCCAACGGCGACGCGAATTCGTCGCGCCGGCGAACGTCCACCAAAATCGTGGTCGCCGGCGGATTCGGGGTCGGCAAGACGACGTTCGTCGGCTCGGTGTCCGAGATCGTCCCGCTCACGACCGAGGCGGTCATGACCGAGGCGAGCGCCGCTGTCGACGATCTCGCGGCGACGCCGCACAAGACGACGACCACCGTCGCGATGGACTTCGGTCGGGTCTCGCTCGACAGTGAGCTGATCCTCTATCTGTTCGGCACCCCGGGCCAGCATCGGTTCTGGTTCATGTGGGACGAGCTGGTGCACGGTGCCATAGGCGCCGTCGTGCTCGTCGACTCCCGCCGGCTCGCCGATTCGTTCCCGGCCGTCGACTTCTTCGAAGACCGCAAGCTGCCCTACATCGTGGCGATGAACCTGTTCGACGGCGTCCAAAGGCACGATATCCCGGACGTCCGCGAGGCCATGTCGATCCACCAGGACATCCCCACCATCACCTGCGACGCCAGGCAGCGCGCGACCACCAAGCAAACCCTGATCACTCTGGTCGAATACGTCGTCAGGCTCCGCACCCGAGCAGCCGCGGCGTCCACGACAGCAACGGCGTGACATCCCGCACGGCTGTCCCGACGAATGAGGAGCGTCTAGTGGAATCGGTTGACCGTGCCTGGGTCCTGGACGGACCGGATCACCCGCTGGCCAGGCTCACCGCCGACGAGATCCGCACGGCCCGGCAGAGCTCGGGGGTTGTCAGGTGGTGCACGACGGCACGGTGGACAACGCGTCGATTGCAGGTCACAGCCGGACCGCGCCGGGGGCAGGTGGCGGCTGCCCGCCAAGCTGTTCTGATTTGACAGGAAGTCGCCAGACCGAGTGGCCTGGGCTGCCCTGCTCTGTGACCAATCTTGGAGGCTGTCCGACGAATCAGGACAGGTTATACTACCGCCCGGATCATCTATGTGGGCGGTGCTAGACCTCGCGATCGGAGGGTTTAGATGGCGATGGTAGTTCCGCTCCGGAAGTCATGTGAGCTACCGGTAGCGCCTCTTCAGGGCAGTTTGGCGCCCCTCCCAAGTCAGGTCATCGCGCATATGGGTGCCGGGGCGAGCACCTGGTTGACTTCGTGGACTCGGCTGTGCCCGACTGCTATCGACCACGGCCCGGACCGTCTGCGGGCCACGCGCTACCTTCCTGCCGTCGACCAGGGCTCGGAGACGCGCG
>JBKPQY010000079.1:0-11401 GCA_046734315.1 Actinomycetota bacterium | reverse complement strand
CTGGTCGTCGCCACCACCAGTGCTGGGCTCGCGCTTCTGTTCGATGCGTGCGGCGCATCGATCTTGTTGGGTGCGGTCCTGATCTCGGTCCCGCGGGCCATCGAAGACGGTGACGCGGTCCGCAGCCCGGCGACGTGCGAGTCGGGCTGGCGCATCCTGCGTCGCCGTCCGGTGGCTGCCCGGCTGCTGGTGGTCGCGTTCTTCTTCAACTTCTTCTACATGCCGATCGAGGTAGCGCTTCCGCTGTTCGTCCGCGAGACGTTGGACGCCGACGCCTCGGCCCTGGGCCTCATGTGGGGCGCGTTGGGTATCGGCGCGTTCATCGGAGCTGCCCTGGTGGGTCAGCTGCGGAACCTTCCGCAACGGCACGTCCTGATCGCGATCATCGGCCTGTGGGCGCTGTGCCCGATCGTCGTTGGCTTCGTCGGCAATCTGGTCGTCGCCATGGTCGTCTTCGGGTTGGGCGGCCTCGTGTGGGCGCCGTTCACGCCCGTTGCCTACAGCTTTCTGCAGGCAGGCCTGGAGCCTCACGAGCAACAGCAGGTCGTCACACTGTGGACAACTGGCTCGATGGTGGCCGCCCCGCTCGGCCTCCTCGCCGCCGGCCCACTGATCCTGCTCGCCGGGACGTCCGGCGGGTTGGTGCTGTCCGGGGTACTGACCTTGCTGCTACTGCCGATCGCGGCGCTGGCTGTCCTGGACCGCACGCCCGCGTTGCTCAGCCCAGCCTGACGGATGGAGACTGTCGCGATGACGGCCGACGGCCGGCCACGTTATGTCAGCCTAGGCCAGGCCGCTCGCGACACTCTCTCACGCGGCGAGCGGGAACGGCTCAAGCTCGCGCACACCGACTGGATCACCGACCTCCGCTCCGGCGCCGGCTGCGACGGCGGCCGTCTCGTCCTCGAGGGCACGGGGCAGAACTCGACGCCGCGCGCTCCACGCTTGCCAGGAGCATCTCGCGACCTACCTTGAAATGCCGATAATCGACATTATGTCAAGTGAGCTCGCATCCGCCGCTCCCCGGCCAGCGATGACTCGACGCGTTCTGGCGCGTCACATATAGGTGGACGAGCCACTGCTTTCTGCGGCGCGAACTGGTGACCAAGCGGCCTTCGCGCGGCTGGCCGAGCCGTACCGGCACGAACTGCAGGTGCACTGCTACCGGATGCTCGGCTCTATCGAGGATGCCGAGGACGCCGTACAGGAAACCTACCTGCGGGCCTGGGCGCGATTAGAGAGCTTCGCCGGGCGTGCCCCGTTTCGGGCGTGGTTGTATGGCATCGCCACACACGCCTGCCTTGATGCGCTGCGCCGCAGGAAAGCCCGGGTGTGGCCGACAGACGTTGCCGAACCGGCCGACCCGGACAACTACGGCCTCGGCACGGTTGACCTGCCGTGGCTCTCGCCCTACCCCGATCGGCTCCTCGACGCGCCGGCGCCGACGGACGCAGAGCCCGAGGCCGTTGTCACGGCGAAGGAGACGATCGAGCTCGCGTTCCTCGCCGCGATCCAGCGCCTGCCATCGCGGCAGCGCGCGGTTCTGATCTTGCGTGATGTGCTCGACTGGTCGGCCAAGGACACCGCGGCCGCACTGGACATGAGCCAGGCGGCGGTCAACAGCGCCTTGCAGCGCGCGCACGCGACGCTGGGCGAGCACCTCTCCGTCGGACGCGGCGAGTGGACATCGACCTCGGACGCGACCGAGAAGACGTTGCTCCGGCGGCTGATCACGGCGTGGGAGCGCTCCGACACGGCGGCTCTGGTTGGACTGCTGCGCGACGACGCGTGCCTGGTTATGCCGCCAGGGCTGACATGGTTCAGCGGCCGGGACGCGATCGAGATCTTCCTTCGCGACCACGTCTTCGGCGAGATGGGCGCTGCATGGCGATTGCTGCCCACCGCCGCGAACCGGCAGCCCGCATTCGCGCTCTACTGGCAGGGGCCCGGCGAACCCGTGTACCGCGCGTTCGCGATCTGTGTGCTTCGCGTCCGGAGCGGTGCGATCGCCGAGATCGCGCTGTTCCAGCAGCCGGAGCTGTTCGCGACCTTCGCGCTGCCAGCCGCGCTGTGATGGACGACGCCGCTCGGATTTCGTTTCTCGGCATGCGATGCCCTGAAAACTTCCGGCTGTCCGTTGTAGTCCTGCAACCCCGCGACGCGATTGAGTGGCCGCCGGCCGATTGGCCGGACGCGCTGATCGTCGTCGAACGGGGGCAACTCGAAGTCGAGTTGCGAAGCGGTGCGCGCGCCTGGTTCCGCGAGGGCGCGATTCTCGTGTTCGCCGGACTTCCCTTGCGGCGGCTGCGAAACTCCAGCCGCGTACCCCTGGTGCTCAGTGCCTTGTCACGCCAGCGATGAATGGCCGCGTCGCGGTGCGTCACACAAGTGACCGGTACGCCGACGCAGACAAGGACCGCGATGACAACGACCCATCGATGGCGCGCATTTACGATACTAGCCGTCTCGTATTTCATGACGATCGTCGATCTGACGATCGTGAATGTCGCGCTGCCGACCATCGGCCGTGACCTGCATTTCTCCGAGTCGGGCCTGCAGTGGGTGGTGACCGCCTACGGCCTGACGTTCGGCGGGCTGCTGCTACTGGGCGGCCGGGCCGCCGACCTGCTCGGCCGCCGCCGCATCTTCATGCTCGGACTCGCCGTCTTCACCGCGGCGTCGCTGGCGTGCGGACTAGCCGGCACCGACGCGCTCCTGATCGTCATGCGCGGCGTGCAGGGCGCCGGCGCCGCCATCGTGCTGCCGGCGGCGCTGTCGATCGTGATGAACATGTTCGGCGAGGGCGCGGAGCGCAACAAGGCTCTCGGCCTTTGGGGCGGGATCGGTGCATCCGGCGCCACGGTAGGGCTGATCACCGGCGGCGTGCTCACCCGCTATATCGGCTGGGAGTACATCTTCTTCTTGAACGTCCCGATCGGCATCGCGGCGCTGACGCTCGCGCCACGACTCGTGCCCGAGAGCCGGCTCGAGACGGTGCGCCGTCGCTATGACCCGCTCGGCGCGCTTACCGTGACCGCTGCCTTGCTATTGCTCGTATACGCCATCTCGACCGCACCGCAGGACGGCTGGGCCACCGCGAAGACGATCGGCTCGCTGGCCGTGTCGGGTGCGCTGCTGGTCGCGTTCGTCCTCGTCGAGGCGCGTGTCGAGGCACCGCTGCTCCCCCTTCGCATGCTGCGGATGCGGACCGTCGCCGGGGCGAACTCAGTCGGGTTCCTGCTCGGCGCGAGCTTCTTCGCGTTCGTCTTCGTGGGCACGCTCTACATGCAGCAGGTGCTGGGGTATTCCGCGCTGAAGACCGGGCTCGCGTGGTTGGCCGCGTCGCTGACTTCGGTGGCGCTCGCCGGGTTGTCGCAGTTGCTCGTCACCCGGATCGGGCCGGCGCCGGTGCTGGTGGCAGGCATGGCGATGATCGCGGGCGGGACGGCCTGGGCGACGCAGGTCGGCGTGCACGGACAATTCTGGGCCGATCTGGCCGGGCCGTTCTTCGTTGCCGGGGCGGGAACCGCGTTCGCGTTCATCCCGATCTCGATTGCCGGCTTGAGCGGCGTGGCCGCCCGGGACGCCGGCCTCGCATCCGGCTTGCTCAACACCGCGCAACAACTCGGCGGCGCGATCGGCGTCGCCGTCGCGTCCACGGTTGCCGCGAGCCACGCGAAGGCGCTGGCCGACGCCGGCCGGCTGCCGAGCGCCGCGCTCACGGGCGGTTTCCAATGGGCGTTCTGGGTGTGCACCGCGATCGCCGCGGTGGCGGTGCCCGTCGCCCTGGTCGTCCCCCGCCGTATGCCGCAGCCGGAGCCTGTCGCGCTGTCTGCTGCGCCGCAGTCCCACGACAGCGAAACTGCTCTGACCAGGAGGACATCATGAGCAACCTGACCGGAAAGACCACCCTCGTCGTAGGTGCCACTCGCGGCCTGGGGCGCGGGATCGCGACGGCATTCGCGCAGGCAGGCGCCCCGGTCGTGGCGGTGGGCCGCACCGCGACGGCACCTGCCGAGGTGCAGGGCGGCGCCGGCAGCATCGAGTACGAGGTCGCCGATGCGGCCGAGGCCACTGCAGCCGGCCGCCTTCTCGACCGGCACGAGCCACAGATCGTGATTCTGGTAGCCGGCGCCACCCCGCACATGCGCCGCCTGCAGCACCAGACGTGGGAGACGTTCTCCGTCAACTGGAACACCGACGTCCGCATCGGCTTCTACTGGCTGCGCGAGGCGCTGCTCAAGCCGCTGCGACCGGGCAGCCGGGTCGTCGTGCTCAGCAGCGGCGCCGCGGTGAACCCGAACGGCTCACCCCTCAGCGGTGGGTACGCCGGAGCCAAGGCGACTCAGCGATTCATCACCGGCTACGCCCAGGACGAAGCGAACCGTGCCGGCCTGGGCATCACGTTCACCGCGGTGCTGCCCCAGTTCGCGCCGCAGACCGGGGTCGGCCGGCCGGCAGTTCAGGCTTACGCGGCACGAGCCGGCCAGACCGTCGCGGTTTTCCTCGACGGGCAGCCGTACCGGCTGCTTAGTCCCGAGATCGCCGGCACCGCGCTGGTCGAGCTGGTGCAGTCCGATACCGCCGGCCTCTCCCCCGCGTATCTGCTGAACGGCGCCGGTCTGCAGCAACTGTGACCCACCGCCGGGCGCGTCGCTCGGGCACCGCCCCCGCTCATCGCGGAGCGCTCGTGCGAGCGCTCATCGCTCGACGCGCTCGGCGTTGAGTGCATCGACGGCGCCGAG
Source organism: Actinomycetota bacterium (assembly GCA_046734315.1). Taxonomy (GTDB): domain Bacteria; phylum Actinomycetota; class Actinomycetes; order Mycobacteriales; family Jatrophihabitantaceae; genus DASXRA01. The sequence continues at coordinate 6,656 of JBKPQY010000079.1, read as the reverse complement.
AACGTCGCCGATCGTGGCGTAATCGACCGCGACGAAGTTGACGGCGTGGCCACGCTGCGCTTCGCACCGATGGACCCGGTCGAGTAGAAACTTTCGGGCGTTCACGGTTGCCGCGTCGAGGCGACTACCCGTGGCCGTGGTGATGAAGTTGTTCAGTAGGAACAGCGGCTTGCCGACTCCTCCGCGGAACGGTTCACACGTCAGCTCCGCAGGTGAGCTGGCGGAGAACGGGGTTTCCATGCCGTACCTGTAGAAGTTGCGGTACCAGGGTGCGGGCCCGTCGGCCTGCTCGGCGAAGACCACGAGACGGTGGCCGGAACGAACCATCTGCCCGAGCGTCGGCCACTCGGCCTGCGGATCCGCGGGAGGTGTGAAGATCAACCGGGTCAGCCCGGCCGCTACGAATGCCTGCTCGGTCTGCTCGGGGCTGATTTCGTCCTGGATGATGAGCGTCACGATCTCGCCGGAGTGCGCGTCGAGCCACGTCCGCAGCCTCTCCAGGGCGGGGACGAGCGGCGTGGCACCGGCGCGGCACACCGAATGACACAGCCACAGTCCGGGCCTTGGCGGGTTGAACATGTTGATCACCCGCGGCAGCTCCTCCCGCAGCTCAGGCGGCAAGTCGGACGATCCCAGCCGCTCTTTGATGTCGGCAGGACTCTCCCACTGGTAGGTGTCGATCTGCATCGCGCGCGCGCCCTGGTCGAGTTGGCTGATGATGTCGGGGTCCTGCAACGGGCCGATGAACCGCGCCGCCGTCGTCGACATCGAGTTGTGCGTCGTCAGATACGCGACCTGGTCGTAGCGCAGCGAGCACATCTGCACCGAGCCGAGGCACCGTTGCGGTGACGCTACAGCGGGCACCAGTGCGATGCCGACGATGGTCGCGACGGCCACGCCACCTACCAGCAGCACCTCCCACGAAGCCGCCTGTCGCAGAGGGGATCCAGAGACCACCCACCGGCGGCCGAGCCACGACCCACCCATGACGAGCAGTCCGGCGAGCAGCGGTACGGCCGACACGAGCACACCGGTGCGAAACAGCGACGCCGCCCCGGCGTGCTGCAGGTCTTCGACCAGTGTGCGCAGTGACGGTGGCCAGCCGGATGGGGGCGCGGGAACCATCCGTCGCATGCGCCACCGCACGATCACCATGACGATCAGGGCCAGCGCCCCGCCGGCGGCGAGCGCGCCACCGGTCACCAGCGCCCGCCGGTACACGGGCGGTCCCACGATCCACCACAGGAACGCCAGTGCCGCGAGACCGAGCAGCACCGCCACCAGCCGCACCGGTCCCAGCAACGCCGTGCTGAACGCCCGAACGGACTCTATCTCACCGAACTGGACATCCGCGGCCTCCAGATCGGGAACGATGTTCCACTGCAGGCCCTCGCTACGTTCGACCAGGTCGCGGTAAGCGGTGCGCACCTGGCCGGACAGCGCGTACGGGCCAACGGCGGCGAGCGCCGACGCGAGATCGCCCGTCTCGAGCGCCGCGGCCACCTCGGGCTGCACCCCGGCGCGCGATGCCGACGGCACGACGGTGAGCAATGCGCGCTCCGCCGTGCCGCGCTGCACGTCGTTCAGTCGCACGTCCGGCAGGGATGACGGGCGCTTGCCGTGAGCCAGGTCGTCAATCGCCGACGTCAGCGACGCCATGAACGCCGTGAAGTCCGGCACGTCACGCTGCTGCACCGCGGCTACCAGGTCGCCGAGGTAGTCCTGGACGAGCACCGTGAGGTTCGCCACGATCGGCGTGACGTCGACGCTGAGCGCCAGTTTCGCAGTGTCGCCGCGCAAATATCGCAACGCGGAGTTGATCTGCTCGTTCACCAACTGCCGCAATGTCGTCGGTGGGAGTACAACCTTCAGGTTGGCGAGCACCGCCTCCTGGGGTACCGGCAGGCCGGCCAGCAGGTCGCGGGTCACCGGCGCTGACTCGGGATCGACCAGCACTTGGTCGTAGAGCCGGTCATAGGCGCGCTGGCCGTCGAGGACCCTTTGGTAGTAGTCCGTCTCCAGGACGGTCCGCCGCGCCGTAGCCGCGACGCAGAGCACGGTGACGCAAAGCACCGCCACGCAGGCGGCGGTGACGGTCAGCGCGATCCGCAGCCGCCGGTTCATGCGGGCCGGCGACCCGGCCACTGAGCTCGCCCAGCGCGGCCGGCCGATCACTGGCGTACGGCGTCGATCACGACCGCTCACCGATCTGCTCCACATACCGGAGGCTAGAGCCAGTCGCGGCGCTGCATCCAGGCGTAGGCGAGCCACCCGAGCGGCACCGGAAGCCAGAACGTCGCCAGCCGAAACAGCAACACAGCGCTCACGGCCGATGCGCCGGGCATGCCGGCCGCGACGAGGCCTGCCGAGATGGCCGCCTCGACCGCCCCGAGTCCGCCTGGCGTCGGGGCGGCAGAACCGATGGCGCCGCCCGCGAGGTAGACCACGGCAACGGTAGCGAGCGGAACACCACCACCGAATGCGGCAACCGACGCGTACAGCGCCGCAATGAAGCCGGCATTGAGGCACAGCGTGCCTCCCACTGCCTGGAGCAGCTTCACCGGACGCGTCGCCGTGTAGGCCAGGCGCGGCAGCACCTCACGCACGGTCGGCATGACGCGCGTGCGCACCCATTCCCGCCCACGAGGTAGTGCCATCACCAGCGCAACGACGGCCACCGCGACTCCGAGCACTATGAACGCCCAGCCTGGAATGGGCAGGTCGCTGCGGGTAGACGTGCCCGAGGCCACGCCGAAAAGCACAAGTAGCACGAGGTAGGAAATGAGGCCGAAGGCCTGGTTAACGGCGACACTCGTCGTCGCTCCTGCCGTAGAGACGCCTGACTTGCGCAGGTACTGGACGTTGAGGGCCAGCCCACCTACCGACGCCGGGGTCACGAACCCCGTGAACGAGCCGGCAAGTTGCGCAAGGACTGTGCGGCCGAAGGAGAGCCTCTCGCGGACGAACCCGGTCAGGGCCAGGGCGGAGCCGACGTACCTGAGCGCGGACGCAGCCAGGACGATGGGCGTCCATTCCCAGTGGGTGGACGCGAACACGGTCGCCAGGTCGACCGAGCCGAGTTGCCCGACCAAGAGGTAGCCGCCGATGATCAGCGCAACGATCATGAGCACGGTTCTTGGCCGTACCCGCTCCAGGTCGGACGGCTCGGGTGGTGGGGAGGCGAGACGCCCATCCAGCTCGTCCATGAGCGAGGGCAGCAGTTGTCGGTTGTGTCGCAGCGCCACCCGGGTGTCCTGGCTGAACCCGACCGGCTGGAGTAGCGGGCGCACTGCGGACAACCCGTCCGCCCCCAGTACTTCCTGGGCGACGCTGACGGCGCGCTGCGCGCCTACCAGCCGTGTCGTCGTGACCAGCAGTTCGGCCCGGTCGAGATTGATCCGTAGGTTGTTGGCAAAGGCCGTGCCGTCGGTGGGACTCGCGACCCAGACCACCCCGCTGTTGTCGACGGACATTCGCTCGGGTGTCAGCTCGCGATGGGTCACCCTGTTCTCGTGCAGTCGGGACACCCCACGCCACAGTTCGACGAGCTGCGCGTCCAGCAGCACCGGCGCGGTGGCTGCGATCGGTGTTGCGTCGACGAACTCGTGCGCCAACACGATCGCATCCGGCCCGCACGGCACTCCCGCGACCAACGCCGGGGTCGGTAGACCGGCCCTCTCCGCCAGCATCGCCAGCAGTGCACGGCGCTCCGCGGCGCGCTCCATCGACAGGGTCGGCCCACGCGCGACTTCGCGCCGGACACGCAGCGTTCGGTAGACGCGGTACGCCAGACCGGAGGGAACCAGGTCCCGGTCCAGCACCACGATCGAAAGCCGCGTACCCGCCTCGGTGACGCCGGTGAACTGCCGGTAGGGCCCGGTGTGGTCGCGCAGGGAGCTCAGGCGCACCAGCGGTACGCCACGGTCGACGAGTACGTCCGCGATGCGCTGCGCACCGGGCCGCTTGTCCACCGCGCCGACCGCAAAACGGAACGCGACCGCCACTGCCGTGCCCGCCACGAAGCTCACGGCTAGCGCGAGCAACGACGCCTGGGCTCCGGCCAGCGCGGACACGGCGTAAACGATCAACGTGCCGGCGTAGTACCACCGCCACCGAACATCTCGGGTCATCCCGCCGGCCACGCCGAAGGCGGCCACGGCCGCGAGGTAGGTGTCGACGGGCGCGGTCGCCACGCCCGTGCTCGTGAGCCGCAGCGCGTCGTACAGCGGGCCGCCCGCCGCCGCGACCGCCCTCCCGAGCGTCCACACCAGCGCAAGGGCGATGACGCCTGCCGTAACCGCGTCCAGTAGCAGCCGGACGCTGCGCCGCACCAGCATGTCGATCACGTAGCCGATCGGCAGGGCGATCATCAGCAGGCCGGCCACGAAGCTGAGCACATGCGTCAACGCCCGTGGCAGGTGGTTGAGTGCTCGCGCCAGATCTTCACTCGACGCGCTCATCGTCCGCTGCGCGAAGACACCCAGCACGATCAGCAGCGCGAACACCACCAGCAGGAAGCACAACCGCGCGAGGTCCATCGGCCGGCGCACCCGACGGGGCGCCCCTTCCGAAACCGTCTCCACCTTCAGCGTCGCGCGTGCCACCGGCTCACCGCCGTGAGCGGCTCCCGCTCGACGCAGCGAATCATGGCTGCGCAGCGGCCAGGGTCAACGTCGCCGTACCGGTCCTCCCCGAGCGCACGTACTCGACGCGCAACGTGTCACCGACCCGTTTGTGCAGCGTGGCGATCAGCAAACTGTCCGGGGTGGTGGTCGGCTGGCCGTCGGCGCTGACGATGACATCCCCCACCTGGAGCCCGGCCTGTGCCGCGGGACCGCCAGGACTGACCGCCTGGACGAAGAGCCCCTCGTCGACATGGACTTCCCTGGCCGCACTCGGCGGAATGAGCGTCGTCGTCAGCCCGGTCGCGGGCGGTACGAAGCGCCCGGTGTTGATCAGCTGATCGGCGACTACGGTGGCCAGGTCGACCGGGATCGCGAAGCCGATTCCGACGCTGCCGCCGCCAGCCTCACCGGACGCGGTCGGGACCGTGGCGATCGCAGTGTTGATGCCGACCAGCCGGCCCGAGCAGTCGACCAAGGCGCCGCCCGAGTTGCCGGGGTTGATCGAGGCGTCCGTCTGGATCGCCCCCGGAAGCCGTGCGGTCTCGCCCCCGGACACGGGAACGCTCACATCGCGACCCAGTGCGCTGACGATCCCGCTGGTGACCGTGCCGCTCAAACCGAGCGGGGCGCCGAGGGCGACGACCGGCTGCCCGACGCGCAGCGGTTCGGACCGCCCGATCGCGATCACCGGAAGATCACCGGTGTCTTGCACCTTGACGACGGCGAGGTCCCAGGCGACGGATCTGCCGACCAGTGTCGCGCGTTCGGTGTGCCCGCTGCCGAACAGCACGTCGATCGTGCCGCCGACGGCGCCGGCCGAGATCACGTGATCGTTGGTCAGAATGTATCCGCCGGTGCGGATGATCTCGCCGCTGCCGCTGCCCTGGGCGGCGCCGTTGCTCACGGACAGCGTCACCACCGACGGCAGGACCTTGTCCGCGACGGCGACACCCGGGCAGCGCGTATCGGCCCCGCTCGCCGAGGACCCCCTCGAATCGGTCGTCGCGTGCACGATCACGCCGCCGATCACGCCGCCGACCACGGCGATGACGGCCGCGCCGGCGGCCAGAATCCATGGACTCAGCGGTCGACGGCTCTTCGGCCATCTGGGAGGCACGGTCGCATCGTTGCCGCCCGGCTCGGCATCAACCGGTGCCTGCTGACCCGGTGTCGGCTCGCTGGGCGGGCTCGTCATGGTCGTGTACTCCCCTCGGCGGCCCTGCTACTTCGGACTCTGGCACTCGCCGGATGGGCTCGGGTCACCCGCTGCGGACGATGCTGCCGTGCCGTCCGTTCGGCGCACGGTGGCCCGCGAGCCGGCGGCTGCGCGGCCTCGCAGCCGTCGGAAGGCGAGCGGGCACGGGGTCGTTGTGCCTTCACCCTAACGGAATGAGGCTGCACCGGGAGCTCTCAACGACGCTTCAAGAGCGTCCAAAGGGACGTATATGCCTGATCGCAGCTCACGGGGAGCGGCAGTCTCGCCAGATTCCGGCTCGATGACTGACGAGAGCCCCGCGTTGAGCTCCCAGCGCGTGCTGCTGCTCGTGATCGGCGGACTGTTGCTGGGCACGCTGCTGGCTGCCCTGGATCAGACGACCGTCGCGACCGCGCTGCCGACGATCGCCTGCGACCTGCACGGGCTGTCGCACCTGTCCTGGGTGGTCACCGCCTACCTGCTCGCATCCACGGTGACCACGCCGCTCTGGGGCAAGCTCGGCGACCTGTACGGCCGGAAGGCGGTCTTCCAGGCGGCGATCGTCATTTTCCTGGCCGGATCGGTGCTGGCGGGGCTGTCCACGTCCCTGACCGAGCTGATCGCCTTCCGGGCGGTGCAAGGCATCGGCGGCGGCGGCCTGATGGTCGCTGCGCAGACCATCGTCGGTGATCCCGTGCCACCGCGGGAGCGGGGGCGATATCAAGGCCTGTTCGGCGCGGTCTTCGGTGTGACGAGTGTGATCGGGCCTCTGCTCGGCGGGTTTTTCGTGACACGTTGTCGTGGCGCTGGGTGTTCTACATCAACCTGCCGATCGG
>JBKPQY010000078.1:0-6588 GCA_046734315.1 Actinomycetota bacterium | reverse complement strand
CATCGCGACGATCAACAAGAAGGGCCGGCTGGAGATCGAGCTGGTAGTCGAGCGGGGACGTGGCTACGTCACCGCGGTGCAGAACAAGCAGCCGGGTCAGGAGATCGGCCGCATCCCGATCGACTCGATCTACTCGCCGGTTCTGAAGGTGACCTACGCCGTAGAGGCGACGCGTGTCGAGCAGCGCACCGACTTCGACCGCCTGGTCGTCGACGTCGAGACCAAGCCGTCGATCACGCCGCGGGACGCGGTGGCCTCCGCCGGGCACACCCTGGTCGAACTGTTCGGGCTGTTCCGCGAGCTGAACGAGGAGGCCGAGGGCATCGACGTGGGGCCGTCCCCGGCCGAGGTCGCCGACATCGCCGCATTCTCGATGCCGATCGAGGAGCTCGACCTCACCGTCCGCTCATACAACTGCCTCAAGCGCGAGGGCATCCACACCGTGGGTGAGCTCGTCGGGCGCAGCGAGGCGGACCTGCTCGACATCCGCAACTTCGGTTCGAAGTCCATCGACGAGGTCAAGATCAAGCTGGCTGGCCTGGGATTGTCGCTCAAGGACAGCCCGCCCGGGTTCGACGTCAGCCGCGTTGAGTCGTACGGCGACGACGACTTCGACGGCGAGGACCACGACTACGCCGAGACCGAACAGCTCTGACCGCGGCGGGCCTGCCGCGCCAACCCAGTAACGGAGTTCATTGCTATGCCCACGCCCAGCAAGGGTCATCGCCTCGGCGCCGGCCCCGCGCACGAACGGCTGATGCTCGCGAACCTCGCGACCTCGCTGTTCGAGCACGACCGGATCACCACCACTGAGGCCAAGGCGAAGCGGCTGCGCCCGCTGGCCGAGCGGCTCATCACATTCGCCAAGCGGGGCGACCTGCACGCGCGTCGTCGGGTCATGCGGGTCGTCCGCGACAAGGACGTGGTGCACAAACTGTTCGCCGAGATCGGGCCGAAGTTCGCCGAGCGGGCGGGTGGCTACACCCGCATCGTGAAGACCGGCCCGCGCAAGGGCGACAACGCCCCGATGGCAGTGATCGAGCTTGTAGAAGCGCTGACCACGGCACAGTCGACCGTGCGTGAGGCCGAGCGGGCCCGGGGGACGAAGTCCGCGCCGCGCAAGGCGGCGCGCGGGCGCACTGCCGAGATCGCCGAGGAGGCCAAGGAAGAATCGCCGACAGCGGCGTCGGTTGCGGCGACTGCCGCGTCGCAGGTCGTTATCGGCGGCGACGATGAGCCCGATGAGGCCGAGGCGGTCGAGGAGTCGGCCAGCACCGAGGAAGCACCGTACGGCGAAGGCTCTCACGTCGCGCTCGACGACGGCTCACAGCCCGAAGGCTTCCCGATCAAGGGCGACGAGGACTCGAAGCAGTACCACGTGCCGGGCTCGGAGTCCTACGACGCAACCGACGCCGAAGTGTGGTTCGCGACGGCCGAGGATGCCGAGGCAGCGGGCTTCTCGCCGCCGCCGTCGGAGCAGGAGTCCGCAGACGAGGACCGCAACGCCTGAGCGTGCCGAGCCCGCCGCGCCTGATCCGGGTGGCGGGCTCGTTCGCGTCCGCCTCGACATCGCCTATGACGGGACGGACTTCTCAGGCTGGGCGGCGCAGCCCGGCCGGCGCACGGTCCAGGGCGTGCTGTCCGAGGCACTGACACGGATCGTGCGAGCACCCGCCGCACTGACCGTCGCGGGGCGTACCGACGCCGGCGTGCACGCGAGCGGACAGGTGGCGCATGCCGACCTCCCGGTAGTGCCCGAGCCGCGGCGGCTCAACGGTGCACTGCCTCCGGACCTGCGAGTGATGGCGGCGACGGCCGTACCGAGGGAGTTCGACGCACGCTTCTCCGCGCTGTGGCGCCGTTACGTTTACCGCGTGTGCGACGGCGTGATGAATCCATTGCGCCGCCGCTACGTTCTGAGCTGGCCCCGTTCCCTCGACGTCGAGGCGATGTCCCGTGCGGCGGCGAAGCTGCTCGGGGAGCACGACTTCGTTGCCTTCTGCCGGCGCCATGAAGGCAGCACCTCCGTGCGCCTGCTCACCTCGTTCGACGTAAGGCGCGACCGCGCCGAGATCGCGTGCACCTTTCAGGCCGACGCGTTCTGCCACTCCATGGTGCGTTCGCTCGTCGGCGCGCTGCTCGCCGTGGGCGAGGGCAGGCGAGACGAGGCGTGGCCGGCGTCCCTGCTCGAACGGACCGATCGTGCCGGCGCGGTCAGTGTTGTGGCCCCCCACGGGCTCACCCTGGTGGCAGTGGGCTACCCGCCGGACGCGGAACTGGCCGGCCGCGCCGCCCAGACACGCCGCCTGCGCACGCAGTGATCAATCGGCGACGCCGGTGTTCGGCGGCGGGCTGTCTGCGCGACGATCACTCCGGCGACCACGATGAGCGAACCGATGACGTCATGTCCTAGTAAGCTCGTAGCACGTGACGCTAGCCGGGGTGAGCCGTCGGGACGCAACGTGGTTTTAGCTCATGACACGGCACGAGACATCGTGGCCGCCGCTGCGCTCGTCAACACCACGGCCCGGGGCGAAGAGACGCTGACCGACCTCGGCGCGCTGGAGGTATTCCTCGACAAGCATGGCTTCACCGGACGCCGAGACCGCACCGCCGCAGAGCTACGGCAGGTCCGCGCACTGCGCCCGAAACTGCGTGCCGCCTGGGAGGCCGGTGACACGCGGGCCGTGGTGGCGCTCGCCAACGGGTTGCTGCGGGACGCACACGCGCGTCCCTGGCTGATCGATCACGACGGCTGGGGCTGGCATCTGCACGTCAGCGAGACGGACGCCCCGCTCGTCGATCGCCTCGCCGCGGAGGCCGGCATGGCGCTAGCCGACATGATCCGGTCCGGCGAACTCGACCGGCTGCGTATCTGCGCTGCAGAAGACTGCGAGGCCGTCCTGGTCGATCTGACGCGCAATCGCTCCCGCATCTACTGCGACACCGGCAACTGCGGTAACCGGCAACACGTCGCCGCCTACCGGGCGAGGCAGAAGGGAGAGGTGCGATGAGCGACCACCAACGCGATGAGCGCTCGCGCGACGTGGTGGGTCCCCCCGATGCTCGGCAGGTTCCCCGCTTCGCCGGGCCGGGGACGTTTGCCCGGCTGCCACGCCTGGACGAGGTGTCGCACGCGGACGCCGCCGTACTCGGCGTCCCGTTCGACTCAGGTACCTCCTACCGGCCCGGGGCACGGTTCGGCCCGGAGGCGATCCGCGCCGGATCCAAGCTGCTGCGCCCTTACCACCTCGGGCTCGAGATCGAGCCGTGGACGGCACTCCAACTCGCTGACGCCGGCGACGTGAGCGCCAACCCGTTCCACATCATGGAGGCGGTCAGCCAGATCGAGGAGGCCGCAAACGCCCTGTACCGCAACGCTGATCGCATCGTCGCGCTCGGCGGCGACCACACCGTGGCGCTGCCGCTGCTGCGCACCGTGCACGCCAGGCACGGGCCGGTCGCGCTGATCCACTTCGACGCGCACCTCGACACGTGGGACACCTACTTCGGGATGCCGTATACGCACGGCACACCGTTTCGCCGGGCGTCCGAGGAAGGCCTGCTCGCGCTGGACCACTGCGCGCACGTGGGCATCCGCAACTCCGTCTACGCGCGCACCGACTTCGACGACGACCGCCGGCTCGGATTCGCCACGGTGTCGACGCTCGACGTGGCGCGCGGTGGAGTCGACGCCGCGCTCGATCGGGTGCGTGACCGGGTCGGCAGCCATGCTGTGTACATCAGCATCGACATCGACGTGCTCGACCCGGCTCACGCACCGGGCACCGGCACGCCCGAACCGGGCGGGCTCACCACCCGCGAGCTACAGCAGTTCCTGTACGGGCTGGCTGATCTGCCCGTCGTCGGCGCGGACGTGGTGGAGGTGTCGCCCGCCTACGACCATGCGCAGTTGACCGCGCTGGCGGCAGCGAGCATCATCTACGACCTGTTCGCGATGTTCACCCGGTGAACGCTAGATTGTCGCGTCCGCACCAGTCGAGCATCGCAGGCCACGGCCCGAATCCCGCCTCGACGTTGATGTGCCGCGTTCCGGGCAGCACCGTGGTCGCCATCTTGAGCGCCCGGCCGTACGCCAGCGCGGCTCCCTCGGGGCAGTACGGGTCGTCGTCCGAGCAGACCAGCACGGTGCCGTCCGCCGCGTGGCGCACCACGTCGACGTCCATCGGCACGGGTAGGAACGGGGCCAGCTCGGGCACCGGGGTCCGAGGCGACGGCGGCGCGACGAGGACGACCCGGGCGGGCCGTGGCCCGGCACCGGCCCGCACGTGGTGCAGCCACAGCAGCACACCCAGCGAGTGGCATACCACGTCGAATCCGTCGTCCGGCAGGCCGTCGAGCGCGGCATCCAGCGCGCTGAGCCACGACGACAGCTGCGGCGTGGTGGCATCGGGGAGCGACGGGTAGTGCACCTCGCGGCCCGCGTCCGAAAGCTGCCCCGCGAGCCACGTCTGCCAGTGCGACGGTTCGTTGCCCTGCCAGCCATGCAGGATGGCGGTCGGGACGGTACGGGTCGGCCGGCGCGGCACGAGGTCAGGCTAGCGTGGCGGGCATGAGCGACGCGGTGCGCGCGAGCTACGATGCCGTGGCCGACGAGTACGAGAAGCGGATCGCCGGTGAGCTGGCCGGCAAGCCCCTCGACCGGGCGCTGCTGGCGGCGTTCGCGGAGCTGGTGCCATCCGAACTGCCGATCGGCGACGTAGGCTGCGGCCCGGGGCACGTAGCGGGCCACCTGGCCGAGCTCGGTTGCGACACGGTGGGGATCGACCTGTCGCCGGCGATGGTCGACATTGCCCGGCGGCGTTATCCGGCGCTCAGGTTCCAGGCAGCGTCGATGCTGGAGCTCCCGGTCGCGGACGGTGCCTGGGGCGGCGCGGTCGCGATGTACTCGATCATCCACCTCACCGCGCAGGAGCGCCGCGCTGCCTGCCGCGAGTTGGGCCGGGTCGTTCGGCCGGGTGGCACCGTCATGATCGCGTTCCACGTCAGCGATGCGGCGCACGAGCCGGGCGACGCGATCGACGAGGACGAGTTCCTCGGCCAGCGCATCGAGTTGACGATGCACTTCCTGCGGCCCGACGACGTCGCGGCCGACCTTCGAGCGTCCGGCTTCGGCGAGGTGGCGCGGATGCTGCGCGAGCCCGACCCGGCAGTCGAGTACCCGTCCCGGCGCTGCTACCTGATAGCGCGCCGCGCGGGACACTAGACAGGTGAACCCACAGGCCGCCAGCCCGCAGGTGCTGGCTGATGCCCTCGAGCGCACCGGCTACCTGCCCGACGAGGGGCTCGCCACTGCGGCGTTCCTGGCGCTTTCCATGCATCGGCCGCTGTTCCTCGAGGGCGACGCCGGCGTCGGCAAGACAAGCCTGGCCGCGGCGCTCGCGGAGGTGCTCGAGGCGCCGCTGGTGCGGTTGCAGTGTTACGAGGGCATCGACGCCGCGCAGGCGCTCTACGACTGGGACTTCCCGCGCCAGGTACTGCACCTGCGTGCCGCCGAGGGCCGTGATCCGGACGAGCTCGAGCGGTCGCTGTACGACCGGCGCTTCCTCGTCGCGCGGCCGATCCTGCAGGCGATCGAGCAGGCGCCGTGCGTGCTGCTCGTCGACGAGATCGACCGCGCCGACGACGAGTTCGAGGCTTTCCTGCTGGAGGTGCTGGCCGAGAACGCGGTGACGATTCCGGAGATCGGCACGATTCGCGCGGAGACCCCGCCGCTGGTCGTGCTGACGTCCAACCGAACCCGCGAGGTGCACGACGCGTTGAAGCGGCGCTGCCTCTACCACTGGTTGCCGCACCCGTCCTACGAGCGCGAGGTGGCGATCCTGCAGCGGCGGCTGCCGGAGGTCGCCGAACGGCTGGCCCGCGACGTCGCCCGGGTCACCGCCCGGCTGCGCGAGGCGGACCTGCTCAAACCGCCGGGGGTGGCCGAGTCACTCGACTGGGCGCTGGCGCTGCACCTGCTCGGCGCCCGGTCGCTGGATGCCGATAATGCTGCCGCGACGCTCGGCGCGGTGTTGAAGTACCACGAGGACGCGGTGCGCGCACGGGCGACGGTGCTCGCCGAGCTGACCGGATGACCGCCGCGGCCCTCGGCATCGTGCTGGGCTTTGCCCGCACGCTGCGGCACGCCGGCGTGCCGGCCACGCCCGACCGCGTCCAGGCCATGATCACGGCCCTGGATCACCTCGACGTGGCTTCGCCCGTCGAGACGTACTGGGCCGGCCGGCTCACCCTCTGCGGCGACCCGGCAGACCTCGCCCGGTACGACGCGGCGTTTGCCGCGTACTTCGGCGGGCTGCCGATAGTGCGCCCGCCGCGGGTGGTCACGCAGCTGCGCGCCGTCCCGCTCGAAGTGGACGACGACGAGGGCAGTGGCGAAGGTGGCGACGCGCGGCTGGCCGGGCGGGCGAGCCGGCAGGAGGTGTTGCGCCGACGCGACCTCGCTGCGCTCAGCGCCGCCGAGCGCGACGAGGTCCGCCGGATGCTCGCTCTGCTCGCGCCGCGCGTGGGGCGCCGCCGTACCCGTAGGTATGGCCGAGCGCGGAACGGCCGGGTCGACCTGGAGCG
>JBKPQY010000077.1:0-12025 GCA_046734315.1 Actinomycetota bacterium | reverse complement strand
GGGGAACAGCGCTGCCAAATTCCGCTCCTCGACGATCGCGCTGTAGATGAAGTAGGCGCCGACCAGCACCACGGCAACTAGCCAGTACAGGTTGACCGCGATCGCGGTTCCGATCACGCCGAGGATGATCCCCGAGTAGATCGGGTGACGCACGCGTCGATACGGACCAGTGGTCACCAGTTCCGGCTCGATCTTCTGCGACATCGGCGTTCCCCAATTCCGCCCTAGGTACACCCGTGCCCACAGCGCCAACGCCAACCCCGCCACGAACACCGCGAGACCAATGCCCCGCAGCATCGGGTTCGCCACCGGGTTCGCGTGAGCCTCGAACACGCCAGCGCGCAACAAGAGAAGAACGCCGAGCACGAAGGCGACTCGGAAACCGACGAACTCAGCACGTCGCGAGCGTGCCGCCGTTTTGACGCCGACAGATGCGGCGAGCCAGTAGATCCAGAAAACGATCCACCCAGCGAGAACGATGCCGTCAATGACACCCACGGCAACGACGCTAGGCTCCCGGCGGACCGTTCCGGCAGTGCCGGCACGGGGCGATCAGCGCTGACGTATGTCACGGGCCGTCGAACCCTCAGTGCCCGCGACTCGTGGGCGCACCGGCACCCGCCGGCGCGTCCCGGCTAGTCGACTGTGAGGACGATCTTGCCTGTGGTGTGCCCGTCCTCCAGCAGCCGATGAGCCTGCGCCGCCTTCTCCAGCGCGAAGCGAGCCGCCAGGTGCACCCGCAGGTGTCCTTCGTCGACCAGGTCGGCCAACCGTTGCAGTGCAGCGTGGTCCGGGTCGACCGCGATGCCAGCGAAGCGTCTGCCAGCGGCCTCCGCCTTCGCCGCCAGCGCGGCATTGGTGCGATCCACCGCGCTGACCAGCAGCCCGCCCGGACGCAGCACCGAAAGCGATCGCTCGCCATATTCACCGCCGCCGACCGTGTCCAGGACGACGTCGAGCTCATCGGTGGCCTCGGTGAAGTCGACCCGCTGGTAGTCGATCACGTCATCGGCGCCGAGCTCGGTGACGAACCCACGCTTGGCCGCGCTCGTGGTCGTGGCGACGTGCGCACCGAGCCACTTGGCCAACTGCACCGCGATGTGCCCGACACCACCACCGCCACCATGGATCAGCACCCGATCGCCCGCTTTGACGTCGGCGAGGTCGACCAGGGCCTGCCAGGCGCTCAACCCGACCAGCGGCAGCGCGGCGGCGTGCGCGTGGTCCACCGTGCGCGGTTTGCTGGCCAGCTGCCGCGCCGGGGCGGCCACGAACTCCGCGTATCCGCCCGCCGCTCGCGGAAACAACGGCATCCCGAACACCTCATCACCGGGCCGGAACCGCCACGTTTCCGGCTCGGCCTCCACCACGACGCCGCTGACGTCCCAGCCGAGCACGAACGGCGGCTCGCCCAGCAACGGGAAGTGCCCCGCGCGAATAACCGGCTCGATCGGATTCAGCCCGATCGCCTTTACCTGGACCAGCACCTCGGTGGGCAGCGGCCGCGGCGATTCAACCTCGGCAACCTCAAGTACGTCCGGGCCGCCGAACGCACGCTGGGTGATCACTCGCATCTAAACCTCCAAGACTCGACGACGCTGTCGAGGCTAGGAAGCCGATAGGAACCGATCGGTACCTTAAGAACCATGGGTGACTTCAACCGGCCCGGCGACATCTTCCTGGCCGACTGCCCGGCCAGGCTGGCCGTCGAGATCATCGCCGACAAGTGGTCGGTCGTCGTCCTCTATGCGCTAAGCCGAGGCCCGCGCCGACACGGCGAACTAGTCGATCTTATCGGCGGCATCTCCCGTAAGGTGCTCACTCAAACGCTGCGCCGGCTCACCCGGCACGGCCTGGTCAGCCGGCACGCCTACTCCGAAGTGCCGCCGCGCGTCGAGTACAACCTCACTTATCTCGGTCGCACCCTCATCCAACCTATTCAGGACCTCGCCCACTGGGCCGAACACAACGGTCCGGCCATCCTCGACGCGCTCGAGGAAGCCGACGCAAGTTAGCTGCGCCCGCAGCGACGTGCCGGTCACTGTCGTGCCCCTAGCGGGTTTCGGTCCGCTCAGGGACGCGTGCCTCGTGGGCGCGTGCGGCGGCGATGATGAGCTCGATGACCGCGTCCAGGGGTATCGCGGTGGAGTCGATCACCAGGTGATACAGGGACGCGTCGGCCGGGTCGCATCGGTAAAGGCGCCGGACGTAGGCGGTGCGTGCCTTGTCGGCTGCGCGCAGGCGCTCCCGTGCCTGTTCCTCGCTGATCCCTTCGATCGCGGCTCCTTGGACGAGGCGACGTTCGGCCGGGCCTTCGAGGCGGACGTGAAAGCCGTGGTCCTTGCCGAGCACGACCGCCGCCGCCCGGCCCAG
Organism: Actinomycetota bacterium; assembly: GCA_046734315.1. Classification (GTDB taxonomy): domain Bacteria; phylum Actinomycetota; class Actinomycetes; order Mycobacteriales; family Jatrophihabitantaceae; genus DASXRA01. Next base: position 9,652 of record JBKPQY010000077.1, on the reverse strand, counting down.
GATCACGCCGCCGCCCACGGCGAGGAGACGGTGGATCCCGGCCTCGCCGCGGCCGCGCAGATGCTCGTCCTGGTGATGGGTGGATGGCGGCGACTGGGTGGGCCCGGCTGGCATCGCCTGGGTGAAATGGGCGAGCAGCCGGTGCACCGGGGTGGCCTTGGCCTCCTCCGCTGATACCTGCTCGTCGCACGGCCCCGGCTCGGCGATATGGCCCTCGGACGTGGTGACCCGCTGCAGGAAGGGCAGGCCGAGCCGGTCGGCGAGAGCTGGGGCGACGACGCTGCCGCCGGCGCCGTAGGCCGCCGAGACGGTGATCAGCCGTATGGCGGGCCCGGGTAGGTCGGCGGATCGGCTGGACGCGAGCGGGGCTGGATTGGGCGAGGCAGGGGTGGGCGGCTCAGTCCTGTAAGACTGCTCGGGCGTCACCGGCGATCATCTCCTCCCGTGCCCGCGCGGCAGCCGAGCTGACGCGGCGAGCGGTCGGCGCGAGCGTGCCGGAGGGCAGCACCAGCGCGCAGATGACAGCGGAGCCAGCGAGGATCGCGGCCGAGACCCAGAACGCGACGACGTAGCTGTGCACCGCCGCCTGGGCTAGGACCAGGGGCCCTTGGCCGTGTGCCAGCACGTAGCTGGACAGCGCGCTGGCGGCGAGGGTGTTCAGAAGCGCGGTACCGATCGAGCCGCCGACCTGCTGGTTGGTGTTGACCAGGGCCGAGGCGACGCCCGCGTCCGCAGCGCCGGTGTCGTAGGTCGCGGCGTTCAGCGCGCAGCCGAACACCAGGCCCAGGCCGGCTCCGACCAGGAGCAGGGCGGGCAGGATCCAGTCCAGGTAGCTGGTGTGCAGGCCGAGTTGCGCCGCCAGCAGGCTCAGGCCGCCGGCCGCGATGAGCATGCCGGCGGTGATCAGGGGCCGGGGTCCGGTCCGCGGCATCAGCGCCCCGCTGGAGATGGTGGACGCCGCCACGATCGCAGCGATCATCGGCAGGAACGCCAGCCCCGCCTTGACCGGGGAGTAGGCCAGGGTCAGCTGCAGGTAGTAGGTCAGGAACAGGAAGATCCCGAACACGCCTATGGCGGACAGGCCGATGGCCAGGTACGCGCCGCCGCGGAAGCGGTTCAGCACAATCCGCAGCGGCAGCAGCGGATGCTCCACGCGCCGCTCGACCAGCACGAAGACGGCCAACAGCAGCACCCCGACCGCCAGCAGCGCAAGGGTCGTCGGCGCGCCCCAGCCCGCGGTCTCGGCCTCGGACAGCCCATAGACCACCGCCACCAGCCCGGCCACCACCAAGACCGTTCCCGGCCAGTCGATGCGCACGCCCGGATCACGGGGCTGCGGGGCCAGCAGCCGCACCGCGCCCGCGACCGCGACGACCGCCAGGATGACGTTGACGTACAGGCACCACCGCCAGGACAGGTACTCGGTCAGCACCCCGCCCAGCAGCAGCCCCACCGCCCCGCCCGCGCCGGCGATGGCGCCGTAGACGCCGAACGCCTTGCCGCGTTCGGCCGGGTCGGTGAACGTCACGGTCAGCGTCGACAGCGCGGCCGGGGCCAGCATTGCGCCGAACGCCCCCTGCGCGCCGCGGCCGATCACCAGCAGCGCGAAACCGGTCGCGGCGCCGCCCAGCGCCGAGGCTGCGGCGAAACCGACCAGGCCGATGATCAGCATCCGCCGCCGGCCGACCAGATCCGACAGCCGACCGCCGAGCAGCAACAGCCCGCCGAAGGCCAGCGAGTACGCCGTCACCACCCACTGCCGGTCAGCGTCGGAAAACCCCAGCTCACGCTGCGCCGAAGGCAGCGCGATGTTCACGATCGTGGCATCCAGGACCACCATCAACTGCGCCAGCCCGACCACGCCGAGAATCCACCAGCGCAGGGCCGGCCCCGCAGCCACCCCGGACGGCCGGGCCAGCTCCGATGAGGCAACCGCCGGCTCGCTCATTCGTGGTCGGCTTTCTCGTCCAGCGGCGCAAGGGCCGACGGGCCGTCCTCCGGCATCGCGCTGCGGGCCATGAGCCACCTCCTGGTGCCCGTGGGCGATCGGGCTAGCGCGGCGGCTCGAAGCAGGACGAGCTGCTGCGCGCCGACGACGACGATGACGTTGGCGGCTCCCCAGGCATGGGAGATCAGCCGGGTCGACGAGTCGTAGAGCCCGCCGTCGTTGATCGCGTCCGCGATCCCGGTCTCCGCCAGTGTCACCGAGGCATTGGTCATCACCGACAAGCCCTCCGGAATGCGGGCCACAGCAGCCTTGCGCGCCGCGTCGAGGTCATCGACGACCTCAACACTAAACCCGTGCTCCCCCAGCGCCACAACAGTCGCCTGCAGCGTGTGCTCGTCCGGCAGCGCTCGGCATGAGCGATCACTTGTCGGAGCTCGCTGGTCAGACTGAAGGACGGCGCGCACCGTCATCGGCGCCCGCTGCCATAGCACCCCCCCGCTGCTGCTGCGGCGGGCGGGTCATGCGGTCGGGTAGCTGGCGCCCGTGCAGTTGGTCATGATCGAGAACAGCGTGTTGCTGGCGGTGACATAGAGGATGTTGCCCTTTGGCCCACCGAAGGTGAGGTTGGCGCAGATCTCGGGTAGTCGTAGCTTGCCGAGCAAGGCACCGTCGGCCGGGTCGAGGCAGTGCAGGCCGTCGTGCGTAGCGGCCCAGATCCGGTTCTGGTGGTCGATCCGGATGCCGTCGAAGCTGCCGGCCTCGCACTCGGCTAGTACCTCGCCGCCACTGAGCTGGTTTGCCTCGACGTCGAAGCGGCGCAGGTGCTTGCGGCGCGTGTCGACGATATAGAGCTGGCGCTCGTCGGCGGAGAATGCCAGCCCGTTCGGACGCTCGAAGTCGTCGGCGACCCGTACGACTGTCCCGTCCGGGTCGAGGCGGTAGACGTGGCAGCCGTCGGTCTCACTGGGCGCACGAACACCTTCGTAGTCGCTGTCGATGCCGTAGCTCGGGTCGGTGAACCACACCGTGCCGTCGGCCCGCACGACGACGTCGTTGGGGCTGTTGAACCGCCGGCCGTCCCACCGGTCGGCCAGGACGGTTACCGTGCCGTCGAACTCGGTCCGGGTGACCGCCCGGGTTCCCTGCTCGCACGAGATCACCCGGCCCTGCCGGTCGATCGTGCGGCCGTTGGCGTAGCCGGCCGGCTGCCGCCACACACCAACCGCGCCGGTGGTCTCGTCGAAGCGCAGCACGCGATCGTTGGGGATGTCGCTGAACAGCAGGCTGCGCCACGCGGGCGAGTACGCGGGTCCTTCCAGCCACCGCCCCTCGTCATAGTGCACCGCGACGTACTCGTCGCCGGCCACGCCGCGGAATCGTTCATCGACTTGCTCGAACACTGCCCGGATCCGCTGCGGAATCACTGTCGTTCCCTCCTGTCGCCGGTCCACCCATGCAGAGGGTAGAAGTCGTCACGATCGAGAAAGCGTGCGATCCGGGTGCCCCGTGCCTGCGCGGCCCGGCAGTCGTGCTCACGACGGTGGCCTGGCGATGGTTGGGGGAACGAGCCTGTCGCGGCGAACGGCCATCCGCGCTATTGCGCAGTGACCGGCTCGGTCGAGTAGTCAGCACCGCCTGGCCCGCTGGCCCGAAGGACTTGCGCCACCGCAAATACCGACGGCCCACACACCACGTCCGGCGGACAACCACCCGCGAGTACCGCAAGTACCGTCATTGGCGGACTGCTATTGCCAATCAAGATATGCGCTACCCAGTGCACCCTTTTGTTTGGCACGACAGGATCGGATACAAGCCATACGGACGGGGTTCGGTTCGCGCGCTGCGCAATGGCAAATAAGTACCCATCACCGGATTGCTTATGCACTGGTCGCCTACGACGACCAGTGCAACGCGGTGGCTGCGGTGACGGTGTGGTCGGCCGGTCGGGGGAAGCCCGGGTTGCTCGAGCCGATGGGCGTGCATCGGGACCATCGCGGTCACGGCTACGGCAAGGCGATCACCGTCGCGGCAGCGGCCGCACTCCAGGACCTGGGCTCGTCGAGCGCGATCGTCTGCACCCCGAGCGTCAATATCGGCGGCGTCGCCACCTACAAGGCAGCCGGTTTCCCGCAACTCCCTGAGGTCCGCGACCGATATCGGGACGCCTAGGCCGACCCTTGCCAGCGAGCCGGCAGAGCATGATCCGGCCCTCGTGCAAGCTACGGATCGCCGAGGCACGCGCTGAGCCCCTCCAACTCGGACTGCACGGTGGGCCAGGCATGGCTCGCCGGATCGATCAGCTCGTAATGCGCCGTTCCGGTCAACTCAACCAGCCGCACCTCCGGGTGAGTGTGCGCGTATGCGCGGCTCACTGCCGGCGGCACGGCGGTGTCGTCAGTTCCGTGGATCAGCGTCACGGCGCCTGCCGGCCGCCCCAACAGCATCGGATCCAGGTCGGGCCGGAGGTCGGGCGGGCCGCCGAGGAACTCCGCGACCGCGCCGTTGCCCAGGCCGGCCGAGTGGGCCGCCACCATGTCGGCGACCGGTGCCAGCGCGACGGACCCGACCAGGTCGGTAGGCGGGCACGTCGACGCCAGCCACAAGGCGAGGTGCCCTCCGGCGGAGTGGCCGAGCACGACGATCCCGGTGCCAGGCATCTGCCCGGGGACCCGCGCGAGGGCCTCTCGGACGTCGTTGACGCAGGCGTCCGGGCGCCCGGCGACCCGGCTGTACTCGATCGCTGCCACTGGCCAGCCGGCATTGCGCAGCGCGGCGCACATGAGGCGGGTGTGGGTGCGGTCGTACTCGGCTCGCCAGAAACCGCCGTGAAGGACGACGACGAGCGGTCGATCGCCGGTAGAAGGCAGCCACGCGTCAACTGCGTGGTCGGCGCCGTCCCCGTACCGCAGATTCTGGTCCGGCTCGGGGCCTGGGCGGCTGAGGATGCTTCGATCCACCCTGCCTCCGGCGAGTTCGCGGCGAGTTCATGCCCTTGGTCTTTTTGATCTGCGGCCCGCTAGCGTTGTCTGCGATGCTCACGACGGGCGTCAGAGTCTCGTTAGGGTACGGCGATGACCACAGAGCCCACCCGACCGGCTGAAGGGGGCGTGGTTCGCGAGCTGGAGGATACTGTTCGGACGGACTTCGGTTCGACGATGAGTTACGCGGACTACCTTGACCTGTCGCGCCTGTTGTCCGCGCAGCATCCACGGAGCCGGCCGGAGCACCACGACGAGCTGCTGTTCATCGTGCAGCACCAGACCAGTGAGCTGTGGCTGATGCTGATGCTGCACGAGCTGAAGGCCGCGCGCAGCTATCTCGACGATGACGCGATGGGTCCGGCGTTGAAGTGCCTGTCCCGCGTGAAGCATGTCCAGCGGACGCTCACCGAGCAATGGTCGGTGCTGGCCACGCTGACGCCGCGGGAGTACGCCGAGTTCCGCGGTGTGCTCGGCAATGCGTCGGGCATTCAGTCGTACCAGTACCGGGCGGTGGAGTTCATCCTCGGCAACAAGAACGCCGCGATGCTGAAGGTGTTCGACAGCGAGCCCGCCGTGCGCGCCGTTCTCGAGGAGCTTCTCGCGCAGCCGACGCTTTACGATGCCTTCCTCGCCCACCTGGCGCGGCTAGGACTGGCGATACCGGACGACGCGCTGCGCCGCGACTATCGACAGCCGTGGACGTTCCGGCCGGAGCTCATTCCGGTGTTTCGCGAGATCTACGAATCAACGTCCTCGCCATGGGGGGTGTACGAGGCCTGCGAGTCGCTGGTGGACGTCGAGGACAACTTCCAGGCCTGGCGGTTCCGGCACCTGCGGACCGTGCAGCGCACGATCGGTTTCAAGACGGGTACCGGTGGATCCTCGGGGGTCCCGTTCCTGCGTCGGGCGCTGGATTTCGTCTTCTTTCCCGAGCTGTTCGCTGTCCGAACCGAGGTCGGTACGTGAGGCCGACAAGTGCGGAGCTGGACACCGCCGATGCCCTCGCCGGCTACCGGTCTCGTTTTGTCGGTCTCGACGACTCGACGGTCACCGCCTATCTGGACGGCAATTCACTGGGTCGGCCATTGCAGGTCACTGCAGCGCGGCTCGCCGAGTTCGTCGATCGGGCGTGGGGCAGGCGGCTCATCCGGAGTTGGGACGAGGGTTGGATGGTCGAGCCCACCAGCCTCGGCGACCGGCTGGCCGCGGTGACGCTCGGTGCTGCGCCGGGGCAGACGATCGTGGCCGACTCGACGTCGGTACTGCTCTACAAACTGCTGCGGGCGGCAGTGGACGCGCAGCGGGGCCGCGACGAGATCCTGGTCGACCGCGGCAACTTCCCCACGGACCGGTTCGTGGTTGAGGGCATCGCGGCCGAACGCGGACTCACGATCCGCTGGCTCGACGTGCCGCACGCCGGGGGAGTGCGACCGACCGACGTTGCGGCAGCGGTCACTCGTCGCACTGCCGTCGTGTTGCTCAGCCACGTGGCCTACCGCTCGGGGTTCCTCGCCGACCTGCCGGCGATCACCGGCATCGTCCACAACGAGGGTGGTTTGGTCCTGTGGGACCTGTGCCACTCCGTCGGCGTCCTCCCGATCGACGTCGACGCCGCCGAGGTCGACCTCGCGGTCGGCTGCACCTACAAGTACCTCAACGGCGGGCCTGGTGCTCCCGCGTTCGGCTACATCGCGACCGGCCTGCAGGACCGCATCCAGCAACCGATCTGGGGCTGGATGGGCGCCGACGAGCCCTTCGCCATGGCCGAGCGCTACCGCCCCGCTCCGGGCGTGCGCCGGTTCATCAGCGGCACGCCGCCGGTTCTCGCGATGCAGCCGTTGAAGGACATGCTTGATGTGATCGCCGAGGCGGGCCTGGCGGCCGTCCGGGCGAAGTCGATCGCACTGACCGAGCATGCCGTCGCTCTGTGCGACGACCGGCTCGCCTCGCTCGGCACCGTGCTGGCCAGCCCTCGGGATCCGGCTGAACGCGGCTCGCACGTCACCATCGACCACCCGCGTTTCGCCGAGGTGACTACGGCGCTGTGGCATCAGGGCGTGATCCCCGATTTCCGACCGCCCAACGGGATCCGGATCGGGCTCTCGCCACTCAGCACCAGCTTCGGCGAACTGGAGCACGCAGTCGACGCGATCGCGCGGTTGCTGCGTGAGCCGGTCGCGGCTGTTACCAGGCCGCGCATCGGTTCCCAGGACCGGCAAGGACGTTGACGCGCGACGGTCCGGTCAGCGCTTAGCGAGTTGGCCGCCGATGTAGGCGCTCGCGCAACCAGCGATGATCATGACTGCGCCAATCGCGGGTGCGCTGCTGTCGCTCTTCACGCCGACGAGAATGAGAAACGCGAGCATCAGCAACAAGCCGAGCAGAGCGGCCAGCCGGGTCATCCGTCCCTTGGGTCCGAGGCGGCCCCAGGCTGCGAGCACCGCAAGAATGATGATGACCGCCCCGGCGCAGGCGAGCTTGGCGACTCTGTGGTCGAGTGTCGGTTCCCTTCCGTGGAACAGGTCCGCAATGGGCCCGGCGCTCCAGTCGATGCCGGAACGTGTGGGGTTCCGTGTCCACGGCAGAAGTGCCCGACGGCCATGAGCAGGGCGCCGACAAGAGTGAACGGCGTGCGCCGCAGCGGCCTGCGATCTGACGATGCCTGGGAGAACGTGCCTTCTGCCACGACTTCGTACTGGCCTCCGACCCGCTGATCGTGAAGCCGCGCGTCCTCTCGGTTCCCGCGGGCCGACGCCGCAGCCGGATAGCGACATCGGCGCTTGCCTGCTGGCCTGGGTATACGTCGACGTACGGTGCGGAGAAGGTGATGCTTGCCGTGCCCTCGTGATCACGGCCCGCCAACCACATTCGGGCCGGCCTGGTACCGAGTCGGTTGTCGGCGACGACCCGCGCTCGACCGTGGTCCGTGTCGCGCACGCGAACGATGGGCGGTTCGACCCGTAGCTTGATCGCGTTGAGCGACGGTGGCGATGTCCGCTGGCGGAACGTGCCGCTCGCCTCGGCCGTACGCGTGCCGTACCGGGCCACCAGGGTGAACTGGCGGAGCGCCTCGCCGCCGGGTTCCGGCATCGGCGCTTCGAGACCGGTGAGAACAGATGCGGTCCTCCCGGCTGCGATGTCGGCTACCTGTGGAGTGAAAGTGAAACGCACTGCTCCTTCTGCGTCGTAAGCGCTGAGCAGGATCCGTACAGCCTGACTGCCGAAGGCGTTGTCGATCTCGAGTCGTAGCTGGCCGACTCGGGCGTCGGTCGCCTGGATCACGCTCGGATTCAGGCGCAGCGCAATTGGCGGCTCCTCGCGAGGTATCGAAGTGCGCTGTGTGAAAGTGACGACGGCGTGCGCCATGCGCGTGCCGTCGAACGCGACACCTTCAGTTGACGGCTGGTCTCCTCACCCGGTTCGGGTAGCGGTGCCTCCACGTGCGCCGGAGCCGACGCGGTCCCACCGGCCGGCACGTCGAGAGTTGCCGACCGGAATGCGACCGCCATCACGTCCTCGGCGTCGCGGCTTCGCAACTCTTCTGTCAGCGAACTGAATAGATTTGCTGCCGCAGCACGGTTGAACCTGATACAGGAGGCCACCATGACGATGGCGATACGGCTACCAGGACGATTCCTCGTCGCTGATGCGGCACATGGGCCCTTGCCGCTGCTGCTGCTCGGCCTCACAGTTCTCACCGGCGTCGTCGACGCGGTCAGCATCATCGCGCTGGGCCGGGTGTTCGTCGCGAACATGACGGGAAACGTGGTCTTCGTCGGTTTCGCCATTGCCGGTGTCGCCAGCTTCTCGCTCGCCGCGTCGTTGCTCGGGCTCGTGGGATTTCTGGTCGGCGCGGGTGCGGGTGGGCGGTGATCGAATGGTTCGGTTCCGACCGGGCGCGCCTTCTTGCCGGCGCGACGACTGCCGAGCTGGTGCTGTTCGGCGTCGCCACCGTCGTGGTCGGGCTGTCGGCGCAGCCGGTGCCCGCGGGCAGCCGCGACGCCGCGGTAATTCTGCTCGCGCTGGCCACCGGGATACAGAACGCGGTGGTCCGGCGCCTGGCCGTTCCTGACCTGACCACGACCGTGTTGACGATGACGCCGACCGGGATCGCCGCTGACATCCGCGGAGGCGTTCGCAGCACGGCGTTCGCACGCCGGGTGCTCGCCGTCGCCACGATGCTCGGCGGCGCCGTGGCCGGCGCGGAACTCGTCCTGCACGACGGCCCGACCGCCGCACTCGCGGTCGGCACAACCCTGCTCGCCGTCATCACGGCGGCGGCGTGGCAAACCACTCGCCGCCCCTGGGGCTGGCGGAAGGCCGGTAAGCCAGCGCCCGCAGCAGGACAAGGAGGCACGCGATGACCAGCATCGCTACGGATGCGCCCCGTCTCGAGGCAGCGCAGCCGACCGAGCGAAAGATGAAGGCCGACTGGCTGCGGGACGTCATTCTCGGCGGCCAGGACGACTTGGTGAACATCCTCGGCATCGTCCTCGGTGTGATCGCCAGCAGCGGATCGCGTTCCGTGCTGCTCGGCGCCGGCTTCGCGGCAGCGGTCGGCCTCGCCATCGGGAATCTCTTCCAAGCGACTTCCTGACCAAGCTGTGCGACGAGAGGAGATCAACATGAAGGTCGCCATTCTTGGCGCGGGGCGCATGGGCTCGGCCATGGCGCTGCGCCTCATCGACAGCGGACAGCAGGTGACGGTGTGGAACCGCGAGCG
>JBKPQY010000076.1:0-8137 GCA_046734315.1 Actinomycetota bacterium | reverse complement strand
CACAGTGAAGTTGATCGGGTAGATGCCGCCACCCGTCTGGAAGCACAGGCAGATGCCGTTTCCGTCGTTGTGCAGGCTGGTCGTGGTCTTGTAGCTAAGAATGCGCGTCTCGTGTGGGGCCAGCGTCTGTGTGGCGATCGTGGGCAACGGCGACAGCGCGTTGTTGTCCGGAGTCTGCACCGGTTCGGCGATGAGCTGCTCGAGCCGTGCCTGCTGCGTCACCGGCGCGTCCCGGTCGACGTCGATGTTGATGTTGTAGAGCGGCTGGTCGGTGGTGTTGGTCAGCGACAGCGTGATCGTCAGCGGTCGGGGCTTGTCGGTGTAGGCCGGCGTGGTCGGTGACACGTCGGTGACGGCGACCGTGACGCTCTGGTCGTTCAGAGACGGCTGCGCGTTCGCCGGCGGCGCCACGACGAGAAGGGCGACCAGGACGCCGGCGCCGGCGGTGACGGTGCCGAGCGCCCGTCGAGCACGTCCACGCCTGGCTGCACGTCGGTCGGATCGGCGCCGTGCCGCGTTGTCGCCGCCGCTCGCGACGAGCAGGACCCGATCGAAGCGCCCTGGCCTCACGCGCTCTCCGCGAGCAGCCGGCCGGCCGCGTCCACCAGGCCGCGCTCGTCGGGATAGGCGAGCTGCTCGGTGATCTGCGTTAGTGGCACCCACGCCACCTCGGCAACCTCGTAGTCCTCGTCGGAGAGCTCCCCGCCGACCGCGCGTAACAGGAAGTGATGCACCGTCTTGTGCACCCGGCGGCCCTCGGCGATGAACCAGAAGTCGATCGTGCCCAGGCTGGCGAGGATCTCGCCGCTGATGCCCGTCTCCTCCTCGATCTCCCGAATGGCGGCCTGCTCGGCCGTCTCGCCCGGCTCGACGTGCCCCTTCGGAAGAGACCACAGCAGCCGGCCCCGCCGGTCGAGGCGCCCGATCAACGCGCCCCGCGGAACGTCGCCCGCCAGGTCCACGACCAGGCCGCCCGCGCTCGTCTCGTCCACCCGCTTGAGTCTCGCCCGTCCACGCCGTGACCGATTGCCGCCGGAGCGCCGGGGCGACGGCGAGTTGGAGCCCCGGGACATGCGCCGATGGTAGCGACCGGCCGGTACGGTGGCCGCGATGAGCGCGCGTGGACCGGCTGACCTGATCACCTTGCCGGAGGAAGCGCGGCGTCTCGGCGCCGCGTTCGCCGAGGCTGGGCATGAGCTGCATCTCGTCGGCGGGACGGTGCGCGATGCGCTCATGGGACGCAGCGACACCGACCTCGACTTCACCACCGACGCCCGCCCGAACGAGGTGCTCGCGATCGTGGCGCCGCTCGGCCCGACCTGGACGACCGGCGTGGAGTTCGGGACGGTGGGCGTCCAGCTCGGGTCGCGGCAGTGCGAGATCACCACATTCCGGGCCGACCGCTACGACCGGATCACCCGCAATCCCGAGGTCGCCTACGGCGACTCGCTCGTCGACGACCTCCGCCGGCGCGACTTCACCATGAACGCGATGGCGCTGTCCGTGCCGGGCCGGGTGTTCACCGACCCGTTCGGCGGGCTGGCCGACCTCGCCCGTGGCGTGCTGCGCACTCCGGGCACGCCCGAAGAGTCGTTCGCGGACGACCCGCTGCGCATGCTGCGCGCGGCCCGATTCGTGTCGACGCTGGGAGTAGGCGTCGCACCCGAGGTGCGGGCGGCGATGACGGCGATGGCCGGCGAGATCGTCCGGATAAGTGTCGAGCGCGTCCAGGTCGAGCTCACCAGGCTGCTGCTCGGGGCTGCACCGCGGCGCGGCCTGGAGTTGCTGGTCGACACCGGGCTCGCCGACTACGTCCTGCCCGAACTGCCCGCGCTGCGCATGGCCGACGACGAGCACGGCCAGCACAAGGACGTCTACGCGCACACCCTTCAAGTGCTCGACCAGGCGATCGACTTAGAACAACGCAGCGGAGTCGCTCCTGATTTGGTGTTGCGGTGGGCGGCGGTGTTGCATGACGCCGGCAAGCCGGCGACCCGCCACTTCGAGCCCGACGGACGGGTGACGTTCCATCACCACGAGGTGGCCGGCGCACGTTTGGCGCGGGCGCGGCTGCGTGAGCTGCGGTATGCCAAGGAGATCGTCGACGACGTCGCCCAGCTGGTGTTCCTGCACCTGCGCTTCTACGGGTACGGGCGCGGTGAGTGGACCGACTCGGCGGTGCGCCGCTACGTCGTGGACGCCGGGCCGCTTCTGCCCAGGCTGCACAAGCTCGTCCGCTCCGACGTCACGACCCGCAACGTGCGCAAGGCGGCGGCCCTCGCAGCGGCGTATGACGCACTCGAGGAGCGCATCGCGCTGCTGAGGAAGCAGGAGGAGCTCGACGCCATCCGGCCGGATCTCGACGGCAACGAGATCATGGCGATCCTCGGCATCACACCCGGGCCCGCGGTGGGCCGCGCGTACCGGCACCTGCTCGCGCTGCGCATGGAGCACGGTCCGCTCGGCCACGACCGCGCCGTGGACGAGCTCAAGAAGTGGTGGGCGGGCGAGCGGCCGTAGCGACTGGCTCCGGCGTGAACTCGGTGGACGGTAGCCGGCTCCCGGCGCGCAGGTACACGAAGCCCGTCAGCGCGTAGATGACGCCGAGCGCGATGACCGAAGCCGGCGAGTACCCGGTGTCGGGCAGCAGCACCGCGGTGACCACTGCGGCCAAGACGAACATGATGTTGAACAGCGTGTCGTAGAGCGAGAAAACACGGCCCCGGAAGTCGTCCTCGATGACCTGCTGCACCAGGGTGTCGACGCAGATCTTGATCCCTTGCGCGGCAAAGCCCAGCACGAACCCGGCGATAAGCAGCAACTGCATCGTGTAGGGCAGGCCGAGCCCGATCTCGCCGGCGGCGGCGATGCCGAGCAGCAGCGCCGGCCAACGTACGAAGCCGAGCCGGCGCGTCGCGGCCGGCGTGACCAGTGCGGCGACGCCGGACCCGATGGCAACCGTGGCGATGATCTGCCCGACACCGGCCAAACCCGCACGAAAGAAGCCTTCGTCGTGGAAGTAGTTCCGGTACAGCAGCAACGCGCTCACGGTGCTGACGCCGTAGCAGAAGCGGTGGAAGCCGATCATGATCAGCGCGTACAGCACGGACTTGCGGGCCGCCACGTGCCGGGCGCCGGCGACCAGCCCACGCGCCACGTCCCGGAACGTCTCGCGGTTGCCGCGCTCGACGGCGTCCGGGCCCAGCACCTCACGGCCGAAGCCCCGGGCCGTGAACGACGACGCGAGATAGGGCACGGCCGCGGCCACGGCGATTGCGGCGTACTGGATGTTGTGGCTACCGATCAGGCCACGCACGACGATGGCGACCGTACCGCCGAGGGTGGTGGCGATGGCCCCGCTCGTCGTCGACAACGCATTGGCCGTGACAAGGTCGCGTGGATCGACGACGTGTGGGAGACCCGCGGACAGCCCCGACAGGAAGAACCGGTTGATCGAGAACACCACCAGGGCGCTGAGGTAGAAGGGCTCGCCGTGCAGCCCCGCTGCGATCTCTGCGCCGAGCCCGACGACGGCCAGCGCGCGCAGCGCGTTGGAGATGACGAGCACCCGCTGCCGCCACCACCGGTCAAGCAGCACGCCGGCGAACGGCCCCACGAACGAGTACGGCAGCAGCACCACGGCGAAGCCGGCCGCGACGTCGGCAGCATGGGCCTGCCGCTCGGGGTTGAACAGCACCGCGCCGGCCAGTGAGGCCTGGAATACGCCGTCGCCGAATTGCCCCAGCAGCCGCACGGCGAACAGCCGCCGGAAGTCGTGGCGGCGCAGCGCTGCCCGCACGTGGCCTCTGGGTTGCACCCTCTGACGGTAGCCGCGCGAGCTAGCCGTGTATTAGGCAAGATGAGCACGAGCGAGTAGCGCTAGGTCGGGAAGCGCTGCGCTGACCGCTTGCGCGAAGAGCGGAGGAAACTGTGCCGGCGGAGCAGTCGACCCCGTGCGCGTGGACCGGACGCGTCCCCGCGTCCGGCAGGCTGCTCGTCGCCAGCCCGGCGCTACGCGAGTCGACGTTCGCGCGCACGGTCGTCTACCTGCTCGAACACGACGGCGGCGGCACGGTCGGCGTCGTGCTGAACCGGCCGAGCCATACGCCGGTGGGGCAGGTGCTGCCGGACTGGCACGACGCGGTATGCGACCCGGACGTCGTGTTCGGCGGCGGGCCGGTCATGCCCGACGGGGCCTTGTGCCTGGCCGAGGTCAAGCGCCGCGACGCCGACAACGGTCCGGGCGTGCGCCCGGTCGTGGACGAACTGGCCACCGTCGATCTGGACGGCGACGTGGAGGCCATCCGGGAAGCGACGAGCCGAATGCGCGTCTTTGCCGGGCATTCCGGGTGGGCACCAGGTCAGCTCGGCGACGAGATGGCGACCGGCTCGTGGTACGTCGTGGACGGCGACCTCGACGACGCGTTCACCGCCGAGCCTGCGTCGCTGTGGCGGCGGGTACTGCGCCGCCAGCCCGCCCCGCTACGGCTGCTGTCGACCTACCCCCCGGAGCTCGCGCTCAACTGATTCGCCGGGCGCTCGCCGCCGCGACGCGGCCCGCATTTACCTCTCTACTTCGCCGCGGATGAATCTCTCGACGAGTTCGCGCGCCGCGTCGTCGGAGTACTGCACCGGCGGCGACTTCATGAAGTAGCTCGACGGCGAGAGCACCGGCCCGCCGATGCCGCGATCGCGGGCGATCTTCGCGGCGCGCAGGGCGTCGATGATGATGCCGGCCGAGTTCGGTGAGTCCCAGACCTCGAGCTTGTACTCCAGGTTCAGCGGCACGTCGCCGAACGCCTTGCCCTCCAGTCGGACGTAGGCCCACTTGCGATCGTCGAGCCAGGGGACGTAGTCGGACGGGCCGATGTGGATGTTGCGCTTGCCGAGGTCGCGGTCGGGGATCTGCGAGGTGACGGACTGCGTCTTGCTGATCTTCTTGGACTCCAGGCGCTCGCGCTCGAGCATGTTCTTGAAGTCCATGTTGCCGCCGACGTTGAGCTGCATGGTGCGCTGCAACTCGACACCGCGGTCCTCGAACAGCTTGGCGAGCACCCGGTGCGTGATGGTCGCGCCGACCTGCGACTTGATGTCGTCGCCAATGATCGGCACGCCTGCGTCCTCGAACTTCTTGGCCCATTCCGGGGTACCGGCGATGAACACCGGCAGCGCGTTGACGAACGCGACGCCCGCGTCGATGGCGCACTGGGCGTAGAACTTGGCTGCGGCCTCGGAGCCGACCGGCAGGTAGCAGATCAGCACGTCGACCTCGGCCTTGCGCAGCACCGCCACGACATCGACCGGCTCCTCGTCCGACTCCTCGATGGTCTCCCGGTAATACTTGCCGAGCCCGTCGAGGGTGTGGCCGCGTTGCACAGAGATGCCGGACGGTGGCACGTCGCAGATCTTGATCGTGTTGTTCTCACTGGCCGAGATGGCCTCGGACAGGTCGCGCCCCACCTTCTTCGCGTCCACGTCGAACGCGGCGACGAACTCGATGTCGCGTACGTGGTACGGCCCGAACTGGACGTGCATCAGCCCCGGCACCTTCTGGGCAAGGTCGGCGTCGCGGTAGTAGTGGACGCCCTGCACCAGTGATGCGGCGCAGTTACCGACGCCTACGATGCCGACTCGAATTGTGCCCGTGCCCATCGGGTACCTCCTCATTGTTAGGTGACTTCTCGTTCTCGATCAGCTCGGTCAGCCAGCGGACCTCCCTGTCGGCGGACTCCAAGCCGTGCTCCTGTAACTGGAGCGTGTAGCGGTCGAGCCGCTCGCGAGTGCGAGCTAACGCGGCCCGCATCCCCTCCCGGCGTTCTTCGAGGCGGCGCCGCCGCCCTTCGAGGATCCGCAGCCGGACATCCGACCGCGTCTGCGCGAAGAACGCCAGCCGCGCTCCGAAGCCCTCGTCGTCGAACGCCTCCGGTCCTACGTCGGCGAGCAGCTCGGCGAGGTGCTCCTTCCCGTCGGCCGTGAGCCGATAGACCCGACGTGCCCGGCGCGACCGCGTGGCCGGCGCGGTCTCGTCGTGCTCCTCGGTGATCCAGCCGGCCTCTGACAGCCGCCGCAGCGTCGGATAGAGCGAGCCGTAGGAGAACGCCCGGAACGCGCCGAGCAGCACCGCGAGCCGCTTGCGCAGCTCGTAGCCATGCATCGGGCTCTCGTTCAACAGCCCGAGAATTGCGATCTCCAGCACGGCCTGTCCCTATCGACGTGATGTATCAGCACGATACATCACCCCGACAGTCAAGGAAACATACGCGACGTATGTAAGGCCGGTGAACCCACTGGCGTGGCAGCCCGTGCCGCAGGAGAGTTACCCCCGTCCACTCTCACAGGAGGTACCCATGCGCCGCCGCCTCATCGCCGTCTCCGTCGCCGTGGTCGCACTCGCGGGCACGGCCATCGCCGCGAGCGCCGCCACGCTGCACTTCGGCTATCACAATGTCCGCGAGGGATTGCCCAGCGGCATCGGACACTTCTCGCTCAGCAGCACAGACATCCAGCAGGGAAGGCCGATCCCGATGCAGTTCTGGGGATGCACCGACACGGGGATCTCCCCGGAGCTGTCCTGGTCCGGTGCTCCGGCGGCGACGCAGAGTTATGCCGTCACGATCTTCGACCCGGACGCGCCGACCGGCAGCGGCTTCTGGCACTGGCAAGCCTGGGACATCCCGGCCAGCACGACGTCACTACCCACCGGTGCCACCCTGCCGGCCGGCGCGGTGAACGGACGCAACGACGGCGGCGGCTTCGGATACACCGGCCCGTGCCCCCCTCCGGGCGACCTTACCCACCACTATCACGTCACGGTGGTCGCTCTGAACGTGCCGAGCCTGGAACTTCCGGCCGACACGCCTGACGCCGTCGTGGGCTTCGTCATCGGTCAGGACGCCATCGCGTCGGCGTCGCTGACCGCCACAGCGCGCCAGTAGGTCAGTCGCCGACGACAGCGAGCAGGTAGCCGTCGTAGCCCTTGGTGCCGACCGTCTGGATCGCCGTGGCCGACACCCGCGACTCGGCGGCCACCACCTCGACCAGGCGGCGGGTGCCCTGTACGGCGGCGTCGCCGTTCGCTGCGTCGACGACTGCGCCGTTCCGCACGACGTTGTCGACAACGATCACCGCGCCCGGACGGGACAGGCGCAGCGCGTGCGCGAAATAGCCGGCGTTGTTGGGCTTGTCGGCGTCGATGAAGATCAGGTCGAACGGGCCGGCGAGTTCGGGCAGCGTCTCTAGCGCCGGCCCGACCCGGACCTCGACACGGTTGGCGAGCCCCGCATTGCCGATGTTGCCGCGGGCGACCTCGGCGTGGTGCGGGTCCACCTCCAGGGTGATCAGCTCGCCGTCCTGCGGCAGCGCCCGGGCCAGCCATATCGTGCTGTACCCGCCGAGCGTCCCGATTTCGAGGATGCGCCGGGCGCGGATCGACCTGGCGAGCAGGTGCAGCTGCTTGCCCTGCGTGGCGGAGACCTGGATCGCCGGCAATCCCCCGGCCTCGCTCGTCTTCAGCGCGGCGGAAAGAGCCGGGTCGGCCGGTGTCAGCGCGCCCTCGAAGTACTGGTCGACTGCGGTCCACACGTCATCGCTCATGCACCGACCCTAGGGTTCGCGTTCGGGGAACAGGTGCGCGGGCACCCGGGTCTCGGCGGTGCCGCCGAGGGTGTAGACCCCGGCCGCGCCGCCCCACAGCAACGCCGTCAGGTACTCCGCGAGATCGTCCCTGGTCATTGCGTCGCGGTGGTCGACCCACCAGTCACCGGCCGCGCGGATGAAGCCGAGCATCGCGATGCCCCAGGGAGCCGCCGCCGCAGGGTCGCGGCCCTGCTTCGTGAGGTGCTCGCGCAGCCGTTGCGTGATGATCTCGCCGATGCCGGCGGTGTAGTCCCTCACCACGTCGTCAACAGCGTCGCTCCGGTGGCTGATCGCGAAGCGGTACAGTTCCGGGTCCTCCTCGAGCACGGAGAGGAACGCGTCGACGCCGGCGGCGATCTCCGCACGCGGCTCGGTCACCCCGTCCATCGCGGCGACGATACGGCCGAGCAGGGAGCCCGCCGCTTGCGCGACGATCGCCCGGTACAGGTCGGCCTTGTCGGCGAAGTAGCGGTAGATCACGGGCTTGCTGGTCCCGGCCGCC
>JBKPQY010000075.1:0-23057 GCA_046734315.1 Actinomycetota bacterium | reverse complement strand
CGCTTCACCGGGCAGCACGAGCGCGAGCAGCAGTCCCTGGACCGCGCGCAGCGCGCACAGGCCGGCCACGAACGCCGATGCGACCAGCGCCGCGCCGCGCGGGCGTTGCAGCAGCACGAGCGTGATCAACGTCTGGACGGGCGCGACCGCGCTGCCCACGATGAACGGCAGCAACGTCAGCCACATGCCGCTCATGCCCTTGTGCACACGGCACACCGCCCCGGCCGGCAGCCGCGCCCGCCCGGATAGCCGCGCATCGCCCCCACAGATCCTGCCCCAGGAATACCGTCCTCACGCGCTCACAGGCCGACAGAGCGGCCCGTGGTCAGCTTGCCCTCGCCCTGCCGATCACGCAATCAAGATCATCAAAATACGTCCGCAATTCGGCATGTGCGTGCGCATCTGACAAATTCATCTGCGCGCTCCAACTGGCGGTGACGTCAGCGCCTATCGACGGTTTGATCGCGCGTGCTTGTCCGCACAAACCCGGCCGGCGCGGACGACCTTGGTTGGCTCGACCTGTGCACGATCCCAGGCGCATCGGAGCCGCGCCGTCAACACACCGCCGCGTCGACCAGTTGATCACGCTAGCGAACGTTCCACGACGGATCACTGTTTAGCCTGTGCATATGCGGTTGGGGCCATGGGGAAGCCACCTCGATGGCTGACGCCGACGACGTTCGTCGGCTAGCGCTCGCCCTGCCGCACGTAGAGGAGATCGACAGCGACGGGTTTGACTTCCGGGTGGCCGGCAAGGGTTTCGTCTGGTCCTACCCGGAGCGCCGACCGGGCAAGCCGCGCCTCATCCGGACAGACATCGCGGTGTTGTTTGTCGGCGACGAGGCTGAGAAGCAGGCACTCTTGCTGGGCGAGCCGGAGGCGTTCTTCACCACGCCCAGCTACGACGGCTGGCCTGTGGTGATGCTGCGGCTGGCGCAGGTGGACCTCGCGCGCCTGACGGAGCTCGTCACCGACGCATGGCGGATGCGGGCCCCCGACGCGCTCGTCGGTGACCTCGACGACGTCGACCACTTGCCGGACGCAGATCACGGCTAAACGACGACCAGTGAACGCGATCGCGCAACCTGAACCGCCGGCAACGACGCGCAGGTCGACGGGTCTGGCTCGTATGGGGAGTGGTTGGTGAGCGGATCGGCTGCGGAAGCGTCGGCCCCGCCTGTTAGACAGGGCAGGTGGTCGGTCCGGGTGATCTGACGGAGCTTCGGGCTCGTGCTGAACAGCATCTGGCGGCGCTTGCCGGCCAGGGCGCTGTCCTGCGTGAGGATCAGTGGACGGCGATCTCGGCTTTGGTGTTCGAGCGGCGGCGGGCGTTGGTCGTGCAGCGAACCGGGTGGGGCAAGTCGGCGGTGTACTTCGTGGCAACCGCGCTGCTGCGGTCGCTGGGGAGTGGGCCGACCGTCATCGTGTCGCCGTTGCTCGCCCTGATGCGCAACCAGATTGCCGCCGCTCGCCGAGCGGGAATACGAGCGGTCACAGTCAACTCCACGAACGTGGATGAGTGGCGGAAGGTCTACGCGGACGTGGCGCGCGGGCAGGTGGACGTCCTGCTCCTGTCCCCGGAACGGTTGAACAACCCCGACTTCCGCGACAACGTGCTGCCTCAGCTGGCGGCGAACTGCGGGTTGCTTGTCGTCGACGAGGCCCACTGCATCTCCGACTGGGGTCACGACTTTCGGCCGGACTTTCGTCGGCTGCGCACACTGCTGCCAGAACTTCGCGACGAAACTCCGGTGCTGGCGACCACTGCTACCGCCAATGCACGGGTCATCGCCGACGTCGCCGACGTTCTGGGTCTCGGCCAGGATGTGGCAGACGTCCTGGTCCTGCGCGGCAGTCTGGACCGCGAGTCGCTGCACATGGCGGTGCTCGACCTGGGGACGGTCGCGCAGCGCTTGGCGTGGCTCGCCGAAAATCTCGACTCGTTGCCCGGTTCGGGGATCATCTACACACTCACCGTCGCGGCATCGCAAGAGGTCGCCGGTTACTTGCGCGAGCGCGGTTTCGAGGTGGCTGCGTATTCCGGCCAGACGGAGCCTACGGAACGGCTGGCCGCCGAGGACGACCTGATTCACAACCGGGTGAAGGCGTTGGTGGCGACCTCGGCGCTCGGCATGGGTTTCGACAAACCCGATCTGGGTTTCGTGATCCACTTCGGCGCGCCGGCCTCACCGATCGCGTACTACCAGCAGGTGGGTCGCGCCGGACGCGGGGTCGATCGCGCCCAGGTGATCCTCCTGCCGGGTCCGGAGGATGCGGCCATATGGGACTACTTCGCCTCGGTCGGCTTCCCCGCTGAGCAGCACGTCCGGACGGCGCTGCGCGTGCTCACCGCGGAAGGTGCGCCGGTGAGCACCGCCGCACTCGAGACCCGCGTCGAGCTGTCGCGCTCGCGGCTCGAGACGATGCTCAAGGTGCTCGACGTCGACGGCGCGGTCGACCGGGTGCGGGGCGGGTGGATCGCGACCGGAGCTGAGTGGCAGTACGACGGGGAGCGCTACGCCAAGGTCGCCCAGGTGCGTCAGGACGAGCAACGCGCGATGCGGGAATACCAGACGACCAAGCAGTGCCGAATGCGGTTTCTGCGGGCACAGCTCGACGACCCCGGCGCTCGTGATTGCGGTCGGTGCGACAACTGCGGCGGGCTCGAGCTCTCGAGCAGCGTAGGTGACGAAGCCGTCTCGGCCGCGAGGTCTGCACTGGGGCGGCCCGGCGTGCCGCTCGATCCGCGGCGGATGTGGCCGACCGCCATGGCCGGCCTCGGCATCGACGTCCGGGGCAGGCTGCCCGCAGCCGAGCAGGCCGAAGTAGGGCGAGTGGTCGCGCGCTTCACAGATCTCGGCTTCGGGCCGCGGCTGCGCTCATTGCTCGCCGCGGAGGTCGCCGACGCGCCGCTTCCCGACGATGCGGTCAAGGCGTGCGTCCAGGTGCTCGCCGCATGGGACTGGGCGCAGCGCCCGGCCGCGATCGTGCACATCGGTTCGCTATGCCGGCCGACCCTCGTCGCCGATCTGGCGAGCCGACTCGCCGACATAGGACGCCTGACCGACTTCGGGGGCGTGCCCCACGCCGGGCAGTCGGTAACCGGTCGCTCGAACAGTGCGCTGCGTCTGCGTGAGGTGTGGAACGCCTACGAACTCCCTGCCGCGCTCGCATCACAGCTCGCCGGACAGTCGGTGCTCCTCGTCGACGATCTCGTCGACACTGGGTGGACCTTCACCGTGGTGGCCCGGTTGTTGCGCCGCGCCGGCGCTGGCCGGGTCTACCCATTCGCGCTCGCCCTCGCCGCATGAGCGGCGCAAGCGTCAAGTCCGACGCCAGCGCGACCGGGGGCTGCGGCTGACCGACTGGCACGTCGGCGTCGACGGCGCTCCCGAGGCAGTCGCCGAATACCGCGCCGGCGACAGCCGCCGCGACGTGCGGCAGCGGGCCTGGGTGCTGATCGGCGCCATCGCCGAGCCGGCGGCCAGCGTGCGCGAGCGCGGCGACGGTGAGACGGTGATATTCGAGGTGGTCACGGGCATCCCCGATGGCCCGGGCCCCTTCGCCAGCCACGGTCATGCCGTGCGGCTCACTCTCATCCCGGCCACTACGCCATAGGTCGACGGACGCAAACGCCAGCTCGTCTGACCGACGGTGCGACGTCGACGCCTGTGTCGGATGGGCCTTTCGAGCGGGCAGTTGCCGTCAGTGGAAAATCGCAAACGCGGTTGCCGCCACCAGCACCGCGGCGAGTCCGCCGTTGACGATTCGGGATCGTCGCGGGTGCCGCAGCAGTGGCGCGAGAGATGCGCCGGCGAGCAGCCAGAGCGAGTTGATCAGCACGATCATCACGGCTAGCGCAGCCGCTTTGGCGGCGGCATCGAGGGCGGCGCCGCGTGTGACACGTGCAGTCGTGAAGACGGCAGCGATCGCCACCCACGCCTTTGGATTGCTGACACCGAGAAACGCACCGCCGAGTAGGGACGGCGCGTTGGCGTCGCCCGATTTCGCGGCGAGGGGCGGGGATGTCGCGAGGTGGTAGGCGAGCCAGAGGATGTAGCCGGCCGACAGGCCCACCAGCACGGGGCGCACCGCCGGAAGCGACAAGATCACGGTGGTAATTCCGGTCGTCACCGCGACGAGCACGGCCGACGTCCCGACGATGATGCCGGCAAGGTAGCAGAGTGAACGCCGGATTCCGAACGCGACGGCGGCGGCGGTCAGGCTGATCGTCGCTGGGCCGGGAGTGCCCATGATCGCGAGCGAGCTCATCATGAGCGTCACGAGCGACCCGTCACGCATGACGATCGGGATAGCGTGGAGTCATGGCGGGGACGCTAGGCCACGTGGTGACCCGGCCTCTTGAACGATCGCGCATCCGGCTCGGCACGAGTGCGGCGGGCCTGCAGCGGCTCGCTGCGTACTTCTCGACACATGGCTTTGAGCCACATCGTCATGTCACGTACGCCATCGGCGTCACGACAAGCGGCGTACAAGTCTTCGGGTATCGCGGTGAACGGCACGTGTGCCTGCCGGGGCAGATGCACATCCTGCATCCGGACGAGGTGCACGACGGCACCGCCGCGACGAACGACGGCTTCGGGTATCGGATCGTCTATGTGGACCCCGAGTTGATCGGCGCAGCGCTCGGCGGTCAGCCGCTGCCGTTTGTGCCGGACCCCGTGCACGACCGACCACCGGCATGGTTGGTGGCGCTGCTCGATGGCATCGACGAGCCGTTGAGCGACCTGGCCGGCACCGAGGCTGCGGCCTACCTCGCCGACATCCTTGTGCGACTGGGCGACCGGCGCGTACCGGCGGCCCGCTCCGTCGATGTGAAGGCCGTCGCCCTGGTGAGGGACTACCTGGCTGCGCACGCCCGCGAGCAGGTCTCGTCCCGCGCGCTCGAATTGCTCGTCGGTCTCGACCGATACAGCATTGCCCGTCACTTCCGGCGTGCCTACGGCACGAGTCCGGACCGGTATCGGACAATCCGTCGCCTCGAGGTTGCCTGCGCCGCCATCCGGGCCGGTACGCCGCTTGCCGATGCCGCGACCGAGGCCGGTTTCGCCGATCAGAGTCACCTGACCAGACAGTTCAAGCGCGCCTACGGCCTCACCCCTGGTCGCTGGGCGAACCTGACCCGCGACGCCTGATCTGGCCCGCCCGTCTTCGCCGCGGTGCAGCCGGGCTGAACACCCACCGAACGACGAAGCAGACGACAACGTGAGGTCGCCCGCGGCGGTCGCGCAGCGTCGCATGTCGTTAACCCAAGGTTCGACTGGCGGCCCTGTCGACGCCACAGAACGCCGATACGTTCCTCATGCCGCAGACCCGATCAGAGGATCGAAATGCATGAAAAGCCTGCAGTCCGTGCGCGCGGGATCAGCAAGTTCTTCGGTGAGGTCGTAGCCCTCGACGGCGTAGACCTCGACATTGCGGAAGGCCAGGTGCATGGTCTGGTCGGGCCGAACGGGGCCGGGAAGACAACGCTGCTGGGCCTGCTCCTCGGGCTGGCGGTGGCCGACGGCGGCGACCTGGAGATCCTCGGCAGTCCGATGCACAGGACGCTCGCTCTCCCCGACGGGGTCGCGGGGTTCGTGGATTGGCCGGGCCTGTATCCCTCCCTGACCGCTCGGCAGAACCTCGCCGCGCTGGCCCGCCTGCGCGGCGGCGGCTTCGACGGAATCGGCCGTATCGACCAGGCGCTGGAGCAGGTCGGGCTCAGCACTGTCGCGGACGACCGCGTTCGTGGCTTCTCTCTCGGGATGCGACAGCGTCTCGGGCTTGCCGCGGCGCTGCTGACCAGGCCTCGGCTTCTGGTGCTGGACGAACCGGCCAACGGCCTTGATCCTGCCGGCACCCGTCAGGTGCACCGTGTGCTCACCGGGCTCGCGGCGGACGGAACCTCGGTCGTCCTGTCCAGCCACCGCATGGACGATCTCGCCGCACTGTGCAGTGAGGTCACCATCCTCGCCACCGGTCGGGTGGTCTTCTCCGGCCCGATCAGCAAGCTCGCCGCCGAGACCGACGAGCTGGACTACCGGCTGCGTACCTCCGATCCCGCCGCGGCCCGGCGAGTCGCGGGCGAGACGCCGCAGCTGCGCCTTCTCCCGGACGACGATCTGCTCCGGCGTCACGACGCCGAGGCGCTTGTCGTCCGTGCTGCGGTGCCGGCCGTGGACGACCTGGTCACGCGCCTGATCGGCGCAGGCGTGGCGGTGCGCGAGTTGGCGCCGGTTGTCGCGCCGCTCGAGGCGGCCTTCCTGGCCCTGACCGACGCCGCGAGCGCACCCGGTGAGGAGAACGACCTGTGACTGCCGCAGCCGTCGCGCTACCGCGGACCGGCGCACGGCCGGCACCCGTCCGGCGCAGCTACCGGTTCGAGCTGGTCAAGCTGCTGGCCCAGTGGCGGATCCGCCTGGTGCTCCTGGCGTGCTGGGTCGGCCCGGCACTGCTCGTCGCCGTCATCAGTCAGCAGAGCTCGCTGCCGGCCGACACCGTCTTCGGCCGCTGGATGAGTCAGACCGGCTGGGCGGGACCGTTGGTGGTCCTGTCGTTCTCCTGCAGCTGGGTATTGCCGCTGTTGACGTCCCTGGTCGCCGGCGACGTCTTCGCCACGGAGGACCGGCTCGGCACCTGGCGACACCTGCTCGTCGCCGTGCGATCACCGCGGCGGATTTTCGCGGCAAAGGCGCTGGCGAGCCTCACGATCATCCTCCTGCTCGTGGCCGGGCTCGCCGCGTCGGGCATCGTCGGCGGACTGGCCGCCGTCGGGAATCGGCCGCTGGTGGGCCTCGACGGCCATCTGCTCGCGTCGGGGCAGGCGGCCGGCGCCGTGCTGCTCGCCTGGGCGAGCGCGCTGGCGCCGACGCTGGCGTTCGCGGCGATCGGGCTGCTCGGCTCCGTGGCGCTCGGCCGTTCTCCCATGGGGCTGGTAATGCCGGCGTTGCTCGCGTTAGTGCTGCAGCTCGCACAACTGCTTCCGCTGCCCGTGATCGTCCGCGTCGCCCTGCCGAGCTACGCCTTCATCGCTTGGCGCGGACTCTTCACCGACCCGGTCCAGGCCGGCCCCCTTGTTGTCGGTGTCGTCGTCAGCCTCGCCTGGGCGGTGTGCGCCTCCGCGCTGGCCTACGTGCTGTTCATCCGCCGCGACTTCACCGACCCGGCATACGACGGGGTCGGCCGCCGCGTCGTCGTGCGGGCCGCGCTGCCACTGGCGGTTCTGCTCGCCGTCACCGTCGGGGTGATCGCCGTCGCGACCCCGGCCTCCGGCTCCGGGCTCGACAAAGCCAAGTTGGACGGCTCCCTCGCGACGGCGTTCGCCCACCTGTATCGCATGCAGACCGGAGAGCTGCATCGTCCCGGCGTCACGGAGGCGCAACTGCAGACCAGCGCGTCGTGCGACAAAGGCGGCTCCCTGGTCGCTGACCACGGCCCGGGCAACGACTGGCGGTGTGTCGTGTCGTGGCGCCTCCCGGGCGCCACCGCCACCGGCTCGGCGATCTACCAGCTCGACGTCACCCCAGACGGGCGGTACGTCGCCGATGGTGACGGACCTCAAGAAGTCAACGGCTTCTTCCAGGTCCGCACCTCGACGGGTGATGCACCCAACCCCCTTTGGCAGTTCGACGGTCTGGTCGATCTGCTAGCCCCCACATCGAAGGGATAGGTATGCAAGTCACGCGACAACGCCGAGAAGTGTCGAGAGTCCGTCTCGGGCTCCCGGGCTGGCACGGCCGCCGACTCCGCATCGTCATAGCCGGTACCGCAGCCGTCCTCGCCGTCGGCGGGGGAATGGCCTTCGGCACTACCGTGGTGTTCGGCGACAACCAAGTCGGTACCCAGTATTCCAACGGGATTCAGGTCTCCTCCGACCAGATCATCAAACCGATCGGTGACCGCCTGCTCACCCAGTTCGGCAAGTTCATGGGCTCGACGGTCAGCCCGGACGGGCGATTCCTCGCTGCGACCAGCGCCGACAAGTCGGTGGTCCTGCAGATCTTCGACCTGTCGAACTACAAGCTCATCTGGACGGTCGGGACCGCACCCGGGGTCAACCAGAGACTCTCTGACGGCACCGTCGGACAAGAGGGTCCGGCCTACTCGCCGGACGGCAAGTTCCTCTGGCTTCCCGAGCAGAACGCGCTGAGCCGGTTCCCGGTCAACGCCGACGGCACGCTCGGTACGCCGACGACCGTCTCGATCCCGGCGCTGAACGGCCGCTCCGCCCTGGTGGGCCAGACCAGGTATTCGCCGGACGGGTCCACCTTGTACGCGGCCATCAACGGGCAGAACACCGTCGTGGCGCTCGACCCCAACACCGGTGCGGTCGAGCAGACATGGAACGTCGGCATCGCGCCTCGTGAGCTCGCCTTCGTGGGCAGCAAGCTTTACGTGAGCGACGAGGGTGGCCGCCGGGCCCAGTCCGGCGACACGACCATGGGCTCCTACGGCACCCAGGTGCCCGCCGACGGTTACCTCGGCACGTCGACGACCGGAGCCGTCAGCATCATCGACACCGCCAACCCGTCCGCGGGGGTGGGCTCCATCGCTGTCGGGCTGCACCCGACCGCGATGTACGTCAAGGACAACGCCTTGCTCGTCGCCAACACGAACAGTGACACCGTCTCGGTCATCGATACGACCAACGACCAGGTCGTGCAGACGATCGAGACCAAGCCGTGGCCGTCCTCGAACGTCGGGTACGAGCCCGACAGCATCGCCATGACGAACGACGGCCACCTGCTGGTCAGCCTCGGCCGCGCGAACGCCGTCGCGGTCTACCAGTACGAAGGCACGCCGCAGGAGCCGGTGAGCTACATCGGCCTGCTCCCGACGGACTACTACCCGGCGACCGTGGCGACCGTGGGCGACCAGATCGTCGTCACCAACACTCGCGGCATCGACGCGCGCGGCCCCGCCATCACGACCTACAAGGGACAGGGAACCGTCCCCGTGACCGGCCACGACACGCACAGCACCACAGCGTCGCTAACCCGCTTCACGCTTCCGAGCGACAAGGACATCGCCAAGTACACCGACACGGTCTTCGCCCAGAACGGCTGGGGCAACAACGACGTCCAGCAGGCCACGGGCAGCAAGGCCGCGGCAGTCCCAGTCCCGACGCGCATCGGTGACCCGTCGACGATCAAGCACGTCTTCCTGCTGGTCAAGGAGAATCGCACCTACGACCAGGTGTACGGGGACATTCCTTCGGGCAACGGCGATCCGACGCTCACCCAGTTCGGCGAGAAGGCCACGCCGAACCAGCACGCACTGGCGCAGCAGTTCGGTCTCTACGACAACGTGTACGACATCGGCACCAACTCCGCTGAGGGCCACAACTGGCTGATGCAGGGTGACAACCCCGAGTACACCGAGTCGTCCGCTGGTGAGTACCAGCGCAGCTACGACACCGAGGAGGACGTGCTGGGCCACCAGCGCTCGGGCTTCTTGTGGACCTCCGTCGAGTCGGCCGGCGCGAGGGCCAAGAACTACGGCGAGTTCGAGTACATGGAGGGCAAGCCGTCCGGTTCGTGGCAGCAGTACTACTGCGCTACCAAGAGCGTCGAAAGTGGTGGCGACCCGGCCCAGCTGACCGCGTCCGGTCTGAAGGGCAACTACGGCTCGGTGATTCCGTCGCTGAACGCGATCGCCGATCCGCTGTCCCCGCCCTTCGACCTTTCGATCCCGGACGTCTACCGCTACCAGATCTGGAAGCAGGACTTCGAGCAGAACGGCCCCGCCAACCTCAACATGGTGTGGCTCTCCAGTGACCACACCGGTGGCCCGATCACGTCGGAGGCCGGAGTGGCCGACGGCGACCTCGCCGTGGGTGACATCGTCGACACGATCTCGCACAGCCAGTACTGGAAGGACTCCGCCATCTTCGTCCTCGAGGACGACAGCCAGGACGGCGCCGACCACGTCGACGGCCACCGCGCGCCGGTCCAGGTCATCAGCCCCTGGGCCGAGCACGGCAAGGTCATCAACACCTACTACTCGCAGATCTCGGCGGTCCGGACGATCGAGCAGATCCTCGGCGCCCAGCCCCTGAACGAGAAGGTCGCCGCTGCCACGCCGATGTACGACGCCTTCACCAACAGGCCGAACTACACGCCGTTCACCGCGGTACCGAACCAGATCCCGCTGACTGAGGGCATCGCGACCGCGCCGTCCTGCGGCCTGGACACCCTGGGCCTCACCGGCACCGCGGCGGCGGCGGTGAACCAGGCAGCGGCCCAGCAGACCGCGGTGCCCGCGAACGAGCAGGCCACCGCCGCTGCCTGGCAGACCTGGATCGGCCAGCAGCACACCACCGGCAACGGTGCGGTACCCGACTACGCGAACCCGGAGCAGATGAACCGGTACACGTGGTACCAGGCGCACCAATGGAAGGTGCCTTACCCGGGCGACTCGACGATCTACGCCCCATCGCAGGTGCCAGGTGCGTACATCCCGAGCATGGACTCGCACTGACGAGTCTCCGGACCACAACTGAACAGCACCACAACACGACGGCCCGCCGGAGATCCGGCGGGCCGTCGCTCGGGGTGCGCACTTCCGCGATCAGTGGCAGACAGGCAGCGCGCTCACTGCCAACGCGGCCCTGCACATCTTCTACGACCTCGGCTACTCCGAGGTCGGTGCCCTCGACGATCCGGAATTCAAGATCGCCGATCCGGAGCAGCGGCTGCCAGAGATCACCTCGACGATCACTTGCCCGGGGCGGTTCCCCTGCTCTGCGCCTCTGCTTCGGCCTCCATCTTGGCCAGGCGGGTGTAGTAGTCCGGAAACTCGTGAAGGTGGGCTCGGGCGATCTTCGCCGTCATGATGGCGTCATCATTAGTGACATTCGTCTGGGGATCGCGCGTGCCGTGCTCGAGTTCTACGTCCATGCCCATCCGGAACTGCTCGAGATCAAATGGCGCGGAGGCCCAGTCAACGCCGATGTGCGCACCCGCGGCCCGGGCCTCGTCGAGGGTGAAGTGTGAACGGGAAGCCATGCCTTGATGGTAGAGACGCCGGCCCGGGTTGGGCCGGTGTACCTCGTACCGACCGGGGCGGGACTCACACGGTGCGGATGATGCCTTTGTGCGGAACCAGGGAAAGGATGCTCGCAACCGCGCGATCTTCGCTGTGGTCATCGTGTTCGGACGACCCGATGGAGTAAGACATGCCCAAACCCACGATTGTTCTGGTCCATGGCGCATGGGCCGACGCCTCCAGCTGGAACGCCGTCGCATCGCATCTGCAGAACGAGGACTTCACGGTGCTTGCCCCAACGAACCTGTTGCGCGGCGTCTCGATCGACGCGCCGTACATCGCGTCGTTCCTCGCACAGCGCACGAGTGGTCCGGTGGTGCTGGTGGGCCACTCCTACGGCGGCTTCGTCATCACCAACGCCGCGACCGGGGGAGGCGATGTGAGGGCGTTGGTCTACGTCGACGCGTTCGCGCCGGACGAGGGAGAAACGACGTTCTCGATCCTGGCCGGGTCCGGGTCGGCGTTGGACGTCCCAGATCCCACGACCGTGCTCGACCTCGCCGGCTATCCCGGGGCACCGGACGGTGACGTCGAGGCGTTCCTGAAGCCCGAGACGGTGCACGCGTCCTTCGCCCAAGATTTGCCGGAGACCGATCGTCGCCTCATCGCGGCGGAGCAACGGCCGCTCACACTAAGCGCAAACACGACACCGTCGCTCACCGCGGCCTGGAAGACACTGCCGAGTTGGACCGTCGTGGGCACCGAGGACCGGATCATCCCGCCCGACGCGCAGCGCCGCATGGCACAGCGGGCGAGCGCGACGACCAGCGAGGTCTCTGCATCGCACGTGTCGATGGTGTCGAAGCCTCAGGCCTCGATCGACGCGATTCTCGCGGCGGTCGCCGCCACCTCCGACTGACCTCGGCGTGTCGGTCGTGCGTGAGCTCGCGCAGGCGGTCACGCAGGGGAGATGGAAGGGAAGGTCCAGGCGCCTTCCAGGATCTCCTTCCTGGGTCGGTAGAGGCGGACCAGGTAGTTCCATCCGTCGACGAGTGTCAGCAAGTTCGGGCGGTCGCCGGTGCCGCCGAAGTTGACGGCGACCGACCCGTCGCGGTTGTGGGTTGCGGTCAAGCTGTTGATGCTGACCTTGCCGCCGGTGCCGCGAGGGAAGTAGCCCTCAGCGTCGTACAGCGAGATGGACCAGAACCCGTCGACCGGCACGTCGCGCAGGGTCAGCGCGTACGCACCGATCGGCAGTCCAGGATCAACGTTGACGTAGTACGCCTCCTGTTCGGGCAGCCCGCCCCAGCCGGCGGCCGTAGCGATCAGATGCCGAAGCGGGTCGACGCCGTCTCTGCGGCCGAAGGCGCGCGCGAAGCCGCCGAGTCCGCGCGCCAGTTCGAGCAGTGCCTTCCTGGTGTCCGTGAGGCTCGCATCGTCGTAGACCGGCGGCGCGAACTGGGTTGCCGAACCTGCGGTGACGCGCAGTTCGTCCTGTAGTGCGTTGACGGCGGCAACGTCCCCGGAGTCGGTGGGATCGACCAGGATACGCACGGCGACCAGCACGTACGGCGAATCGAAGTCGGTCACGGTCAGTCGGTGCTCTCCGGGCTCGTGCAGAACCGCATTGACGTAGTGGTTCTCGTTGACGACCATCGCCGAGATGTAGCGGCCTGCGGCGTCCGGCAGCGTCAGCGTCGCTTCGTCGGTGAGATCAACGACGGCGCCGCTGTACAGCGTGTCGCGATTCATGCGGATCACCGGCTGGTGATCCAGTGGCGTCGGCGTCCGAACGTGCATCCACCGATTGACCCCGCCGCTGTCCGCCAAGATCGACGCGAACATGCGGTCCGTCTCCGCCCGGGCGAAGTTGTCGACATTCACCCGAAGCCCCATGGGTGCGACTTTGCCGAGTACCCGACTCCGCTCGGATTACCCGCACCGGGTGAACCAGAGCAGCCATGGACCGGAAACACTGTTGCGTTCGGCTGATCACGCCGGTTGACTCGTCGCCGCCGCCCGCTCTCACAGACCATCCCAGGAGATCAATGAGCCACACTCAGCGGACTGCCGCCGGCATCGCCTACGACAGGCGTGGACCCTCGGGCGCGCTTCCCGTCCTGCTGCTCCATGCCGGTATCGCGGATCGCCGCATGTGGGATCCGCAGTGGGACGGGCTGACTGCCAACCGGGACGGCATCCGGCTCGACCTGCGTGGGTTCGGAGCGTCGACGAGCAGGCCGCTGAACAACACCGTCGATCACGTGGCAGACGTCCTCGACACTCTCGAACCGCTCGGCGTCACCCGCTGCCACGTAGTCGGGTCGTCGTTCGGTGCCGGCGTCGCCACCGAAGTGGCCTTGACCCGACCGGACCTGGTCCGGTCTCTGCTGCTGTGCCCACCCGGGGGCAGCCTGCTCGCCGAATTGACCCCTGACCTGCAGCACTTCCTCGATGCCGAGAGGGCGGCCCTGGCGCGCGACGACATCGACGCGGCCGTTGATGCCAACGTGGCTAGCTGGGTCGTCGGGCCGGGCCGCACAGACTCTGACGTCGAGCCTGCCGTAGTGGCCGCGGTAAGGCGCATGCAACGTAACGCGTTCGAGGTGACCCTGTCGTGGGATGACGTCGCCGAGGCGGAGTTGGCGCCGCCCGCCCTCGACCGGCTGACAGACCTCACCCAGCCCGTCCTCATTGTCGTGGGCGGGCATGACCTCGACACCACACACGACGCAGTGCAGCGGATCTGCGCAGCCGTACCCCGTGTCCGACGAGTCGACTGGCCCGACGCCGCCCACCTGCCCTCCATGGAGAAGCCCCAGCAATTCCTGGACCTCCTCCTCGACTGGACGGACGCCAACGACTGACGTCGATAGTTGGGTCACCGTTCTCGATTAAATCCATAGACTTACTGCCATGGCTTGCCTCGTCATGCGACGGCACGTGGACCTGCTGCGCGGGATCGCCATGGCGTGTCCGATCCTCGGCTGACCTGTCCCTGCGCCATGCGCCGGAGTCGCTTCGAGGAATCCTGATGCCCGTCGTTCGGCAACGTTCATCTCGTGGTCACGCGAGGTACACGCCGCCTGACCGAGACATGCGTCCGACGCGGGCCATCCGTCTCGTCGCACGTCGCCACGTGGACTTCATGCGGGTGGCGAGCAGTTGCTGTTGCCTCGGCGACGGTTCTGCTCAGTCACCACCCGACATCACAGAACGGAGTTCACCGTGTTTCACCGATTGCGACCCTCGTTCCTGGGCGCTGTCGCCTTTCTGCTCATCGTCGGCATCGGCGCGCTCGGCGCGCCGGGTGGCGCAGTCGCAGCGCCCGCCCCGCCGCCGATCACCGCCTGAGCGCGGGAGCAGCCGCCGCCCGCGGTGCGATCTTCGTTGCGCCGTTCGGCGACACCGCCGAATACGCCAACGGCCCGGAGATCGTCGACGGCACCGGCAATACGATCTGGTTCCGACCGATCCCCGCAGGCCAGGAGGCGGCGGACTTCCGGACGCAGACCTACCGTGGCCAGCCGGTCCTCACCTGGTGGCAGGGCACCGGTCTCGGCGGCCTCGCGCAAGGGACGGACTACATCTACGACCGCCACTACCAGCAGATCGCCGAGGTGCACGCCGGTCACGGCCTCTCGGCGGACGGCCACGAATTCCTCATCACGCCGTGGAACACCGCGCTGATACTCGCCTACACCACGGCGACAGCGGACCTGACGTCGATCGGCGCCCCGGCGAATCAAACGGTCGTGAACGGCGTCGTGCAGGAGGTCGACATACCTACCGGCAAAGTCCTCTTCCAGTCGAACAGCGCGGACCATGTGCCGTTCGCAGAGAGCGAGCAGCCGTTGCCGGCCTCGCCGAACACGCCGTGGGACTGGTTCCACATCAACGCCGTGCACGTCGACACCAACGGCAGGCTGCTCGTCGACGCGCGCAACACGTGGACGGTCTACAGCGTGGACCGGCACAGCGGGGACATCGAGTGGAAGCTGGGTGGAAAGGACAGCTCCTTCACGCTCGAGACGGCTCCCGGACAGGCGCTGGACAGCGCCGGGCAGCTCTTCGCATGGCAGCACGACCCGATCGCCCTCGGACACGGCATGTACACGGTGTTCGACAACGAGTCGTCGGGAACTCCGCTCCTGTCGCACAGCCGGGCGGTGACGGCGCACCTGGACACGAGGTCGCGGACGGCGACGCTGGTGAAGTCCGTCGACCAGCCGGAGGGCCTGGTTGCCGCCTCGCAAGGTAACGCCCAGACGACCGCGAACGGCGACCTGTTCGTCGGCTGGGGTGCACTGCCGTACTTCTCCGAATTCGACAGTGACGGCACCGTTGTGCTGGACGCCCGCTTCCCGATCGGCCTCAACACCTACCGCGCCTACCGATTGCCCTGGCCGATTACGGGGTAACCCTCTCATCGAGCACGCGGTGCGCGCCGGCCCCTGCAGCGCGCACCGCGTGCCTATACGCCGCAGCAATGCGAGGACGAGCGATATGACATACGAAGCCGTGCTTCCGGACTTCCTGATCATCGGTGCGCCGAAGGCCGGCACCACGGCGTTGCACGACGCTCTCGCTGCCCACCCGCAGTTGTACGCGTCGCCGGTCAAGGAGCCGAAGTACGTCCTCACCGACCAGCTGCCGCCGGCGCGGTCGGAGCACCGGGGTCCGGGCGACGCTCACAGTGCGCGCGAGTGGGTGTGGCGGCGTGCGCAGTACGGTCAACTGTTCGCCGACGCGCCGGCGGGCACGCTTCGATACGAGAGCACGCCTTTCTACCTCTGGCAATGTGGCGCCCATCCGCGCATTGCCCGCGCCCTCCCCGCCGGCAAGCTCATTGCGGTCGTCCGTGATCCGATCGATCGAGCGTTCTCCAATTGGACGCACCTGCGTGCCGACGGTCCGAACCCGAGCCGGACTTCTTGCGCGCCTGCCGCGCCGAGCCGGCTCGGATCGCAATGGGCTGGGCGCCGTTCTGGCGCTATCTGGAGCTCGGTCGGTACGGCGAGCAGTTCGTCAGCCTGTTCCGGCACATTGACCCGGCGCGCGTGCGGATCCTGCGCTACCGCGAGCTCGTCGACAACCCGCGCGAGACGCTCGACGGGCTCTGCAGGTTTCTCGGCGTCGACAGCGGCGTCCTGACCCGCCTCCCGGATTCGAACCTCGGACGTTGGGCGGGCGACGGCCCGCTCAACGGGGCGCTGCGGAGGACGATCCGCGTGGGTGCGCTGGCCGGTGCCTACTTCCGTCCGGCAGTCTGGCGCACGGCGCAACGACCACTGCTCGCCGCACTACAGCGCGGCGACGCGCCCAGGCCTCGATTGGCTCCCGAGATCCGTGCCCGGCTCGTTGACTACTACCTCGAGGACGTCGCGCTGCTCAGCCGCTTGTTGGACGCGGACTACTACGACTGGCTCGCGCCGGAGGGTCGCGGCACGTACACGGTGCGGAGGTCGTGAGAGCCGTCGGCGACAGTGGCCTCGAAGTAAATCCGCCAGCCCTCTGCCTGCGGGACCAGGCTCGCGTACCGGGTCGCCTTGCCGACCTCGTCCGGCACCGGGCCGGCGACGGCGTTCAGCGCGTGCGGAGCTTCGCCGACCGCGAGCCCGCAACGTTCCCGCCAGTTCTCCTCGGCGCTGCGCCGGCCGTCGTACAGCGCCCACCACCCGCTGCCGGCCTGGACCACGTCGGCAACGCGAGCGCCGCGCGCGTCCCAGGTGCCGGCACGCGGACCGAGCGCCTCGCCCACCAGGGTCCATGCCAACCCGTCGCTACTTGTCGCGTACCAGGTGGACATCCGGTCGGCTGCATCGTCATCACTGTCCAACGGATGACGGCAGGCCCACATCCGCCAACCGTCGCCCGCGCGCTTCACGACGACGTCCTTCCACGCCGCATCGCCGGCATCGAGCACGACGCTCCGGTTGCCGTGGGGCAGATCCTCCGGCGCAGCCGCGTCGATTGCCTCTACCCACCAGTGCTTCGAGCCGGGTGTCGCGCAACTGACGTAGAGGCGCCAGGTGCCGTCGGCGAGAGTGACGAGCGACGGACGCTCTAGCGACGCACACCGGAACTGCGAGCTCGTGACGACCGCGACGGTGTCGAATCTGACGCCGTCTGCCGACCGTGCGACCACGTTCGCATAGCCGCGGCCGAGGTCGATCGGTCGGCGCAACCGGTATGCCAGCCAGATGGAACCGTCGACCTGAACGGCGCTCGGGGCACCCGCCCAGTAACCCTCGCGGGCGCCCGGCGCGGCGATCGCCGTTGCCACGCGCGGGCTCGCGAGCGATTCGAGAACATCGATCATCGGGGGCGAGGGTATCCGCCGCCTGCCTCCTGTCCACCGAAGGGGGGAGGGGGCCTGGGTGCTGATATGGCATGTGCCGGCAGGACCCGAGCGGTAGCGCCGGCTATTTCTTCAGTTGCACCGGCATCGTTTGATCCGCGCCTGGGAACGGCGGCAGCGGCAGTGTCGCCGACTGCTGCTGGGCTGCCAGGATGGCCGCTCTTACCGCTGGGTCGAACTCAGGGGCGAAGGCTTGGTGGCACCCAGTGTGCCGGCGCCGAGCATGAGGACGGCTCCGGCGACGATGAGCGTGCGCCGGCGCCGCGCGCCCCCCGGGTGCCCTCATCCACGTGGGAATGATCATCAATTTCTCCTCTCAGTCACACCACGGAGCCCGGTGTACCGACGCCCGCATGGCGCGTACGGACACGGTTATCGGCGATCGGAGGCCGATGCACAGCAGAGATCCGTCAGGTACGGCGGCGCACGTGTGCTGAACGCTAACTGGGGCAATGCCAGCATACTCCCGACATATCCGATTAACCGCTGATGACCAGCTCGGAGACTCTTGCGGGCATCGGAGACACTCGCGAGCGACGGTCTTTGCCGTGGCCACTTCGGTAGATCTGCCGCTGCGGTTGAGTAATCGGTCAGGCAGCTCGGCACCGCCAGCCGGTGTCGAAGCCGCGCACCTGCCTCAATCGACTGTGACATAGCTGAGAGTTTGCCCATTAGCGGGTCGCACAGTGTCAGGGTCCACGCCTAGACTCCCGCGGACACTCAGGCAATCCGGGAGCGCGCCATGCAACGGTGGGCAGAGTTCGTGCTGCGGCATCGCAAAGCCGTAGTCATCCTCTGGGGAATCGTGCTCGTCGCCGGCATTGCCCTCGCGAGCAAGACGACGAACCGGCTGACGGTCGACTTCTCGCTGCCGGGTCAGCCCGGCACCGAAACCGCGCACAAGATCAAGAACGCGTTCGGTAGCGGCGGAGACACGTCGCCGTACATCGCCACGGTCACCCTGCCACCCGGGCAGACCATAACCGGGAACGAGGCCGAGGTGGCCCGGACCTTCGCCGCAGTCGGCGCCGCCGTGCCGAACGTCCGCATCATCGACGAGGCCAATACGGGCGACAAGGCCTTCCGCACGAAGGACGATCGCACCGCCTACGCATACGTCTTCTACCGGTTCGACCCGTCACCTACAGCCAAGCTGAAGACCACCGCCATCCGAACGGCGATCGAGAAGGCAATGCCGCCCGGCAGTACTGCCGGCGTCACCGGCGAGGAGCCACTCGCCGCGGGCAGCGACGACAACACTGGCCCGGGCGTGCTCGGCGAGGTAATGCTCGGTGCGGTTGGTGCTTTAGCCGTGCTGGCATTCGTGTTCGCGTCGTTCCTCGCGTTGCTTCCGCTCGTCGTGGCGGCCGTTTCGATTCTGACGTCGTTCCTGCTGCTGCTGCCGCTGACGTACGTCATGGACGTCTCGTTCATCGTGCAATTCCTGGTCGCGCTGATCGGGCTGGGCGTAGCCATCGACTACTCGCTGCTGTTCGTGACCCGATGGCGCGAGGAACGCGATCACGGCCGGGAGAACCATGATGCCGTCGTGGTCGCGATGCAGACCGCCGGTCACGCGGTCGTGTTCAGTGGCGTGACGGTGGCGATCGGTCTGCTGGCGCTGATCGTGCTGCCCGTCCCGTTCATGCGCAGCATGGGCATCGGCGGCGCACTGATCCCGGTGACGAGTGTCCTGGTGACGTTGACGCTGACGCCCGCGATCCTCGGTGGCATCGGCCCGCGCGTCGACTGGCCGAAGATTCGCCACGAGAACCGCGCCAGCCGCGGCTGGAGTCGCTGGGCGGCCGGCGTCGTCAAGCACCGCTGGGTCGCGGCGATCACGGGGTTGGCCATCCTCTTCGCGCTGATCGGCGTCTTCTTCACTGCCAAGATCGGCGTGGCGTCGTCGGATTCGCTTGCGCACAACGGCCGGGCGTACGACACGTTCCAGGTGCTTAAGCGCGGGGGTATGCCCACCGGCGCACTGACGCCGATGGAGGTCCTCGTATCGAGCGACAAGGCGCGGGCCGCCGCCGATCGGCTGGGCCAGGTCGACGGTATCGAGCACGCATTGGTGCCCAGCGGGCCGGCCGGGAACCGGGACGGGCAAAGCATCGTGGTGCTCATCCCGGAGAAGGAGACCGTCAACTCCAAGAGCGTGGCCGTCGTCAGGCAGGTGAAGCGCGTCGCCAACGATCTGCCCGGCGTGGTGGGCGTTGCCGGCCTCGGGCCCGCGCAGATCGACTTCATGCGAGCGGTGTACGGCAACTTCCCGTTGATGCTGACGGTGATCGCGCTGCTCACCTATGTCCTGTTGATGCGCGCGTTCCGTTCGACGCTGCTGCCACTCAAGGCGGTGCTCCTCAACATCGTTTCGGTGGGCGCCACCCTCGGACTGATGGTGCTCTTCTGGCAGTACGGTTGGGGCTCCGACGCGGTCTTCGGCATTCACGCGACAGGCGCGATCACGTTCTGGATCCCGCTGATGGTGTTCGCGTTCCTCTACGGGCTGTCGATGGACTACGAGGTGTTCATCTTGTCCCGTATCCGCGAGGAGTACGACGGTGCGCGCTCGACGAATGCCGCGGTTATCGAGGGCATGGGCCGCACCGGCCGACTCGTCACGAGCGCGGCGCTGATCCTGTTCCTCGCGTTCGCCGCGCTGGCCTCCGGACCGGGCACCGATCTCAAGACGCTCGCGACCGGGCTGGGCTTCGGCATTCTGCTCGATGCCACGGTCGTGCGCTGTCTGCTCGTCCCGGCGCTGGTCTCGCTGTTCGGACGGTGGAACTGGTACCTGCCGGCCCGCTTCGCCCGGGTACTGCGCGTGCAGCCGTCCCACCCCCATCCCGAGCGCCCCGAGCCCCGAGAGCCCGAACCCGCCCCGGTCGGATAAGCGCGACCTCTCGGCATCGGTGGGCGCCGGTGACTACGACGCGACCGGTCAGTTGTCGTGGTGCAGTCTTGGCCACAGCTGTGCCCACGGCTGGCGCGGGCCGGCGCACAGTGTCATGGGCGCGCGGTTCTCCTGGTTGTCGACTCCGTGCGGCGTGTGCAAAGTGGCCACCGACTGGCAGTGCGTGAACCACGCGGCGAGTTGATCGGGCGTGTAGCCGACCGTGATGACGGTCACCGTGCCGTCAGGGGGACGGCGGTAGTACCAGAGCGAGTTGTGGCCGCTCACCACGGTGAGATTCCGGCGCCCGAAGCGCTCGATCGGGCCGGCTTCGCCGTACGACTCGGTGAGCACGACCGGATGTGCGCCGCCGATCCGGGTAGTGACCGCGTCGACCTGGGCGGCCAGTTGCGGCCATCCGATCGTTGCGCGCGCGTCGTCCTCGGCGGCGTACGGCGAGGAAGCGAACGTCGCCTCGGGCAGTACCGGCAAGACGGCGGGCACGAGCGACAGACCGAGCACGGCGATCACCGCGTACCGGGCGGCCAGCCGGGGCGGCGCGAGCACGCGATCGTCGCGCAGCGCTGGAGTAGTTGCGACGCCGGCGGCCGCGAGTAAGACGAGGGTCGGGGCCGGGTAGTACGACTTGCCGCCGGTGACGAGGAAGACGACTTCCAGTGCGGCGAACGTCCACACCAGTGGCCGGTATCGCCGATCGTGCCACATTGCCTTGGTGCCGCGAACGATCGCCGCCAGCAGCACGGGGTTGAGCAGCAGCAGCTGCTGCACCAGATACTTCACCGGGCCGGTGTCGTGCCGCTGCGACTGCGCGACCTG
Organism: Actinomycetota bacterium; assembly: GCA_046734315.1. GTDB lineage: Bacteria > Actinomycetota > Actinomycetes > Mycobacteriales > Jatrophihabitantaceae > DASXRA01. The sequence continues at coordinate 1,974 of JBKPQY010000075.1, read as the reverse complement.
CCATTCGGGGAAGCCGTGCGCTGCCTGCCAGGCGATCGCGGGCGCGCCGATGACCAGCGCGATACCGGCGCCGAGCCACAGGAAGCGACTTGCCGCTAGCGCCGCGAGATCACCAATACCACGATCAGCGCGACTGCAAGGAACCCGACGAGGTCTTTGTTCTGCAGGCCGATCCCGACCACGAGGCCGACCGCTAGCCACAGTTTCGGACGGTCGTCGCGCAGTGCATGTACAGCAAGCAGCAGCACGACCTGCCAGACGAGCAGGTCGGTCACCTCGGTAGAGAGCAGGTGCCCGGCGAGCAGCACTCCCGGCGATGCCGCCACAGCGACCGCGGTTACGGCTTGTGCGCGCCGGCCCCCGCCGAAGTCCTGGCACATGACCGCCGCCAGCACGACGACCGTCCCGGCGACGAGAGCCGGCCACACCCGCACCGCGAGCGGTGAGTCGCCGAATACCGCCTGCTGAGCCCGCGCGAGCAGCGGCGTAATCGGCGGCTGCTCGTCGTAGCCGAACGCGGGGTGACGACCGTCGATGAGAAAGTACAGCTCGTCGCGGTGGAAACCATAGCGATCACCCAGCGCGAGCAGGACCGCGACGACCGCAGCGGCGCTGATCCAGGGGGTCGCGCCGAGCCCACGCTGCGCATTCGCGTTCGCAGGCGCAACGCGCTCCGAACCCGGCGCGCTCATCGCCGCCGCCACCTCCGAGCTGCTCCGTGGCGTGATCGGCGGCACCGCGGGGCTCGGGCAGTAGATTTCCGCATCGTCATCGGTGCAGGCAATAGAGCACCTGCATCCCGGCCAAGTCGTTACAGGCGCGGCCGGGTGCTGGCGGGCCGTCCAGGATGGGCCTGAACAGCCCGCCGAGATCTCCTGCTGCTAGCTCACCCGGTCTGCCAGATCGATGGCGACGGCGTCTTTGGCTGCGACGGTGACGGTCGCGCTACCGCCGGCGATGACGTCGATTGTGGGGCCGCTGCATCGGCCATTGGTGAGGTTGCCATGGATGACGTCGCAGTAGGTGCCGCGGGGCAGCCCGGTGGAAAACGTTCGTGTCTGGGCGGTGACTTCGTTGTTGATCGTGATCCAGCCTTTGTGGCCGCGGCTGAACGCGATCAGGTTCTGCCCGTCGTCCCACCAGTTGGTGACGGGTGTGCCGTCGACGTAGTTGTGCCAGCCGACCAGGTGGGCTACGCCCTGGTTGCGGTCGACGCAGACCCATGCGCTGCTGGTGCAGTCGGTGTCGGTGATCATGCCGTCGGCGTCCGAGGGTGGGGAGTCGTCGCTGGTGTTCCAGGCGAAGCTGGCGTACACCTCGGGCCGGCCGTAGCCGTAGGCGAGCAGGAACTCGTTGGCGATGATGTTGGTCGCGCCGTCCTTGTAGTTGAGCGCGTCGCCGTTGCGCTCCGTGTCGTGGTTCTGGACGAAGCTGAGCTCGTGGCTGCTAGGGATCAGCCCGGAAGCTTCGCCGAAGACCATGAGGCCGCCGATATTGCCGTCGTTGGGTGGGCTGTTGTAGCTCTTGAACGCATTCTTGATCTGGACGTCGGCGTCCAGACCGAGCAGGTTGCCGGCTGACTGGAACGCGAACGGTGACAGCACGCCGGGGCCGCCGCCGAAGACCTCGAGCGCGAGGTACGGGCGGGTACCGTCGGCGGTGCGGTGCAGCCGGGCCGCGATGGCCGCGAGGTCCGTCTGCCCTATGTGCTTGGCCGCATCGACTCGGAACCCGGACACGCCGTAGTCGATCAGCTTGTTCAGGTAGGTGGCGAGAGCGTTACGGACATAGTCGGTGTCCGTGCGCAGGTCGGCCAGGCCGAGCAGTTCGCAGTCGAAGACCTGCTTGTAGTCGTTGAAGTCCTGGATACTGCCCTCACGGTCCGCACTGCCGGGCACCGGAGGTACCGGGCAATCGGCCGGATAGCTGTGGAAGTTCTGCGGCCCGTACAGCCCTGGATAGTCGTACTTGGTG
>JBKPQY010000074.1:0-6989 GCA_046734315.1 Actinomycetota bacterium | reverse complement strand
TGCTCCTCACCTTCTGCGTGGGCCGCGCAAACCGCCGCAGCGCCGACGGCCGCGACCCGATCGACAATGGCATCCGCGCCTTCGACGTGGCCGTCCATCAGGTTCACGCCTCGACAGCCCCGCCACGATCGCAGAACTCAGGTTCGCGAAAGACAACGTCCACACTGAGCGCGAACGACCTCACGATCCTTACTGCCTGGGCCGAGGCGGTCGCCGAAGCGATGCGCTACGCGCCTGCTCGAGCACAGGACCTGCTCGCCGAAGCACACGGCCACGCAGCGTGGCGGGCGACGCTCGGCCTGCCCGAACCATCACCGCGACTGAACGAAGCGTTCGATCTCCTCGAGCATGCAGTCGCAACGGCCACGCCTGCAGCCGGCGGGCCGACGGCCGAGCTCCTGCTCACGGCAGCGAGCCAGAGCGGGCCGCGCGAGCCGGAACTTGATCGCTTGGTTCGACGCGTGCTGCTCGCAACGCTCGAGGAACGCCTCATCCGACAACCAGCACACTCACCGCCGGCACCGCTCGCCAGCACAGGCAGCTAAACGCCCCTGCACCCAAGGAGCAAGACGACATGGTTCACCGACTCTCCAACGCCGCGATCCGAACAATTGGCGCGCGCGCCCTTGCGGCCTCCGAACGACCTGGCCGCGCATTATTCCTATTGGTCGCATTGGTGGCGGTATCCGTTATGGCGACCGCATGTGGGGCAAGCTCGAAAGGTGGCGGGGCGAGTCCGCCCGCATCCTCGACGCCAGCCACGGCGGCCACCGCGTCGGGCGGCGCGCCCGCTGCCAGCGGGTCGACGATCGAGATCAACAACTTCATGTTCATGCCCATGACCCTGACCGTGGCGGTCGGCACCACCGTCACCTGGAAGTTCGACGACACGACGGACCACACCGTCGCCGCCGACGACAAATCATTCACCTCCCCTGCGATGGGCAAAGGCCAGACTTACACCCACACCTTCAAGACTGCCGGCACCGTCAAATATCACTGCTCTATCCACCCGTTCATGACCGGCACCATCATCGTGAAATAGGGCCCGAAATGGCCGCACACCCAGCAACCCGTCGACGCCGCGCCTGGCTTGCGGTCAACATCGCGCTCATCGTCGTTGACAGCGTCGTCGTCGAGAAGCACGCTCTTGATGCGGTCGTCGAAGTAGAAGCTCACGATGCTTCCTGGGTTAGCGCAATGACCTGGCCCTACGCAGTGTGAAGAGTGGATCGTGTGTGAAGCTCGCGATCCGGGTCGCAAGTAGGCCGTGCCGCACCGGGCGCAATGATTCGGTTACCCGACGCAGCCTGCGATGGTCCCCGGCGGCTCACAGTTGTCGGGGTGGTTCCCGGTCACGTTGCTGGCTGAGAGCGTCACCGTGCCGCTGGTGTTGAAGATCCCTCCTCCGTGGGCGGCGGTGTTGCCGGTCACCAGGCTGTGATTGAGCGTGATGGGGGCACCTGGGGCCATCGAGCCAAGGCCGTTGGCGATACCACCTCCGTTGCCGCCAGCGGTGTTGTCGTTGACCTGACTGTTATTCAAAGTGAGGGTGGTGTTACCGGTTTCCGGGGGGCCCTGGACGTTGATGATTCCCCCGCCCGATGCGAGCGGGCCGCTCCCAGCTGCCGTGTTGCCGTTGACCTGGGACTTGTTGAGGGTCATGGCCCCGTGATTGACGATCCCAGCGCCGCTGGCGTGGCTGGCTGTGTTGTTGTCAACCTCGCTGTTGTTGAGGACCGCTTCGCCACCGTTGGCGATGCCGCCCCCGGCGATAGGGGGTCCTTCTCCGGGCGCGACCGTCGCCGTGTTACCGTCCACTTCGCTCTTGTTGAGCACCAGGTGGCTGCCCGACGGATTGCCGCCGTTGCCGCTGGAGATTCCGGCCCCATTGGGGGCGGTGTTGCGGTCCAGCTGGCTGCTGTTGAGGGTGACTGACCCCAACAAGTTTTGAATGCCACCACCCCCTCCGGCATTGGGGGCGTTGTTGTCATTCACATGGCTCGTGTTGAGAGTCAGGAAACTGGTGGTCCCAGAAAAGTTCAGGTAGTCGCCGTTGGCGATGCCGCCTCCAACAAAACCCATGGCGGTGTTGGAATCGACGCCACTCCCATTCAAAGTCACCGTGCCCAGGATGTTGACGATGCCGCCACCGCCAAGGACGTTATCGCTCTCTTCGGGGCTGAGGGTTTGCTTGTTGTTGGTCACCTCGCTGTTGTTGAGCGTTAGTCTCGCCACGCTAGACGGGTCAAAGGTGGCGCTGGCGATGCCACCACCAGCCACCGTCGCGGCGTTGCTGATCACTCGACTGTGGTTCAAGGTGACCGTGCCGCCGGGATTCTCGATTCCGCCGCCAATGTCCGCGGCCCCGCCAGTGACCGTCAGATCGTTGAGGGTGAGGTTCCCGCCCGGACCGTCGACCTCGAACACCCGGACCGTGTTGGTTCCGTCGATAGTGGCACCGTTACCGTTCACCCCGATTCGGGTCATGATCACCGGCAGACCGTTCTCGCCATTGTCCGCAGACGTCAGCGCGTACGAACACGCCGCCGCCAAGTTGATCGTGCCACCGCCCGCCGCATTCACCGCGTTGACCGCCGCCACCAAAGCAGCTTGGCCCCCACACGGCACCTTGACGCTCGAAGGTCCGGCGAGAGCGGCTGTCGCCGGCGTCATCCAGAATGCCAGCAAGCCCGCGGTCGATCCCAAGGCAAACTTCCCCCGCGTCGAAAGCCTCATGGTCTTTCCCCCGTCCGAAGCCTCTTCGACTGGCGCGGAACGTAAGTCGCACAAGCGCCACTGTCAAGCCCCGCACCCCAGACCCCGAGAAGAGCACCCGTACGGCCAGGCCGAACGGCCGCACATCAGCGTCGCGCGAACATGACCGGTGTCGGGTCGGAACTTCGCTCAGTCCCAGCGGAAGAACCAGAGCGCCGGTGCCGCGATCCTCACTCGACTAGTCACTCGCGGAGAAGTGATGTGGGCTTACCCCTGTACCTCTGGGCCCATGTCGCGGAGGCTGGAATATGTAAGGGCCGGTAGTGCCCGCCGCGCCACATCAGAGGCGGTCATCGCCTGCGCTCGGATCATCGCGGGCGGCCACGAAGTGAGCCGGCATCACCGCGCTGGAGGAGAATTCCTATGGATGCGACAGACCAGCCGTCCGGGCAAACCGGTATCACGCCGACCATCGTCCTGGTGCACGGCGCCTACGCCGACGCGTCCAGCTGGACCGGCGTCATCGAGCGGCTGCAGCGGCGGGGTTACACCGTGATCGCCCCGGCCAATCCGCTGCGCGGCGTGACTTTCGATTCGGCCTACACCGCCAGCCTGCTCGGCCAGATCGACGGTCCGGTGCTGCTGGGCGGGCACTCCTACGGGGGCGCGGTCATCAGCAACGCCGCGACCAGCGCACCGAATGTCGTGGGCCTGGTCTTCGTCGCCGCCTTTGCCCCAGACGAAGGCGAAAACCTGGGCGACGTCGAGGCCGGCTCGAAGGACAGCGTCCTCAACTCGGCCCTGGTCCAGTACAGCTATCCGGCCGGACCGGACGGGCAGACCGCGGTCGAGTTCGCGATCAACCCCGTGCGGATCCGCGAGGCCTTCGCCGCGGACCTGCCCCTGGAGACCACCGCGCTGATGGCCGCGACCCAGCGCCCGGCCGCCGCCGCGGCGTTCACCGACCCCTCCGGGCCGCCCGCCTGGAAGAGGCTCCCGTCGTGGGCGGTGGTCGCCACCGGCGACAGGGCCGCCGGCACCGACGTCGTCCGGTCGCATGCGCAGCGGGCGGGTGCCGACATCGTCGAGGTCGAAGGCTCGCACGTGATCATGATCTCGCAGCCGCAGGCGGTGACCGACCACATCCTCAAGGCGGCCCACGCCATCGCAGAAGCACACGGGTAGACGGCGATGGGCACGGCACCCAAGCGGGCACGAGTACCCCGTTCGGCGCGCTGAAGCAAGTTGATGCCGGCCCGCTAAGCGTTGGATACGCAGAAGCTGGCCCCGCTGACGGCCCGGCCGTTATGTTGCTGCATGGCTGGCCCTACGACATTCACAGCTTCGCGGATGTCACCCCGCGGCTCGCGTCCGCGAGCTACCGGGTCATCGTCCCGTATCTCCGCGGCTATGGGACCACCCGGTTCCTCTCCGAGGCCACCGCTCGCAACGGCCAGCAAGCGGCCGTGGCCGCGGACGTCATCGCGTTGATGGACGCCCTCGGTACGCAGACGGCGATCCTGGCCGGGTTCGATTGGGGAGCGCGCTCGGCCAACATCGTCGCTGCGCTGTGGCCGCAGCGCTGCAAGGCCATGGTCTCGGTCAGCGGGTACCTGATCGGCAGCCGGGCCGCGAACGCGGCGCCGCTGCCGCCGCAGGCCGAGTACGCCTGGTGGTACCAGTACTACTTCGCCACCGAGCGCGGCCGGGCCGGCTACGACAAATACCGGCGCGAGTTCAGCAAACTCATCTGGCATCTCGCCTCGCCGAAGGGGGCCTTCGACGACGCCACCTTCACGCGCACCGCGGCCGCTTTCGACAACCCTGATCACGTCCCCATCGTGATCCACAATTACCGCTGGCGGCTCGGCCTGGCCGACGGCGAGCCGCGCTATGACGACCTGGAACGCGAGCTCGCCGACCTTCCGGCCATCGCCGTGCCCACCATCAGCCTCGAGGGTGACGCCAACGGCGCCCCCCACCTAGATCCCAGCGCCTACGCCACCAAATTCACGGGCAAATACCAGCACCGGGTGATCGAGGGCGGCATCGGGCACAACCTGCCGCAAGAGGCTCCGCAGGCATTTGCCAAGGCCATCATCGACGTCGACGGCTTCTGATCGATGAAGATCACGCCGCTGGCTCGGCATGCGCCGGCTCCTGGATTAAGACGCCGCGGGTCGCGGCTGGCAGGTCCCGCAGCAATGCCAGCGAAGCTGGGCACAGCGTGCGTGCGCGCGTATCCCAAGAACTCATCTACACAACACGCTCGACCGATGCGTCCACTTCGCCGCCTGGGAACAGCCAGACCTGTTCGCCGCCGAGATGCGGGCGGCATTCACGACGCTGGCCTAGCAAGACGCCGACCGGCGGCCGGCTCCCGCCACGGGCTGCCCGCGCGACGCACCGGCCGACAACGGGCCGGCACATCGAGCTACCGGGAGGCAGTGCTATGACAGCATTCTGGCGCACGCCCGCCGGGCTGCACTTTGCCGCGGGCCGGCTGCCCGATGAGGGTCAGCTGCCGTCTTTCGACGGCGCAACCGGGTGGCTCAACTCGCCGCCGCTGACGCCGGCCGGGCTGCGCGGGAGGGTCGTTCTGATCAACTTCTGGACCTATACCTGCATCAACTGGTTGCGCCAGCTTCCCTACCTCCGCGCCTGGGCCGCGAAATACTCAGGCCACGGCCTCGTGGTGATTGGCGTCCACACAGCAGAGTTCTCGTTCGAGCACAACGCCGATAACGTCCGCCGGGCCATGCAGGACATGAAGATCACCTACCCGGTCGCGACCGACAACAACTACGGCGTGTGGCTTGCCTTCGACAACCACTACTGGCCTGCGCTCTACTTCGCCGACGCGCACGGGCGCATTCGGCACCACCACTTCGGCGAGGGCGAATACGGCCAGTCGGAGATGGTGATCCAGCAGCTGTTGGGCGAGGCCGGATCAGCCGGCGCGGGTACTGACATCGTCTCGGTCGACCCCAGCGGCCTGGAAGCTCCAGCCGAGTGGACCAGCTTGAGATCACCGGAAAACTACACCGGCTACCAGCGCACCGAGGGCTTCGCCTCCCCCGGCGGCCCGGTACCCGGGAAGCCGCATCCCTACACCATCCCTGCGCGGCTGGCACTCAACCAGTGGGCCCTATCGGGAGACTGGACCATAGACGAGGAGCCAACCACGTCGAACGCGGCCGGCGGACAGCTAGCCTGCCGATTCCACGCCCGCGACCTCAACCTCGTCATGGGCCCGAAAGCATCGGGAACGTCCCTGCAATTCCGCGTCGGCATCGACGGGCAGCCTCCCGGCGAGGCGCACGGAACAGACACCGACGCCGACGGCAACGGCACCCTCTCGCAACAGCGGGTGTACCAGCTCATCCGCCAGCCCGGCGCGATAACCGATCGCACCTTCGAGATCACCTTCGCCGACCCCGGGGCCCAGGCCTACTGCCTCACCTTCGGCTAGACCTGGTAACAGCCGCTGGGCGCCACCCCACATCGATGTCGCGAGCGGATACACATGATCACCCGCCTAGACGACAGCTTCGACGCAAGCAGTCGCCCATGAACACCACATCTTGGCCTGGCTGAGCGACCGGCAGGTGCGTCGCGGCCGCTGCCAACGCCGCACGCGGCGGTGCGACGGTGGCCTGACACCGGTCGCCACCGACGCCGGCTCGCCACTATCACCTCCGACCCGCCACAGCCGCAGCGCGGCATCCACCTGTCGAGCGTCTACGTTCGACTTAACGCCGCACAACTCGAGCATCTCGCGCAGCTGCTCAGCACCGGTCGGCTGACGGGGACAGTCTCCGGGACGATCCAGACTCAACCAGGCCGGCGCCGCACTGGCCGCCGTGACTGTCGGTCAGGTTGCCGGAGCGGCGGTCGTGATTCCCTAAGCAGTGCCCGACCGCCATCGCCCCGGCCACGCGCAGGCAGCGTCCAGGCGCGCATATCGTGCAGAGGCCAGACGCGACGCCACACGGCGCAGGGCGGCCCGAATCGGCGTTCTGAGCGCCACCCACGCCGGCGCTCCAGGCAAGCACCCACGGCGACGAGCAATGCAGCCTGGATCGACGTTCCCGTTCCCTCTCCGCGCCCCGGCGGGTGCTCAGCGGATTGCAGCGGACACTCCAATGCAAGCTCGTCGCCCTCGGGGTCGCTGAGCAGCTGGTGCCAGCCGCGATCCCGTTTCCCGATGAAGGTGAACAACGGCCGCGGCCGGACGACGCGACACCGCCAGCTCGCCCGCAACATCGAAT
>JBKPQY010000073.1:0-7144 GCA_046734315.1 Actinomycetota bacterium | reverse complement strand
GGCGCAGCCTCGACGAGTGCGGCGACCCGCACCCCGGCGCGCGCCAGGGCGGCAGCAACCGGCCACAGGAACGGGCCGGTGCCGGCGACCACCGCGCGGGCGCCGACGCGGACGCCGTGCGCCTTGAGCAGCGCCTGCGCCGCGCCCGGCGTGACGACGCCGGGAAGGTCCCACCCGGGAAACGGCAGCGACAGCTCACTCGCGCCGGTGGCAAGTACCATGGCAGGCGCCTCGATCACCCGAACGCCTGCGGGGCCGCGCACGATCAGCCGCGCTCCCCCGCCGTCTCGAGCGTCGGCCCGGATCACGCTGGTCGACGCCTCGACATCCACTCGCCGATGCCGGCTCACCGCGCGTACTGGCTCCGGGCTCGTACCGCGCCAGATCTGCCCGCCCAGCAAAGGAGAATTGTCGATCAGCGTGACCGCGAGGCCACGTCCGGCCGCGGTCAACGCCGCCGACACTCCCGCCGGCCCGCCGCCCACCACGACGAGCTCAGCCACTGGTGACTACATCCCCGTCCGTAACACTCGTTATGCATGCGCGCACTATCGGGCCGCCGTTGACGCGTACCAGACAGTCGTAGCAGTGTCCGATGCCGCAGTACATGCCGCGCGGGCGGTTCAGGACGCGGCTGTGCCGCAGCTGCCGCACCCCGGCCGCCCATAGGGCCGCGCCGATCGAACTGCCATCAGGTGCGGTGATCGAGCGTTCCTCGAAGCTGAACGCGACCGTCATGACCCGAGCTGGAAACCGGCGGGGAACGGGTCGTCCGGATCGAGCAGGTAGGTGGCCAGGGCGGTGATCCAGGCCCGGCCGGTGATCGTAGGCACGAACGCGCGGTACTGGCCTACCGTGGTCTCCTCGACCAGGCGGCCGGTGAAGCGCGACCCGATCAGCGACGCGTGCACGAAGTCGGTGTCCAGCGCGAGTTCGCCGCGCGCGGCCAGCGCCGCCATCCGCGCCGACGTACCGGTGCCGCACGGGGAACGATCGATCCAGCCGGGATGAATGGCCACCGCGGCGCGGGCCACACCGGCTTCGGTCGGCGCGGTGAGCACGACGTGCCGGCATTCGTCGACCTCCGGCTGCTCGGGATGGGCGAACGTCAGCTGCTCGTTGACCGCTTGCATGATCCGCAGGCCCACGTCGACCAGCTGCCCGTACCGCTCGGGCTGCACGGGCACACCGACCGATGCGGCGGGCACGATCGCGTAGAAGTTGCCGCCCCAGGCCACGTCCAGACGTACCTGCCCGAGCCCGGGGACCTCGACCACGGCGTCACGCAGGTGCAGGTAGGAGGCCACGTTGCGGATGGTCACGCTGCGGGCCCGCCCGGCGCTCACGGCCACCGACGCGTGCACCAGCCCGGCCGGCGTCTCGATCCGGATTTCTGTGACCGGTTCCTTGACCGGCACGAGCCCGGTCTCGACGAGCACCGTCGCGGTGCCGATCGTGCCATGTCCACACATCGGCAGGCACCCGGAGACCTCGATGAACACCACGCCGACATCCGCGTCCGGCCGCGTCGGAGGCTGCACGATCGCACCGGACATTGCGGAATGCCCACGCGGCTCGCACATCAGCAAGGTACGCAGGTCATCACGCTCACTCATCAGGTAGCGGCGCCGGTCGGCCATCGTCTGCCCCGGCAACGCGATCGGCGACGTGATCACCCGGGTGGGCATGCCCTCGGTGTGGCTGTCCACCGCGGTGAACGCCTGCCGCGCCCTCACCGCATCGCCTCGCGCACCGCCTTGCGGACGTTGGCCTCGTCAGCGTCCGGCAGCGGCAGCCGGGGAAGCCTGACCGGGCCGGCATAGCGACCCACCTCGTCCTGAGCGATCTTGATCGCCTGCACGAACGCCGGGTCCGCGTCCCAGCGCAGCGCCGGCAGCATCGCGCGATACAGCGGCAACGCCTCCTCCCACCGCCCGGAGCGACACAACTCGAACAGCCGCACCGACGCTGCCGGCAACGCATTGACGAACCCGGCGATCCAGCCGGTCGCACCCATCAATACGCCCTCGGCGACCAGGTCGTCGCAGCCGATCACCACCTCGAGCGACGGCGCGACCTCCAGGATGCGCGCGACTCTGCGCACGTCCTGCGAGAACTCCTTCACGGCCACGACGCCCTCGATCTCGGCCAGGCGGCCCAGCAGCGGCGGGGTCAAATCGACCCGAGTGGAGAACGGGTTGTTATAAGCGATGACCGGCATCCCGACTTCGGCCACGGCCGCAAAATGCGCGAGCACCTCAGCGTCGGTCGGGGCGTGCGACGTCGGCGGCAGACACATCACCGCATCAGCACCCGCGATACGCGCCTGCTCGGCCCACCGCGCCGCCTCAGCCGCCGACTTACCCGAGACGCCGGGCACCACCAGTGCGCGCCCTCGCGCCGCCAACACCGCGGTCGACACCGCCTGCTCACGTTCCGCATCGCTCAACGCCTCGTACTCGCCACACGAGCCGACCGGAACGAGCCCGTGTACACCCTCATCAATCAGCCACGTGCAATGCTCGGCGAACCGGCCGGCATGCAACTGCCCATCCGCCGTGAACGGGGTGGTGGTCGCCGCGAGCACGCCGGGGAACCGCAGGGTCTCAGCCATCGGTCCAGTCTCCTCCATGGGGGCCCTATCGGCGCCCCGGGATCGGCGTGCGTACCGCGGGACGCCCGGGGTCGAACGGCGCCGGGTCGACCGGCGGCGCTGCGCCGATGATCAGGGCGCGAAGCAGGTCCGCGGTGCCAGGTGCCAAGCCGACACCCGCACCCTCGTGCCCGGTGGCGTACCACAGTCCGGGAACGTCAGGATCGGCGCCGATGATCGGCAGGTGGTCCGGAGACGCCGGGCGGAAGCCGAGGTAGGCGCGGATCGCCCGCACGTCGCGCAGGAACGGGAACAGCGCGGTGGCCCGCTTCGCGATCATGCCGATCGCGTCCATACTCAGCTGCTGGTCCCAGCCCACCAACTCCCGGCTCGACCCCAGCAGGATCGGGCCACTCCTCGTGCCTTCGACGACGGCGGCCGAGAGCAACGCCGCTTCGTCGCTCTCCACGGTGTCGACGTAGCCGGCTTCGTACACCTTGTGCCGGACGAGCGGCGGCAGCGGCTCCGTGACGACGATGTGCCCGCGGCGCGGCTGCACCTCGACCGTGCTGCCGAGCGCCCGAGCGACCGAGTCGCTCCACGCACCGGCGGCGACGACGACCTGCCGGGTCGAGATCGTGCCGCGGCTCGTGTGCACTTGCTCGACGTGCCCGCCGCGATGACGGGTCACGCCGAGCACCTCGGCGCCGGCCACCACTGTGGCTCCCGCCCGTGCCGCGTCCGTCAGCAGCGCCCGCACTGCGCGCATCGGCTGCACCTGGCAGTCCTGCGGGTAGCGGACTCCCCCGGAAAGCCCGGAGGCGAGCATCGGCTCAACGCGGGCCAACTCCTCCCCGGTCACCGTCTCCGTCCGAACGCCGAGGCGTTCCTGCTCAGGCAGCAGCCGCAACAGCGCTGCGAACGACGCACCGCTCGCAGCCACCACCAGGCCGCCCTTCGCTTCAAACTCGACCGACACCTCAGCGCGCTCGGCGAAGCGGTGCCAGAGCCCGAGGCTGTGCAGCGCGAACTCGAGTTCCGGACCCGGCATCTTGTCGGAGACCAGCAGGTCGCCCTCGCCCGAGGAGCTGGCACCCGCGGCCGGACCGAGCCGGTCGAGCACGCATACGGCCAGACCAGCGCGGGCCAATTCGGCCGCACAGGCGGCGCCGATCACTCCCGCGCCCACGACGGCCACATCGGCGCGGCGCGGCAGCTCGTCGGCGATCACCCGACCGGGCTCCCGCAATTCCGCTGGCGCCGCCGCGATCACGTGCCGCATGCTATGTGCCCCTGACCTTTCAGGCGAGCCGCCGATGAGCGCTCGCGCGAAGAGCCGGCCGCCGCGACGCGGCCGCGCCGAAGGCGCGAGCGGAGACCCGGACCCGCCCGAGCGCAGCGAGCGGTGGGGACGGGTTCCGCGCAGGCCGGATAAGCACAGGAGGTAGCCCGGTGGATCGCGACGCAGTCGACCGCTGGTTGCAGGCGTACGTGGAGGCGTGGAAAACCTACGACCCGGACAAGATCGCGGCGCTTTTCGCGGAGGACGTGACCTACCGCTACCACCCCTATGACGCTCCCATCGAGGGCCGCGACGCGGTGGTCAGCTCCTGGTTGGGCGAAAGCGACGATGCAGGCGCCTCGACGCGAGACGAGCCGGGCACCTATGACGCCGGCTACCGCGCTGTCGCCGTCGACGACCGTGTTGCGGTCGCCGTCGGCAGCACGCACTACAGCGAGACGAAAGACTCGGGAGCGCGCGTATTCGACAACTGCTTCGTCATCCGTTTCGATCCCGAGGGCCGTTGCAACGACTTCACGGAGTGGTACATCGAGCGGCCCGGCGTGTAAAGCAGGACGGGACGCGTCAGTGGTGGCCGAGGACCGGGTGCGGACGGTACGGCGCCTCGAGGCGCTCGCTCTCCTCAGTACTCAACGTGAGTCCCACCGCGGCTATGGCGTCGTCGAGGTGCGCGAGCCTGGTCGCTCCCACGATCGGCGCGACGACACCGGGGCGCCCGAGCAGCCACGCCAACGCGATCTGAGCCGGAGGTGCGTCCCGTTCGGCGGCCACCGCCCGCACGACGTCGACGACGTCGAAGTCGCCCTCGTTGTACATGTCGTCCGCGAGCGGGTCGTTCTGCGACCGCACCGTACGGGGCGTAACACCGCGCTCGCGTGATCCGGTCAGCAGGCCGCGAGCGAGCGGACTGTAGGGAATGACGCCGATGCCTTGATCGAGGCAGAGCGGGATCATCTCCCGCTCCTCCTCGCGATACACGAGGTTGTAGTGGTTCTGCATCGACACGAATGGCGTCGGCGCGACGCGCTGCGCCTTCGCGAACTGCCACGCGAACATGCTGGACGCCCCGATGTAGCGCGCCTTGCCGGCTCGCACGACGTCGTCCAGCGCCTGCATCGTCTCCTCGATCGGCGTCTCGTAGTCCCAGCGGTGGATCTGGTAGAGGTCGACGTAATCCGTGCCGAGGCGCCGCAGCGATGCGTCGATGCCGGCAAGGACATGCTTACGCGACAGGCCGCCGTCGTTGGGACCTGCGCCCATGGGAAAGAAGACCTTCGTCGCGAGCACGTAGTCGTCGCGATGATCGAACAGCCGCCCCAGCAGCCGGCCGGTGACCTCTTCGCTCGCACCCAGGTCGTACATATCGGCGGTGTCGAAGAACGTTACCCCCGACTCGACGCCGCGGCGCACGATCGGCTCGGCCGCGTCCTCGTCCAGATGCCAGTCCCGCGCGTCACGATTCCCGTAGCTCATCATGCCTAGGCACACCCGCGACACTCTCAGGCCGGACCTGCCCAGCCGGACATACTCCATGCCCACCTCCTGCAGTACCGATGCTGCATCGAGACGCAGCGGTTCAAAAGGGCAACTTGACGGTGAGCCGCCCGGCTTACCTTGAAATCGAAACCGTCGACTCAGTCCGCGTCGGCCGCTCGCGTTCGCAGCCGGGGAAGAATCTGCTCGCCGTACAGGTCGAGGAAGCGCGCCTGGTCGGGGCCGGGGGCGTGGAAGACGAGATGTGTGAAGCCGAGTTCGACGTAGCGCCAGATCGCGGCGACGTGCTCGTCCGGGTCGGACGACACGATGAAGCGGCTGGCGGCCCGGTCGATCGGCAACGCGTCGGCGCGCTGCTGCATCTCGATCGGGTCCTCGACGCCGGTCTTCTCCTCCGGCGACAAGGCGAGTGCGCCCCAGTATTGGCAGTCCGTCAGTGCGCGGCCGCGGTCGGGGTCGAAGGACACCTTGACCTCGATTTGGAGGTCGAGATCGGACAGCTGCCGGCCGCTTCGCTCCACGCCTTCCCGCACCGCGGGCAGCAACGTCTCGGTGTACAGCTCCGGCCGCTTGCCGCTCGTCGTGATGTAGCCGTCGCCTTCGCGGCCGGCCAGTCGCGTTGCGGCCGGTCCGGACCCCGCGATGTACAGCGGGACCGGCCGTTGTGGTCGGTCATAGATGGTGGCGTTGCGGGTGCGGTAGTAGGTGCCGTCGTACGTGACGCGCTCGTCCCGCCACAGCGCGCGAATGATCGCCACCGCCTCCTTGAGCCGCGCGAAGCGCTCCTTGGGCTCCGGCCAATCGATGCCCAGGGGCACCTCGTTCATCGACTCACCGGACCCGACACCGAGCACCACCCGATCGGGGAACAGGCAACCCAGCGTGGCAAATGCCTGGGCGATCAGCGCGGGGTGATAGCGGAACGTGGGGGTCAGCACGCTGGTGCCGATAACGATCCGGTTCGTGCGCGCGCCCAGCGCACCCAGCCACGACAGCGCGAACGGTGCGTGCCCGCCGTCATGCCGCCACGGTTGCAGGTGGTCACTGACGAACACCGAGTCGAACCCGACCGTTTCTGCCAGCACCGAGAACTCGAGTAGCTCGGACGGGCCGAACTGTTCGGCGGACGCCTTGTATCCGAACCTGATCATGCCGCTCCCATCGGGCTGCCCGACGAACCGCTACCGGAGCACATTCTCGCGCGTTCCAGGGTCGGCGCCGGGACAGTGTCTGGCAGCGCGTCCTTTCGATGCGGGCCGAGCACGGCATGACCGTGGTGCTCACCACGCACTACATCGAGGAGGCGACGCGTTGTGCGACCAGGTCGCGCTGATGTACCGCGGCCGGCCGCGCGCAGTCGGCACGCCCGGCGAGCTGCGCTCCGGCCTCGGTCCCGGCTCCACGTTGGAGGACGTGTTCCGCCACTACACGGGCGCTGATCTGGCCGACGAGCTCGAGAGAGGAGGACTACGCAGTGTCCGTAGTACCCGCCGCACCGCCCGCCGCGTGGGCTGACACGGACCAGAGCGCGCCACGGCGCGCTCGTATCGCGCATCGGGACGTTCTGCGTTGTCGAAGTACAGCGGCTGCGCACTCAAGCGCGAACGGCTGAGGGGCAGGCGATCACGATGCCGCTGTTCTTCGCCTCGAACGCGACTGTACCCGGTCGACGTCATGCCGACTTGGCTGCGTGTCATCAGCCACGGCAACCCGCTGACGTACGAGGTCGACGCGTTGCGTGGCCTGCTCATCGG
>JBKPQY010000072.1:0-5839 GCA_046734315.1 Actinomycetota bacterium | reverse complement strand
GGCTGAAGCCGTGGTAGATCGGCCACCCGTGCGGTGGGCCCGCGTCGACCGTCGTGCTCGTGGTGCCGAGCCGGGCGCACAGCCCGGGCAGGATGTCGGCGTACAGGTCAGCGGCATGGCCGAGCAACTCCCGGCCAGCCGTGAGGTTGCCGGCCGGCCCGAGGTCGTCGAGGTCCGGCCAGCCGGGCAGCGGGAACGCCGCGGTGGGCACCGAGGGGATGAGGAAGGTGCCGACGCTCGGGATGCCGAATCCGTCGGCAATGGCCCGGCTGAGCGGACTGGGGCCGAACGCGGACAGCACCACATCGGCGCCCGGGGTGACCGCCGTGATCAACCCCTCGCCGAGCTGTTCGAGAAAGTCGGCGAACACCGCCCGCCCGGCCTGCGGCGACGCGGCCGCGATGCGTGCCCGCGCCATCTCGACCGGATCACCGGGCAACGGCCGGTACTCCAAGCCGCATCCGCGCACGAGACCGGCGAACAAGCCGTACGCGGCGATCACAACCCGATGACCCGCTTGCTCGAGCCGCTGACCCAGACCTGTGAACGGTGCGACCTCACCGCGCGAGCCCGCCGTGACGACCAGAACGCGCACGTCCCCAACGTATCGGCCCGGGATTCCCGACCCGTCCCGTCATGCCGCTCAAAGGCCGGGGTGTCATAGCCATATGGCTCGGCGGTCGGGATTGTTGGGTTGAACCGGCGGCACGCATAGCGCGGGTATATGTGCGATACGTGCGGGATCGGATGGATAGGACGTGAAGGCGAGAGCCCGGTTATGCACGGTGTGCGGCGGCGTGGTGGTGCTGGCCAGACTGTAGCCGAGGACGAGTGCTTGATCGTGGTAACCGCGCCGCGGCCGCTGGCTGCGCGGTGGCTGCTGTTGGCGCCGACGGGCGGTAGTGGGTAGCGGTCACAGTAAGGGGCAGACGCATGCGAGTGGGGATCATCGGAGCGGGTCGAATCGGCGCGCTTGCGGCAGGTTGGTTTGCAGTCGCCGGCCACGAGGTGAGGTTGGGGTTCGCACGCGATCGCGCGAGGCTGGAGGCGCTCGCCGGTGAGATCGGTGATCGTGCGTCCGTGGGTACCGCGGCGCAAGTCGCCGCCTTCGGTGAGGTGGTCGTCTTCTCGGTTCCCTGGGATGTGATCCCGCTGGCGCTCGAGCGGGCGGGCGATCTGGGCGGGGCGATCGTGGTCGACACCACGAACCAGTTCGGCTCGGGCCCGATGCCGCCCGCGGGTCAGACAGCGGCGCAGTTCAACTCTGCGCGGATGCCTGGGGCCCGCTACACGAAGTCGTTCAACACGCTCACCGCCGCCTTCCAGGCCGAGGCCGCCGGCCGTCAGCGGCCTCAGCGGGTGGTCCAGTGGATCTGCGGCGATGATGCCGAGGCAAAGGCGATCGTCGCCGGGCTGATCGACGACGCCGGCTTCGCCCCGGTAGATCTCGGCGGTACCGCCGAGTGTGCGGTCATGGAGGCACCGCGCCGGGACGGCGCCGTCTACGGGGAGGAGTACCGCCTTGCCGAGGCACACGCGGTAGTCGACGCGGTGCGGGCCGGCCACCCGATACCCCCAACACCGCGATACTCCAACACTTAGGAGCGACGATGCCGCAGGAACGGCTCACACTCGCCGAGCAATTCGTACAGGCTCTCGGCACGAACAACCCTGAGCTGCTGGACGCGATCTATCACCCCGAGGTCATTCTCTATACACCGCTTGGCTGGCCCATCCGCGGCCTGGCGGCAGTCAAGGAGTTCGTTGGACAGTTCCACGCCGCTTACCCCGGCCTACGGGTAACCCTGCACGATCAGTTCTCCTCCGCCGATGGGCAGCGAGTCTGCTTCCGCTTCGTCATCCACTTCCACAACACCGGCCCCTTCTACGGCAACCCGCCCACCGGCGAGCGCGGCACCATGAGCGAGACCCACGCCGTCCGGCTGCGCGACGACAAGATCGTCGAGCAATTCGTCGGCGACAACAACTTCGCCATGCACCTGCCAAGAACTAGTCGCCTGGAAGATGGACTTCCCCCGCGACACCCCCGATCCCAACCCTGTAATCGCCGAAGCAAGTGCCCGCGGCAAGCCTTCGCCAACCTAGCCGTCACCCCACGTCGGGCGCCGCATTCTCACGCGAGCTCAGCACCCCTCGGTCGTCGATGTCTTCCTACCCAACCCCGGCCAATGCGCTCGCCACATGCACGGCTGGATTCTCGACCTCTTCTTCGAACTCGTCCTCATCAACAGATTCCAGCGGCAGATGCACCCGGTAGTCGCATCCGGCGATTAGGCCCCAGGATCACCGCGGCGAAGGTCGAGCACCGCCATCGGTCAGGTGCCTAAACATCGCCGACGCTCCGTCGGAAGCGCACTATTCTGCCGCGGACAGCGCGGGGTGTGCCGAGCGGAATCCTCCGGGCTAATCGGTTCCCCCTGAAGTGTGCGCGTCTTACCGTTCCCACATGGAGCGCATCGAGGCCGATCTACTCATCCCCGGTCGCGGCGATCCGATTCGCGACGCTGTCGTCGTGATCGACGGCACCGCGATCCGTCACGCCGGCCCCGCGGCCACTGCTCCGAGCACGCAGGACGCCGTCGTCGTCAACGCAGCCACCGTCATGCCAGGTCTTTGGGACTGCCACGGCCACTTCCTCGGGATCCGCCAGCTTGACCTGACCAAGCTGCCGCTGGAGCCCATCGCGACGCGCGCGGCTCGCGCCGTCGGCGACCTGAGGCGGGCGCTGGATGCAGGTGTCACGTCCGTGCGCGAGCCGGGTGGGCTGGGCATCTATCTCACCGCGCCGGTGAGCGAGGGCCTGGTGACAGGTCCCGCGATCTATTCGGCCGGCGCGATCCTGTCCACGACCGGTGGGCACGGCGATCTGCACAGCTTTCCCGCGGCGTGGGTCGCTGACTTCAACCGCGCCGGCGGTGAGCTGCGCGTCTGCGACGGCGTGGACACATGCATCCAGGCCGTCCGCGAGCAGTTACGGCGCAATGCCAAACTGATCAAGGTCTGCGCCTCGGGCGGGGTGTTCTCCGAGGTCGACCACCCGATCCACCAGCAGTTCACCCTCGCCGAACTCAAGGCGATTGTCGAGGTCGCCGGCCTGGCCGAACGCGTCGTCGCCGCGCACTGCCACGGCAAGCCCGGGATGATGGCCGCGCTCGAGGCGGGTGTCCGCACGATCGAGCACGGCACCTACCTCGACGACGAGGTCTGCACGGCGATGCGCGAGACTGGCGCGATCCTGGTTCCGACCCGCACGATCATCGACGAGACCCTCGGGTTCCCCGGCCTGCCCGCCTACGCCCGAACGAAGATGCAGCTGATCGCGGACACGCACGCCAAGGCGATATCGATCGCGCACGAGAACGGCGTCCGGATCGCGAGCGGCACCGACATCGCGGTCTCCGGCCCCGACCTGCCCGACTCGTGGGGACGCAACGGTCGTGAGCCGGGGCTGCTCGTCCGAGCCGGGCTGACGCCGCTGCAAGCAATCGAGGCCGCGACCGCGAACGGCCCGCTGACACTCGGACCGCAGGCTCCGCTCAGTGGCGAACTGCGCGAGGGCTACGCGGCCGACGTCCTAGTCCTCGACGCCGACCCGTTGGCCGACATCGGCGTCCTGGCCGACCCCGCCCGCATCACCGGTGTCTGGCGCAACGGGACCAGAGTCAAGCCCTAGAGGAAGTCGACACTCATCGACCCGCCCCGCATCTGCCGAATGTCGTGCATCTGGGCCGTGCATCTTCATAACGGTCATCGCATAAGGTGCGCCAGTGAGTGTCAGCGTTGGGTCGCCGAACGTTCAGTGCAGGCTCGTGGGCCCTCGCGTGCTCCTACGCGGCGGGGTTCACGGTGTCGATCCGCTGGCTCTCGGCCGAACATGTCGAGCACCAGCGGGGCTTCACCTACTTGCAGCTGGCGACAATCACGACGGGGGTCGGCTTGCTCGCCGTCCGTAGCGTCAGCGCGCTCGCACGCGGTACTTCTCTCCCCGTCGCTACCGAGGAAAGCTGGGCCGCTGGTGCCACTGGCTCATCAACCGGCAGCACCCGGCTGAAGACCAGATCACTAGCGGGACTGCCTCGTCGTCAGCGAACGCATCGCGCTGCACGGCGACGTCTACCGCGCCGCACTGCACGTGTCAGCTCCGCGACAGCCGTCCATGCTGGTCAACGACGCACCCACCTGGCCCGCGGAGTCGGCGACGTCCTGGAGGAGAGACGGCGTTCAGTCAGCAGTGAGTCGGTAGCGCGTCCCGCTGCTGCCCTGGACCCAGCTGTCGGGCAGTGCGGCCGCGAGGGTGTGCTGCGCATTCCATCCGGTGCAGTGCCCTGGCACAAGCAAGTCAGGCGCCATAGCGGTGAGTGCTTCTACGGTGGGGGCGATGCTCGGCGCGAAGTAGGCGCCATTTAGGTGGAGGCCGCCCAGGAGTGCGTGCAGGCGGGGTACCGCGGTCAGTCGTTGGGCGTGGCGCACGATGTTCACGGCGCCGGCATGTCCGCATCCGGTCACTACGACTAGGCCTTTTCCACGGAGGTGGACGACGAGCGCCTGATCATCGAGTACCAAAGGGTCGGGTTCCCATGTCGAGTTGGCCCAGCGCTGATGCGTGGGAGGCATGCCGCGTTCGAAGTCGGTGGTCCGGTCGACCTCGCCGGTGATCAGCACGGAGCCGTTGAGCAGGAGAGATGGTTGACGGCGCTCGATCACCTCGAAGCCCTCGCTGGTGAGCGCTCGCTTGCTCAACGTCGGCCACTCCTCGAGACTTCGTCCGGGCAGAGCAAAGCGGCGGCGAGTCCAGACCTGCGGATGTACCACCATCGGCAGGGATCTGGTTCCGCGCCGGCCGCCTAGTCCTGCCAGGCCTCCGGCGTGGTCGAAGTGGCCATGGCTGAGCACCACCGCGTGCACGTCGGTCAGGTCGATGCCCAGCCGGTCGGCGTTGGTGACCATGGCGTCCGGGGAGAGGCCAGTATCGAACAGGACGGAGGTGGTGGTGCTGCCCGTGCGCACGCTGACCAGTGCGGAGAAGCCGTGCTCGGCCATCAGCCCGACCTGGGTGGTTCCGGACTCGAATTGCGGTGCCTGCGCGATCCCGGCAGCGAACGGAGCTCGGGTGATCGTCTCCGATCCGCCCAGCAGAGCGTCGTAAACGTTGTCCACCAGGGTCGTCACCACGACCTCGTCCACCGGCTTGAGGGTGATGGGGTCGACCGCGCTTCCAGCCACCGGGTGAGGTGCCGCGGCGCGGATGTCCTCCGCGGAAGCCGACTCTTCACACATGCCGCTGCTCCGTGGTGGCTGGGACAACGACCTCGATAAGGCCGGTGTCGACGTCATAGACCAGGCCTGATAAGAGGAGCCCGGGCAGACTATGCCGCGCTATGTCGACATCGATCCGCACGGACGCGTACGGGTCTTCCACGGTCTTGCTTTCGAGTTCTGCCACGGGGATCTCGAAGAAAGCGGCCAACTGCTCGGGGTAGTTGGCCAGGCGACGGATCCCGCAGTCGGTGTGGTGCAGGATCGCTAGCTGTCCCCGGCTGGGCGACTGGCCAGAGCCCCACCCACGTCCTCTCGCGACGCGGAACCGCCGGGCCGAGCCATGCTCGGCCCGGCGGCTCCGGTAGGAGTTTCGGCTAGCTCATCCGGGCGTGGCTGGCACCAGCCATCCGGGCGGCCCTCTGCTGCTCGGCGGCGGTCCGCGCCGCGACGGCCTGCTGCGGGGTGCGGGTCAGGATGGTCGTGTCGAACGCCATCTTGAACACCATCGTGGCGAACGCCTTCGTCTCGAAGGTGAGGACGTTCGGGTCGTTGTTGCTGA
>JBKPQY010000071.1:0-19275 GCA_046734315.1 Actinomycetota bacterium | reverse complement strand
CAGCCCGGCGCCGGGCGCGACGCCGGTGTAGTAGCCGCCGTCCGCAGCGCCGGTGCCCGCGATGATGGAGGCGACATGCGTGCCGTGGCCGAAGCCGTCGGTCACATCGCTCGGATCGCCGCCGCCGGGCTGCCCTGCGGGCACGAAGTTCTGCCCTGCGACGATCTTGCCGGCGAAGTCTGGATGGGCGGCGTCGATGCCGGTGTCCAGCACCGCGACGTTCACGCCGGATCCGTTGTAGCCCGCGGCCCACGCCTGGGGGGCACCGATCAGCGGCACGCTCTCGTGCAGGTCGACCTTGACCTTCGCGTCCAGCCAGACCCGCTTGACGCTCGACACTCCGCCCCGAAGCGAGGTCCAGAACGCGTGCGACTGCCGCTTGCTCTCGCCGATCGCGGTCGCGTTGATACTGCTCAGCGTCGCGCCGCGGCTCGTGCCCGGCAACGCGGGTGCCGCCTGCGCCCGCATCCGGTTCGCCCGGTACTGCACGATCATCGGCATCGCCGATGCGTGCGCGTCGTCGTAGCCGCTTGCCACAAGCTTCGTCACGTCGAACAGGTCGCGGCTCAGCGTGCCCGTTGCGATCAGCGGCGCGGCGTCGTTGGGGACTACGTACGCGTCCTGGCCGATCTGCTGGGTCGAGTACCCGACCTGGGTACGGTCCGCCGGCGGGTGCACTGTGGCGCTCTGCTTCCCGTTCGCGAACCGTTCGAGCACCACGACGTCGCCGGTGAGCAACGTGACCGTGTGCTGCGACACGACACGTGCTCCGGACGCAGGTGCCGGGGCCCGTTCAGGAGCGGCACTCGCGGCCGGCGCGGCCGCCAGGCCGATCGCCGTCACCAGCGCAGATGTCGCGGCGAAGAATCGCATCGACGCAGGGCGCGGTCGTCTCATGACTTCCTCCAGCCGGACAGGCGAGGCGAATCCTCCTACACCGGATCAGCGTTCGGAAGGCCGCAGCGGGGACAATTCGCGACAGTGGCACGAAGACGACAGCGCGCCACCACCCGGCAAGACGCTCACAACCCTAGTAATGGCTCCAACCCGACGGTCAGCCCGGGTCGCGTCCGAATCTGACGGATCCCGAGCAACACGCCCGGCATGAACGAGACGCGGTCGAACGTGTCGTGCCGGATCAACAACGTCTCGCCGTTCGTCCCGAACAGGATCTCCTGATGTGCGACCAGGCCTGCGGCCCGCACCGCGTGGATGTGCACCCCGTCGACGACCGCACCGCGTGCTCCGGAAAGTGACTGCGTGGTCGCGTCTGGCGGAGCGGCGAGGCCGGCGCCGGCGCGAGCGGCGGCGATCAGCCGCGCCGTCCGTATCGCCGTGCCACTCGGCGCGTCCACCTTTGCCGGGTGGTGTAGTTCGACGACCTCGGCCGACTCGTAGTGCGGCGCGGCGAGTTCCGCGAACTTCATCGCCAGGACGGCGCCGATCGCGAAGTTCGGCGCCACGAGCACGCCGAGCTGCGGCGTATCGGCCAGCCAGCCTCGAACGGTGTCGAGCCGCTCGTCCGTCAACCCCGTCGTGCCCACGACGGCGTGGATCCCCTGGTCGACGGCGAAGCGGATGTTGTCCATCACCACGTCGGGATGGGTGAAGTCGACCAGCACCTGGGCGCCGCCGTCGGCCACGCTGAACAGCCAGTCCCCGGCGTCGACGGCCGCCACCAGGTCCATGTCGTCGGCTTCGACCACCGCCTGGCAGACCTGCTGGCCCATCCGCCCGCGCGCGCCGAGCACACCGACCCGGATCGGCTCAGCTCGCTCGCTCATGCGACGGCCCCATCGAAAGCATGCTCGTCGAACGGGCCCACCACCGTGAGGCAGCGGGGTTGGTGCAGAAGGTACCGGGCCACTTCGAGCACGTCCTTGCGCGTCACTGCATCGATGCGGCTGAGCAGCTCGTCCACGGCCAGCACGTCGCCGTAAACCAGCTCGCTCTTTCCGATCCGCGTCATGCGCGATGCCGAGTCCTCCAGCCCGAGCACGATGCCGCCGGACATCTGTCCCTTGCCACGGCGCACCTCGGCCTCGGTGATCCCGCCCTCGGCGACCCGGTCGAGTTCGCTGCTGATCAGGTCGAGCACTTCGTCGGCCTTGCCGGGCTGGCATCCCGCGTATACGCCGAATAGGCCGGTGTCCGCGTAGCTGCTGCCGAACGTGTAGACCGAGTACGCCAGCCCGCGTACCTCGCGGATGCTCTGGAACAGCCGGGAGCTCATTCCCCCACCGAGCGCCGCGGACAACACCCCCAGAGCCCAGCGTCGCTCGTCGTGCCGGGACACGCCGTACATGCCCACGACGACGTTGGCCAACTCGGTCTCGTCGGAGACCACGCGGGCCGGTTCCACCGGAGCGACGGCCCGGGCGCGCCCGGACCGTGGCGGCACCGGGTCGGCCGCGGCGTCGACATGCTGCTCGAACGCCCGGCGCACCTGCCGGACCACTGCCGCGTGGTCGACGTTGCCCGCGGCGGCGACGACCATGCCCTCGGCACGGTAGCGGCGCCGGTAGTAGCCGGCGACCTGCCGACGGGTCAGCGCGCTGATCGAGTCGATGGTGCCGAGGATGGGCCGCCCGAGCGGGGTGTCGCCGAACAGCGCCGCCGCGAACTCGTCGTGGACCAGGTCAGCCGGGTCGTCGTCGCGCATCGCGATCTCTTCGAGGATGACGCTGCGCTCGACGTCGACGTTCTGCACTGTGACCGTCGCGTTGAGCACGACATCGGTGACGATGTCGATGGCGAGTGGCAGGTCACGATCGAGGACCGTCGCGTAGTAGCAGGTGTGCTCCTTCTCGGTGAACGCGTTGAACTCGCCGCCCACCGCATCCATTGCCTTCGCGATGTCCAGCGCGGAGCGCGTCGTCGTGCCCTTGAAGAGGAGGTGTTCCAGGAAGTGGCTGGCGCCCGCGATCGCGGTCGACTCGTCCCGGCTGCCGACCGGCACCCACACTCCGTAGCTCGCACTGCGCACGCCGGGCATCGCCTCGGTGACGACCCGCAGCCCCCCGGGCAGCAGGGTGGTGGCGAGACGTCCGCCGCCGGACGTGTCGACGGCGCTGGTCCTGGCGCGGTGGATCATCCGGCAATCCTAGGGGTGCTCGCGGTTCAGCCAGGATCCGACGACCAGGCTCATCCCGTCCGGTTGCACCTCGAAGCCCAGGGTCCGGTAGAACGCCTGCATGTCGTCGGTGAACAGGGCCACGTGCTGCCCCGGGACGGCGGCTAGCAGCCGGCGCACGATCTCGGAGCCGATGCCGGTCCGGCGGTGCGGCGTCGCGGTCCAGATGTCGACGATATAGGCGTTGCAGACGCCGTCGCTGAGGACGCGGCCGTTGCCGACGAACCTGCCCTCACTGCGCGCGAATACGACGGCGTACGACTGCTCGTGCGAGATCCGGTACTCCTGCGGGGTACGCCCGTTGTCGAACGAGTCGGCGGCGAGCGCGGCCTTCAACGCTGCCCAGTCGACGCCGACTGTGCTGGCGGAGAACTCGACGCGTGACACGCCTACTCCACCGCAACGAGCCCACGACGATGCCGCTGTGCCAGTTCGGCGTAGTAGGCGGGGTTTTCCCTGACCCAGCCGGCCGCCGTTCCTGAGAGCGGCCCCCGCACGGTCGCCGGCGCGCCGAGTGCCAGCACGCCGCCCGGGATCTGCGTGCCGGGCGTAACGAGGGCGTGTGCGGCCACCATCGCGCGGGGCCCGATGCGTGCGCCGTCCAGAACGATCGCCCCGTTGCCGACAAGACATTCCTCGTCCAGGACCGCGCCGTGCACCACGGACTGGTGCGCCACGGTCACGCCGGGGCCGATCTCCGTCGTGACCCCCGGCGGGCAGTGCACCACCGCGCCATCCTGCACGTTCGCCCGCTCGCGGACGACGATCGGGCCGCAGTCGCCGCGCAGCACCGCGCCGTACCAGACCGACGCGCCGGCCTCGACCGTAACGTCGCCGATGAGCGTCGCCGTCGCGGCTATGAACGCATCTTCGGCGATCTTCGGGCGCACGCCCTCGAACTCGAAGCTGATCATCCGATCATCCTTGCATCAGCCGCTCGGCGGCGCGGAGCGTCGACACCTGCCACAGGACGAGGCGCACCTCGTGGTCGGTGTCGCGCAGCACGGTCAACGCCTGGCGCAGCGCGTCTTCGACGGGCCAGCCGTAGATGCCCGATGAGATCAGCGGGAACGCCACCGATCCGGCGCCCACGTCCGCGGCCACCCGCAGGGACGCGCCGTAGCAGGAGCGAAGAGCCCCGCTGCGGTCCGCCCGTTTCGAGTAGACCGGTCCGACGGTGTGGATCACCCAGCGCGCCGGCAGCTGCCCCGCCGTGGTGGCGACGGCCTGGCCGACGGGCAGCCCGTCACGGTACTGCCCGGCGCGCAGGGACCGGCACTCGGCCAGGATGTCCGGGCCGCCGCGGCGGTGGATCGCGCCGTCGACACCGCCACCGCCCATCAGCGACGAGTTGGCAGCGTTGACGATCGCGTCGACGTGCTGCTCGGTTATGTCACCGAGTACCAGTTCGAGCGGCATCCTCCGATGATGCCCCCACATGAGCAGTCTCCGGCGCGGCCAGCACCGCCGGGATCGGCAGCGCCACCACGGCGGCGGCCACCCCGAACGCCGCGCCGTAGCCGTGGGCGTCGGCGAGCCAGCCCGCGACGACCGGCCCGATCACCGTCCCGAGATCGCCTGCCATCTGGTAGACGGCCACCACCGTGCCACCCCGGCCACCGACGACATCGCCGAGCATCGCGCCGGACGCCACCGACAATGCGGCACCGGACACCCCGAGCAAAGCCATGACAGCGACGAGCCCTGCGGCGCCGGCCACCAGCGGCAGACAGGCGAGCCCGGCGACGCCCAGCACCAGCCCGATGAGCAGGACGGGACGCCGTCCGGCGGTGTCGGCCCGCTTTCCGAAAGGCATCAGCAGCACGCCGCTGACGGCGCTGAGCGCGAAGAACCCGACGTACGTCCACGTCGAGCTCAACGCCAGCCGATCCGCCACGAACAACGGCACCATTGCAGAACGCGCACCGACAATTGCCCAGTCCTCGGCGAGGTTCGTGAGCAGGGTCGCGCGGTAAGCGCGCTGTCGCAGCGCCGCACGCAGCGACAGGGTCACGCCACCAGGCACAGGCCGCGCGGCAAGCTCACTGTGCCGCAGCGCGCCCCACGCGATCGCACCCGCGACAGCCAGCGTCCCGGCGTAAAGGAAGAAGGGCGCCCGAAGCGACCACACGGCGACGAAGCCCAGCACCGGCCCGGCGATCGAGCCGATGAGGAAGCCGCCCGCGAACACCCCCTGCGCCCGACCACGCAGATGCGGCGGTGTGACGCGAATGAGCAGGCTCGACGCGCTGACGCTGAACATGATCGAACCCACGCCGCCGACGCCGCGTAGCACCAGCAACTGCCAATAATCCGCGGACAGGCCGGCGAGCAGGCTGGAGACGCCGACGATGCCGATGCCGGTGGCCAGCATCGTCCGCTCCCCGAACGCGTTCACCAGCCGTCCGGCGAACGGGGCGGTCAGCAGCCGGGCCGCGGCGAACGTGCTGATCACGGCGCTCGCCTCGGTCTTGCTGACCCCGAAGTGGCGCGCGAACAGCGGGATCGCCGGCGCCACCACACCGAATCCCAGGGCCACCATGAACGCGACAGCAGCAAGTGCTGTCACCTCGGCCGGCAGCCGCTTCAGCCCGGCGAACACCTGACTCAGCGGGGCAGCCAAGCGTCCGGCGCCTCCACCATGCGCCGGACGTGGGCCGGCAACTTACCGGTCAGCACCTGTTGCAGCGTCGTCTCGTCCAGCACCCGGCGCAGCGCGGCACGTACCGCCACCCAGACATACGGCAACTGCTCGGCGACGCCGGTATAGGTCGTCTCGTGCGGCCGCAGCCCACGCACCTCGGCGAGCGGCCCGTCGACCGCACGGATCACCTGGCCCAGCGTGATCTCGCTCGGCGGCTGGGCGAGCGCATACCCGCCCTCGGCACCGCGCTGGCTGCGCACCAGGCCGGCCCGGCGCAGCTCCCCCAGGATCGCCTCGACGAACTTGCGGGGCAGCCGTTGTTCGCCGATGATCACCTCGATCTTGACGAGGTCGGGGGCTCGCGCCGCCAGCTCGAGCAGGGCCCGTACCGCGTAGTCGGTCTTCGCCGAGATCTCCACACACGGATCCTCGCATTCCCCGTAGGGAAACGTAGCGAGGACCTCGTCGCGCGAGCGCTCGTCGCTAGGAGGCAGCGAGCGTCGAGGCGTGATGCGCCGGGCGCAGCCACACGGCGCGACCGGGCTCCAGGTCGAGCGAGTCAGCCTGGCCGCGGGTGAGCTGTACCCACGGGTCGCTGCCGCCCGCGCGCAGTTCGGCGCGTACCTCGAAGCCGATGCGCACCAGCCGCACCACCTCGCCGGGCACCGCGCCCGCAGTCTCGGCGCCGAGTACCTCGATGTCGTGCGGCCGCACGAGGCGCTCCCCCAGCCGGGTGACCGGCCCGAGGAAGCCCATCACGAAGTCGTTGGCCGGGTGGTCGTACAAGTCGTTCGGCGAACCGGTCTGCTCGACTCGCCCGTTGTTGATCACCACGATCTCGTCGGCTACCTCGAGCGCCTCCTCCTGATCGTGGGTGACGAACACGGTCGTGACGTGCACCTCGTCGTGTAGCCGCCGCAACCAGTCACGCAGTTCCTTGCGCACCTTCGTGTCGAGCGCACCGAACGGCTCGTCCAGCAGCAGCACCTTCGGCTCGACAGCCAGCGCCCGCGCAAGTGCCATCCGCTGGCGCTGCCCGCCGGACAGCTGCGACGGCAGCCGGTCGGCGAACTGGTCCAGGTGCACCAACTCCAGCAGTTCATGGACCCGGCGCCGAATCTCCGGCTTGGGGCGGCGGCGGATCTCCAGCCCGAACGCGACGTTCCGGAACACGGTCAGGTGCTTGAACGCGGCGTAATGCTGGAACACGAACCCGACGTCGCGGCGCTGCGCAGGGATGTTCGTGGCTTCCACACCATCGATGTGGACGGTTCCCGCGTCCGGGTCCTCGAGCCCGCCGATGATGCGCAGCAACGTCGACTTGCCGCCGCCGGACGGCCCGAGCAGCGCCGTGAGCTGTCCGGTGTCGACATCCAGGTCGACGTCGTCGAGCGCGACGAAGGTGCCGAACCGCTTGCGGATGTTGTGCGCGGCAATTCCCATCAGCGTTCCCCTCTAGGCCGGATCAGCGAAATGGCCACGATGCAGATCGCCGATACCGCGATGAGTAGCACGGACAACTGGTACGCACCGGGTTCGAACTGTTCGGCGCGCTGGTCCACGACGAGCGTCAGCGTCTGCGTTTGCCCGGTCACGTCGCCGGATACGACGCGCACCGCGCCGAACTCGCCCAGCGACCGGGCGAGCGTCAGCACCACCCCGTACGCGAGCGCCCACCGGATCGTCGGCAAGGTGATCCGCCGCAGCCGCTGCACGGCGTTGGCCCCGAGTGAGCGGGCGGCCTGCTCCTGCTCGATGCCCTCCTCCTCCAGCACGGGCAGCACCTCACGCAGCACCAGGGGCAGCGACACGAATGTCGTCGCCAGCACCATGCCGGGCATCGAGAAGATCACCTGGATGCCCGCGCTCTGCAGCGCCGAGCCGAACCACCCGGTCGTCCATCCGAATGCCAGCACCAGGGCCAACCCGACGATGATCGGTGAGATCGAGATCGGCACGTCGATCAGGACGTTCAGGAACGACCGCCCAGGGAAGCGGTAGCGCGCCAGCAGGATCGCCATCCCGACGCCGAAGATCGCGTTGATCACCACGGCGAACCCGACAACCTGTGCGGTCACCTGGTAGGCGTGTATCGCGTCGGGCGACGTGATGGCATCCCAGAAGACGGACCAGCCCTGGTCGACGACGCGCCAGGCAACCACTACCACCGGCATCGCCACCAGTGCTCCGACGTACGCGACTGCGACGAATCGCAGTAGATACCGGACGAAGCGGCGCCGCCGCGGCCGGGCCACGCGCGTCCCCGCCGGTGGCGGGGCGACGACCGGCGGCGTGTCGGTGATCGTGCTAACCACGGCGCGCCGCCCGTCGCTGCACCTCACCGAGCACCGCGAGCACGGCGACGCTGATCAACAGCAATACTGTGGAAACCGCCGCCGCCTGCGCGTAACGGTCGTCCTCGATCTGCCCGAATACGTACTGCGAAGCGACCGACGCCTTCGCCAGTCCGCCCGAGAT
Source organism: Actinomycetota bacterium (assembly GCA_046734315.1). Lineage (GTDB taxonomy): Bacteria > Actinomycetota > Actinomycetes > Mycobacteriales > Jatrophihabitantaceae > DASXRA01. The sequence continues at coordinate 11,020 of JBKPQY010000071.1, read as the reverse complement.
CAGCAGGACGGAGCCGTACTCGCCCATCGCCCGCCCGAAAGCCAGCGCCGCCCCGGACGCGATCGCCGGCGCGATTGCCGGCAACACGATCCGCCGGAACGCGGTGAACGGCCCTGCGCCGAGCGAGGTGGCGGCCTCCTCCGCCTCGGGGTCCAGGGCGAGTAGCACTGGCTCCACGGCGCGCACCACGAACGGCAGCGTGACGAACAACAGCGCGACCAGTACGCCGCGCCGGGTGGCGAACCAGTCGATACCGATCGCGCTGTGCTGGCCGTACAACGCGAGTAGCACCAGGCCGGCGACGATCGTGGGCAGCGCGAACGGGATGTCGATCACTGCTTCGACGACGCGCTTGCCCCAGAACGAGTCACGCACCAGCACCCAGGCGATCAGCGTGCCCAGCACGGCGTTCACGGCGGCGACGATCAGCGCGCTGACCACCGTGAGCCGAATCGCGGCCAGGGCCGCCGGGCTCGTTACCGCCTCCCAGAACCCGGGCCCGATTCCCTTCGCCACGACGGCGGCGAGTGGCAGCAGCACCAGGATGCTCAGCCATAAGACCCCGAGGCCGAGCCCGGCGCCTGACCAGGCACCGAGGCGGGCGCGCTCGGTCGACGCCGCCCGGACGGACGGAGCGCTCACCCGGATGTGCCCTCGATCTTCGGCACGAGGCCGCTGTCCCCGAAGTACTTCTTGTTCACGGCGCTCCAACCGCCGAGGCTGGCGATGGTCACCAGGTGCTTCACCTGCGGGAACGGGTTGCTCGGATCGTTCGCACCCTCCACCGTGCCCGGCTGCACGTCCGTAAGCACGGGGCGGTAACCGTGGCTGGCGAAGATCTTCTGGCCTGCCTCGCTCTCGACGTACGCGAGGAAGTCCTTCGCAGCCGGCGGCGCCGACTTCGTGACCGCTGCCGGGTTCTCGATCAGCACCGATTGGTCCGGCACGATGTAGTCCAGCGACTGACCCTTCTGACGGGCGGTGATCGCCTCGTTCTCGTACGAGATCAAGACGTCGCCGGTGCCGTTGAGGAACGTCGTCGTCGCGTTGGAGCCGCTGGACGGCTTGCTCACCACGTTGGCGAAGAACTTCTTGAGGTAATCCTGCGCCTCCGCATCGGTGCCGCCGTCGGCGAGGACATGCGTGTACGCGGCGAGGATGTTCCACTTCGCTGAGCCGGACGAGCCGGGATCCGGCGTGACGATCTTGACGCCGGGCTTGACCAGGTCGTCCCAGCCGGTGATGTGCTTGGGGTTGCCCTTGCGCACGGCTATGACGACCACCGAGTCGGAGACGAGACCCTTGGTCGGCCCGCTGTTCCAGTTCGAGTCGACGAACTTGGGCACGAGCTTGGTCAGGTCGGGCTCGAGCGAGAACGCGACGTAGTCGGCGCTCTGTCCGTTCGCGACGGCCTTGCTCTGCGTTCCACTCGCGCCGTACGAGGCGGCAAAGCTGACCCCTTTGCCCTGGGACGTCTTCTCGAACGCCGCGCTCAACGCGTCGTAGGCGGGCTTGGGAACCGAGTACGCAACCAGTGAGAGCTTCTTGCTGTCCGCGCTGCTGGATGCGCACGCCGCAACGCCGATCGCCGCCAGCCCGGCGATGGTCAGGAGCGCGATCGCCCGGCGACCGCTCACGACGCCATTCGGCATAGGTCATCCATCCTCTCGATAATGCCGACAGGCTCTGTTAACTCCATCGGCATACCAGAGAATAGAGGAAAGGCAGAGTACTTGCGCGGCTGGGGCCGGGTGTTGACGCGAAAACGGGCGAGAAGCCGAAGCCTCTCGCCCGTTTCGCGTGATTTCTGCGGACTATGCCTCCGCCGGTGCCTCGGGCGCAGGTTCGTCGTCCTTCACCAGAACGAGGCTGATCTTGCCACGCTGGTCGATGTCGACGATCTCGACCTGCAGCTTGTCACCGACCTTTACCACGTCCTCGACCTTGCCCACGCGCTTGCCCTGCCCGAGCTTGCTGATGTGGACAAGGCCGTCCTTGCCCGGCAGCAGCGAGACGAAGGCTCCGAACGCCGCGGTCTTCACCACCGTGCCGAGGAACCGCTCCCCCACCTTGGGCAGCTGCGGGTTCGCGATCGCATTGATCCGGTCGACCGCCGACTGCGCCGACAGCCCGTCGGACGCACCCACGTAGATGGTGCCGTCGTCCTCGATGGTGATCTCGGCGCCGGTGTCGTCCTGGATCCCGTTGATGGTCTGGCCCTTCGGGCCGATCACGGCGCCGATCTTGTCCACCGGAATGCGCACGACGGTGACCCGCGGCGCGTACGGGCTCATCTCGTCCGGCCGGTCGATCGCCTCGGCCATCACGTCCAGGATGTGCAGCCTGGCATCGCGCGCCTGCTTCAGCGCGGCCGCCAGCACCTCGGACGGGATGCCGTCGAGCTTCGTGTCGAGCTGGAGGGCGGTGACGAACTCGCGGGTGCCGGCCACCTTGAAGTCCATGTCACCGAACGCGTCCTCGGCACCCAGAATGTCGGTGAGCGCGACGTACTCCGTCTTGCCGTCGACGGTGTCCGATACCAGCCCCATGGCGATGCCGGCCACGGGCGCCTTGAGCGGCACGCCGGCGTTGAACAGCGCCAGCGTCGACGCGCACACCGAGCCCATTGACGTCGAGCCGTTGGAACCGAGGGCCTCGGAGACCTCCCGGATCGCGTAAGGGAATTCCTCCCGCGACGGGAGCACCGGAATCAGGGCCCGCTCGGCCAGCGCGCCATGCCCGATCTCGCGGCGCTTGGGCGATCCGACGCGGCCGGTCTCGCCGGTCGAGTACGGTGGCATGTTGTAGTTGTGCATATACCGCTTGGTCTTTTCCGGCGAGAGCGTGTCGAGCTTCTGCTCCATGCCCAGCATGTTCAGTGTGGTGACGCCCAGGATCTGCGTCTCCCCGCGCTCGAACAGCGCCGAGCCGTGCACGCGCGGCACGACCTCGACTTCGGCGGACAGGGTGCGGATATCGGTGAGCCCACGTCCGTCGATGCGCACCTTGTCACGCAGGATGCGCTGACGTACCAGCTTCTTGGTCAGCGCCCGGTATGCGGCGCTGATCTCATGGAAGCGGTCCCAGTCGGGCCCGTACTGCTCGGCCAGCGCGGCCTTCGCGTCCTCCTTGACGGCGTCGAGGCGAGCCTCCCGCTCCAGCTTGTCCGCGATGGTCAGCGCCCCGGCGAGCTCGGCGGACACCGCGTTCTCGACCGCGCTGAACACCTCGTCGCTGTAGTCGAGGAACAGCGGGAACTCGCCGGTCGGCTTCGCCGCGAGCTTGGCAAGCTCCGCCTGCGCGCGGCACAGCTCGGCGATGAACGGCTTGGCCGCCTCCAGGCCCTCGGCCACAACTTCTTCGGTCGGACGGGTGGCCCCGCCCGCGACGAGCTCGATCGTGTGCTCGGTGGCCTCGGCCTCGACCATCATGATCGCGACGTCGCCCGAGTCGAGCACCCGCCCGGCGACGACCATGTCGAACGTGGCGTCCGAAAGCTGCGAGTGGTTCGGGAACGCCACCCATTGCCCCTCGATCAGGGCGACGCGGGTGCCGCCGATCGGGCCGCTGAACGGCAGCCCCGCCAGCTGGGTGGACGCCGACGCCGCATTGATCGCGACCACGTCGTAGAGATGCTCAGGGTGCAGCGCCATGACCGTGACCACGACCTGGATCTCGTTGCGTAGCCCCTTGACGAAGGACGGACGCAGCGGGCGGTCGATCAGCCGGCAGGTGAGGATGGCGTCCTCGCCGGGACGTCCCTCCCGCCGGAAGAACGAGCCTGGGATGCGCCCGGCGGCGTACATCCGCTCCTCGACGTCGACCGTCAGCGGGAAGAAGTCGAAGCCCTCGCGAGGCGACCGGCCGGCCGTGGTGGCCGACAGGAGCATCGTCTCGTCGTCCAGGAATGCGACGACGGAACCGGCGGCCTGCCTCGCAAGGCGGCCGGTCTCGAACCGGATGGTGCGGGTGCCGAACTTGCCGTTGTCGATGGTGGCAGTGGTTTCGTGCACCGGTGTTTCGTTGGCCTCCGTCAACGGAGTAACCCCTCTCGTACGCCGGCGAGCTCCTGCTCGCCGGACCTCCGCGCCGGAACGCGTGCGACGTACGAGTTGTCACCCCAAGACGGGTGCCGGTCTTCGATCGAAGCACTCGGTCTGCTCGAGCCCGAGGGCCACTACCGAGGACCGGCGTCCTCTCGTCGCAACACGACGAACGCCCGCGCGCCCGGCCATGTTCGTATTCAATTGTTCCGTAAGACCCGGGGAGCGACCAGATGGGCCGCTCCCCGTGTCACACCTACCGGCGCAGGCCGAGGCGTTCGATGATCGACCGGTAGCGGTCGATGTCGGTGCGGTGCAGGTAGTTGAGCAGCCGGCGCCGCTTGCCGACCAGCAGCAGCAGCCCGCGGCGGCTGTGGTGGTCGTGCTTGTGCACCTTCAGGTGCTCCGTCAGATCGCTGATGCGCTTGGACAGCAGCGCGACCTGGACTTCAGCCGAGCCGGTGTCGCCGTCGGCGGCGCCGTACTCGCTGATGATCTGTTTCTTGACGTCGCTGGCCAGGGCCACGGGCGACTCCTCTCTGCTCGGCTGCAAGCGCGCCCCACCGGTCTTCGTCACGGCGGGAGGAAACGCATCCTGCATCTCGGGAAACGCGGTACCGCGTTATGCCCACGTACAGAGTATCAGCGGGATGGGTGACGGGCCGACGCGGACACAGTGCGGGCGGACAGAAGGCGATCATCGGGCGATGAGCTCGCGCAAAAGAGCTAGCCGCGATTCAACAGGGCCCTTGTCTGCTTGACGTCGTCGTGCATCTGCTCGACCAGTGCGTCGACGCTCGCGAACCGCTCCATCCCGCGCAACCGGTGGACGAATTCCACGCCCAGGCCGTCGCCGTAGAGGTCGCCGTCGAAGTCGAGCACGAATGCCTCGACGCGCCGCTGCCGCACCTCGAATGTCGGATTCGTACCGACCGAGATCGCGGCCATGCCCAGCGGGGCGCCCGGCATGGTCCGCCCCCATTCGTCCAGCCGCCAGGCCCACCCGGCGTACACGCCATCGGCGGGCACGGCGGCGTACGCGTCTGTGCGCAGGTTGGCCGTCGGGAAGCCGAGCGCCCGGCCACGCTCGTCGCCGCGTTCGACGATGCCGTCCACACGGTGCGGGCGCCCCAGGGCGGCCGCCGCGGCGTCCATGTCGCCGGCCTGCACACTGGAGCGGACATATGTTGCGGAGAGCGGCGTGCTGTCGTCGCTGAGCAGCGCGATGCCGTCCGTGGTGAAGCCGAACGTCCGCCCGAACTTGGTCAGCGCCGCCACGTCACCCGCGGCCTTGTGCCCGAAGCGGAAGTTGGCGCCGACGACGACGGCCGCGGCGTGCAGCTTCGCGACCAGCGCCTCGTGCGCGAACTCGGCCGGCGTCAGCTGCGAGAACTCGCGGGTGAACGGGAGCGCGCAGAACACGTCCACGCCGAGCTCTTCGACGAGCTCGGCGCGTCGCACCAGGCTGGTTAGGATCGGCGGATGTGACCCGGGCCGTACCACCTCCGACGGGTGTGGCACGAATGTGAGCAGCACGCTGCGGACATCCAGCGCGCGCGCCGCGGCGACGGCCCTGCCGATGATCGCGGCGTGCCCGCGGTGCACCCCGTCGAACACCCCGATCGTCACGACGCAGCGCCCCCAGTCGGTGGGGACGGCGTCGAGACCATGCCAGCGCTGCACGAGCGCTCAGCCTACGGCGTCGGGTTGTCCGGACGCGCCGCCGGCGGCCGCGAAGACGAGTACCGGGCGGGCGTCGTCTGCCTGTTCCGTCAACAGCGCCACCACTGCGCCGTCCGGAGCAAAGGCGCCGTAGGTACCGCCGATGCCGACTGCGGGCAGTGTCCGCCCGAACGACAGCTCGCGGGCGTCGGCCGCCGTGATCTCGCGGACGGGCAGCGCCGCCCGGACCGCTGCTGCGAGCGGCATCGTGACGGGATCGGAAAGCTGCACCAGCTCGTCGAGGGTGCGTGCCTGGGCGAGCGTGAACGGGCCCACCCGGGTGCGGCGCAGCGCCGTAAGGTGCCCGCCGACTCCGAGCGCCACGCCCAGATCGCGGGCCAGTGCCCGCACATACGTGCCCGACGAGCATTCGACCTCGACATCGACGTCGAGCAGGTCGGGCGCCGGGCGCCGGAACCCGATCGCCTCGAAGCGACGCACGGTCACGGGGCGAGCCGCCAACTCGACGGCCTCGCCGGCACGGGCCCGCGCATACGCCCGGCGACCGGCCACCTTGATCGCGGAGACAGCCGAGGGCACCTGCTCGATGTCCCCGGTCAGCGTCGTCATCGCGGCGTGCACGGCATGCTCGGCAAGGGTGCGGGTCGACGCGCCGCTGAGCGACTCACCCTCGGCGTCGTCGGTCGAGGTCGCCTGGCCGAGCCGAATCGTCGCCGTGTACGCCTTGTCGGCCAGCACCAGGTGGTGCAGCAGCCGGGTGGCCTTCTCGACGCCGAGGACGAGGACACCGGTGGCCATCGGATCGAGCGTCCCGGCGTGGCCCACCCGGCGAGTCTCGGCGATGCGCCGCATCCGTGCGACCACATCGTGCGACGTGAGCCCGGCAGGCTTGTCCACGACGGTGAGCCCCGAGGTGGTCATCGCTGCTCTCCGAGCACCAGCCAGTGGCGGCCGCGGGTGCGCGACGCCATGCCGATGAAGCGCACCCCGATGAACGCGGTGAGGCCGGCCCATACCCCGCCGATGCCCCAGTGCCAGTGCAGCGCCGCCAGGTTCAGCGGCGCGAATGCGCCTATCGCGGCGATCAGGGTGAGCGTCCGCAGAAAGGCGACGTCGCCGGCGCCGATCAGCACGCCGTCCAGCGCGAAGACGATGCCGGCCGCGGGCAGCATCCCCACCAGCCACGGCCACAGCAGGTGTGCCTGGTGCTGCACCGCGTCCGACGACGTGAATGCCTCCGGCACCAGCCTCCAGCCGAGCGCGAAGAGCATGCCGAACCCGCATCCGGCCCACAGCCCGTAACGCGCCACCTGCCACGCCATCCGCCGCGCCGCCGTCTCATCGCTCGCTCCGAGCGCGGCACCGACCAGCGACTGCGCCGCGATCGCGAATGAGTCCAGCAGCAGTGCGGTGAACTCCCACAGCTGCAGGCCGATCTGGTGCGCGGCAATCTGCGCCGAGCCCATCCTGGAGGCAACGCCCGCCGCGGTCAGGAACGCGATCTGGAACGCCGCCGACCGCACCACGAGGTCCCGTCCGACCACCAGCTGCGCTCGCATGACCGTCCACTGTGGACGGATCGCCGTTGTCGAGCTGTGCAGGGCGCGCAGGAACAGTCCACCACCTACGACCTGCGCCGCCACGTTCGCGATTGCCGAGCCCTGCAACCCGAAGTGCAAGGGATAGACGAGAACCGGCGACGCTACGGCGGATATCGCGTTGGCGATCAGCACGACGCGTACCGGCCGACGCGTCTCCTGCACTCCGCGCATCCAGCCGTTGCCGGCCAATACAAGGAGCACACCCGGTGTGCCGACGACGGCGATGCGGAACCAGGACTCGGCGGCCTGCTGGATGTCCGGGTTGCCGCCGGCCAGCAGGCCTACCAGCGGGTGCGCGCACGCCTCGCCCAGCGCGACCAGGATCACGCCGATGATCACTGCGAGCCAGGACGCCTGTACCCCTTCGTTCAGCGCGGCGTCCTGGCGTTGCGCCCCGAACCAGCGCGCGGCCCGGCTCGTCGTCCCGTATTCGACGAACGTGCCGATGAGCAGCAGCAGTCCCATCAGCGCCGCGCCCACACCCAGCCCGGCCAGTGCGGTGGTGCCGAGATGCCCGACGACCGCGGTGTCGACAAGCAGGTACAGCGGCTCCGCGGCGAGTACGACGAACGCCGACGCGGCCAGGCCCAGGAGCCGTCGCGTCGCGACATCGGCGGTCGCGGTCACGTGCGGCCCATTCCTAGAGTGGCTGGAACATGATCAGCAGATCGACCAGTCCCTGCTCGGGATGGCGGAATCCCGCCGGCACTGTGCCGATCGTCTCGAACCCCAGGTCCTGGTACAGCTTGATCGCGTAGCCGTTGCTCGCGGCCACGGCATTGAACTGCACGCCGAGGTAGCCGGCTGCGCGGGCCTGCTCCAGGCTGTGCTCCACGAGCCGGCGGCCGATGCCCCGGCCCCGTGCGGGCGCGGCCACCATGTACGACGCATTGGCGATATGCGCGCCGGGCCCGCCATGGTTGGGCCCGAGAACGTAGAAGCCGAGCACCGTATCGCCGTCGGCGCCGAGCCACGTCTGGCTGGGCGGCGGCGCCAGCCACCAGCTGCGTGCCGTCGCCTCGTCGGTCTGCGGGTCGTAGACGAACGTGTCGCCGGCGACGGTGATCTCGCGAAAGATCGGCCAGATCTGCGGCCAGTCGTCGTCGGTGGCTCGGCGGATAGCTAGGTCAGCTGTCTGCGTCACGCGGCCCACGATAGGGGTCGGCCTCTCCGGCAGGTGCGGCATTTCGCCGCGCCTTCTCCACCTCGGCGTCGGCGCGGGCGGCCACACCTAGCAGTTCCTCGATGTGCTTGGTGGCCTCGGGCAGCGAGTCCAGCACGAACGTCAAGGTCGGGGTGAACCGCACGCCGGTCTGCCGGCCGACCTCGCTGCGCAGCACGCCCTTCGCGGAGTCGAGGGCCTGAGCGGACTGGGCCCGTTCCTCGTCCGACCCGAACACCGTGTAGAACAACGTCGCGTCGTGCAGGTCACCGGACAGGCGCACGTCCGTGATCGTCACCATCCCGAGCCGCGGGTCCTTGACCTGCATCTCGATGGTGGACGCGACGATCTGCTTGATCCGTCCCGCCAGGCGCCTGGCCCGCGCTTCGTCAGCCATCAACGTTCCTTCCATTACTCACTCAAGATCCCCGTCGTCGAGCACCCGCTGCCGGGCCGTGAGCAGCTCGACCTCGGGTCGCGCGGCGACCAGCCGTTCGCACTGCTCGAGCACCTGGACGGCGTGCCCGTGGGTGGAGCTGACGACCGCCACCGCGATCTCGGCCCGCCGGTGTAGATCAGCGGCGCCCGTCTCGGCGGCGGCCACGTCGAAGCGCCGCCGCAGCTCAGCCACGATCGGCCGCACCACCGAGCGCTTCTCCTTCAGCGAATGAACATCTCCGAGGAGCAGGTCAACGACAAGTGTCCCAACGACCAAGGCAACCCTCCTCGCGAGTTGTCCGCGCTTGGTGCTGCTGGAGCACTACGCCGCGCGGACAACTCGCAGGTGATCAAGCCCGCTCCTTCTCACGCTGCTCGAACGTCTCGACCACGTCCTCGACCTTGATGTCGTTGAACGAGCCGAGCCCGATGCCGCACTCGAAGCCCTCACGCACCTCGGTGGCGTCATCCTTGAACCGCTTGAGCGACTCGACGGTCAGGTTGTCGGCGACGACCACACCGTTGCGGATCAACCGGGCCTTACTGTTGCGCCGGATCACGCCGCTACGCACCAGCGCACCGGCGACGTTGCCGACGCGCGGTACCCGGAAGACCTCGCGCACCTCGGCGGTGCCGAGCTGCACCTCCTCGAACTCGGGCTTGAGCATGCCCTTGAGCGCCGCCTCGACTTCCTCGATCGCCTGGTAGATGACCGAGTAGAACCGGACGTCGACGCCCTCACGCTCGGCTGCCTCCCGGGCCTTGCCCTCAGGTCGGACGTTGAAGCCCAGGATGACGGCGTTGGACGCGATTGCGAGGTTGATGTCGTTCTCGGTGATCGCGCCGACGCCCCGGCCGATGACACGCAGCGACACCTGCTCCTCGCCGATATCGATCTTGAGCAGCGCGTCCTCGAGCGCCTCGACCGAACCCGACACGTCGCCCTTGATGATGAGATTGAGCTGCTGCACCTCGCCTGCGGCGAGAGCCTTGTCGAGGTCGTCGAGCGAGATCCGCCGCCGTGACGCCGCGAGCTGGGCGTTGCGCTCGCGCGCCTGCCGCCGATCCGCGATCTGGCGGGCGATGCGGTCCTCCTCGACGACCAGGAACGAGTCGCCGGCGCCGGGAACCGAGGTCAGGCCGAGCACCATGACCGGACGAGCCGGGTCCGCCTGCTCGACCGGATCACCGTTCTCGTCCAGCATCGCGCGAACGCGACCGAACGCGTCCCCCGCGACCACTGAGTCGCCGACGTGCAGCGTTCCGCGCTGCACCAGCAATGTCGCCACCGGCCCGCGGCCACGGTCGAGGCGCGCCTCGATGACGATGCCCTGTGCATCCTGGTCTGGGTTGGCCCGCAGGTCGAGGGCAGCGTCGGCGGTGAGCAGGATGCCTTCGAGCAGGCCGTCGATGTTGATGTTCTGCCGGGCCGAGACGTTGACGAACATCGTGTCGCCGCCGTATTCCTCCGCGATGAGGCCGTACTCGGTGAGTTGCTGGCGGACCTTGTCGGGGTTGGCGCCTTCCTTGTCGATCTTGTTCACGGCGACCACCACCGGGACGTCAGCCGCCTGCGCGTGATTGAGCGCCTCGATCGTCTGCGGCATGACGCCGTCGTCGGCGGCGACGACCAGCACGACGATGTCGGTGGTCGACGCCCCGCGGGCGCGCATTGCGGTGAACGCCTCGTGGCCCGGGGTGTCGATGAACGTGATCGCCCGCTCATTGCCCTCGTGCTCGACGTGCACCTGGTAAGCGCCGATGTGCTGGGTGATGCCGCCCGCCTCGACGTCCATGACGTTGGTCTTTCGGATGGCATCGAGCAGCCGGGTCTTGCCGTGGTCGACGTGACCCATGACGGTGACCACCGGCGGACGCGCAACCAGGTCGTCCTCGGCACCCTCGTCCGTGCCGAAGCTGAGGTCGAAGGAGTCGAGCAGCTCGCGGTCCTCGTCCTCGGGGCTGACGACCTGGACGTTGTAGTTGAGCTCGGCGCCCAGCAACTGGAGCGTGTCCTCGTTCACGGACTGGGTGGCCGTGACCATCTCGCCCAGATGGAAGAGCACCTGGACGAGCGAGGCCGGGTTCGCGTC
>JBKPQY010000070.1:0-10158 GCA_046734315.1 Actinomycetota bacterium | reverse complement strand
GCAGCTCGTCAGCTAACAGCGCCCAGGTGTCGTCGCTGATGACGCGATCACTGTGTAGTTCGTCGGCTGCCTGAAGCAGCCGGCATTGCCGCCGGGAGAGCTCTTCATGTGCGCGCCAGTCGGGGATTGCGTCGACGACGGTGCTCGGAAGTCCGTGGGCTTGAGCGAGGCGGGCATGCTGGACCCACTGGTACCAGCACCGGCAGTTCCACGCGGTGCGCAGGATCAGCAGTTCGGTGTCGCTGCGAGGCAGGTCACCGCGCAGCAGCAGCATGTCTGCGAGCGGCAGCCAGCGGCGGAACAAGCGGCGGTGACGGGCCAGCGTCGTGAAGACGCGGTGCGGCTCGGTATGGGTAGCCCGGCCGGCCAGGCCCGCGACCACTGTGGCAAGCGGCGGCCGCGCAGCAGGCGGAATCCGTACGCCAGGGCGTTCGCTCTCCACGCCACGACGTTGACATCGAGTCCGGCACTTCCGACAGTGCCGAAGGTCCGCAGGCCATGTCTTTCTACCCTGGTGCCCCCGCTGGTTCCACCGCGACAGTTGGTGGTGGAGGACGGTTCGTATGGGGACTCATTGGCTGATGCTGGACGCGGCGGCGAATCCGTCGCCATTCCGCGCGCGACTCGCGAGTGTGGGGCGCCACTTACCGGCCACCCGGCTCACGACCGCCGACCTCATGGCATCCACACGACATCACACACACATCGACCTGGAGGGGCTGACCGGCATCCGGGAACGGCGGATAGCGACGGGTGAGGAGGACTCGTACACCCTGGCTGTTGGCGCGGCGCGCGACTGCCTGACCCGGTCGGCGCAGGCCGCCTCCACGCTCGACGTGGTGATCAATTGCAGCATCACCAAATACCGCGACGGGCTTACTCAGCAGCTGGAACCGACCATGGGCAGCGCGATCGCCGACGCCGTCGGTGCGGCCGATGCGATGACGTTCGACCTGTCCAACGCCTGCGCGGGGATGCTGTCCGGCGTCATGGTGCTGAACAACTGGATCCGCCGGGGCAGCGTCCGGCGTGGAATGGTGGTGAGTGGCGAATACATCTCCCAACTCGGGCAGAACGCTGCGCGTCACGTGCGCAGCGTCATGAGCCGAGAGCTGGCGTCGCTGACATTGGGCGACGCCGGGGCCGCGATCCTTCTCGAGCGAGCACCTGACGGGGTTGCCGGAATCAGTGTCGCCGGCTTCACGACCGTGGCCGATCACAGCCGCCTGTGTCTCGCGTACGCCGCGGACCACGAACCGGGCGCGCGGATGTTCACCCAGGCGCGTGCCATCCACAAAACGGCGATCGCCGATCTGCCGTTGCTGCTGCGAGAAGCTCTCGACTCGGCCGGGATCGACTTCAGCGACGTCGATCAAGTGATCGTGCACCAGACATCCGCCCGGGCCATCAAGAAGGGTATGGCGGAGATGACCCAAGAGCTCGGCGGCGCACCCCGCCACGAAGCGGTCATTACCGTCGACCACTACGGCAATACCGCGTCGACCACGCACACCGTCGCACTCATCGACGAGATTCAGGCCGGCCGGATAAGCCCAGGCGAAACCGTTGCACTGATCGCGTTGGCGTCGGGTCTCGAGATCGGAATCATCCTGCTTACCGTCGACGAAGAATTGCTGACAAGCTATGGGCACAATCATTGATTGCGCGACCGTCGCCCACACTTCGTGGCGCTCTCGGCACAGCGCACTGCGCATCGCGGTAGCCGCTGCGCGGGCCTGCCTCGACAAGGCCGGGTGCCGGCCGAACGACCTGGACCTCCTCATCAACGCGGGGATCTATCGCGACCGCAATCTCGGTGAACCTGCGCTCGCGGCTTTGATCCAGGAAGATGTCGGCGCCAATCCCGAAGATCCGCACCCCGGCGCGCACGGGACGTTTTCATGCGACGTCGCCAACGGCGTGTGCGGTCCGCTAACGGCACTGCAGATCGTCGACGGCTTCCTGCGCTCGGGCGCGATCAGCCGCGCCCTCGTGGTCGCGAGCGACGCCGATCCCGGCCATCATCTGACGGAGGAGCCCTTCCCCTTCGCCGGCGCCGGTGGAGCCCTGCTGTGCCACGGCACGGACGACGATTCCGGATTCGGAGTGTTCTGCTGGGCGAACTCCCCGGACCGCAGCAGCTCCTTCCGGGCGACCGTGACCTACCACGACGGACGCAACCGGCTCCGGATCGAGGCGCGCGACCCCGCCGATGACGTGTCGGCCGCGCTTGCCGCGAAGGTGGCCCAGCAGTGCCTGGACCGTGCGTCGATCAACCTCGATTCGGTCGGCCTCGTGCTTGCCGCTCCGGCTCGGGCGAGCTTCGCCGACGGTCTCGCGTCTCATCTCGGCGTTCCTGTGGAGCGCATCGCTATCGCTCGTGAGGACCGCATACACACCGCCGCCCTCATTGCCGCGTTCCACGACGCGGACGCCGCGGCCAGCCTGCAGCCCGGCAACACGCTTCTGTTCGTCGCGGCCGATTCCGGCGTAGCCGCCGGAGCAGCCCTGTACCGCGTGCCCGATCTGCGCCCTCAGGGTTCCGGCTAGACCGCAGCCGCGAGCTCGTCCAGGGTCTGCCGACTGGTGTATCTCGGATGCCAGCCGAGGACGTGCTTGGCTCGCGAGGTATCCATTACGACCGAGCTGCGGACGGCGTGGACCCATTCCGCGATGGCCGGCACCGCGGGCAGTCTGGCAAGAACGGCCGAGGCCGCGGTCGCTGTGACATGGGGTACCCGGACCGCGTGGGTGCCGGTCGCCGCGGCCACGTCGCTCAGGGACACCTCGCCGTCGCCGGCCAGGTTGTACGCACCGGGCACACCTGCACCACGCGTAGCCAGCGCGATCGCAGCAGCGACATCGTCGTGGTGGACGAGTTGCAGCCGAGTGCCGGGGTCAGGCAGCAGCGGCAGCAGACCGGTGATCGCATCGGCGGTCCCGCGCAGGGCTGTGGGGAGCATCTGCCTGAGATGCCGCCACGGCATCGAATCGGCCAGCGCCGTCGCCCCGGGTCCGGCGACAATGCAGGGCCGGAGCACATAGACCTCGAGGTCGGAGCCCTCCGTCACCTCGCGCAGCACGACCTCACACTCAGCTTTCTGCTCGGAGTAGTAATGCTCGCTCGAACCGCGGGCAGGCACGTCCTCTGTCAACGGGCTCGGGTTGTCGGTGTGGTAGCCGTAGGCGGCAACCGAGGACGTGTACACCAGACGAATCGGCCTAGCCGCGGCAACGGTCGCCTCGAAGACGTTACGCGTACCTGCGAGGTTGATGCGGCGGCTCTCTTCACGTGAAGCCATGATCACGTATGCCAGATGCACAACCACGTCGACATCTGCAACCAGCGCATCGACCGCCACTCGATCGAGAATGTCCCCTTGGCGGTACTCGGTCTTCGTCCAGCCGCGGGTCGCCACATCGAACGGCCGACGCGCCATCCCGACGATGCGCCCGACCGCTGTGTCATGCTCCAACGCCGTCACCGCCGAGATGCCGATCTCGCCCGTCGGCCCTGTTACGGCCACGCTCAGCGGCATATGGCCCACGCCCTCAGTGCCGCGACTCGACGCGTTGCTTGAGGCCATCCGTCCCGGCTCGGATCGCCCTCTTCATGATCGCCCGAATCATGATTCCGGGCAGCGGGACGGCCGGGGCGATGGTCAATTCGCACTGAAGGTGTGAAACGTCGCAGCCATCGATGATCGAGTAACTGCCGCGCTGATCCTTCTGCTGACGGGTGGGTTTGACCAGCGCCCAACTGACGCCAGTCGCCGTCCAGGCGTAGTCGACCACCACTGTGTCCGTAAGGCCTGCGGCGGACACACCCATTGTCGCGCGCCTGGGCCGGCCGTCCGGGAATGTGGTGTCGATCGTCGTCCACTCGTGCACCGCGGACCATTGCGGATAGGCCGCCACGTCGGCGATGACGGCAAGAATCTCGCCCGGCGTTGCTCTGATGTCAATTCTCGCGGTCATGGTCGGCACGCCGCCACGCTAGAGCCTTTGGGCCGCGAATGGCGCGCCGTACGGCGCTAACCAACGGCGCGGGCCGCGGCGTATACCTAGACATAGGAAGGGGGGCTTACATGGACTTTAACCTGCCGGATTCCGCGCAGCCGACGCCGGGGTCGCCACCTGATCGCCGTCGGATGACTTCCGCGCCGGGTCTGTCAGGTCACCTCCCCGCCCGGTACCTGACGACCGGTTGGCGGACGACCGTCGCAGTAACCGGCCTCTCGGCAGTGCTCGGCCGGACCCGGGCAAGCGGCTCGGACACGAAAGCGCCCCTGCCGACGACTGCTCCGGGGCTGCAAGGCGATGGCAGCCAGCCGCCAAGCGTCGGCGAGTGGTCGCGCTGGATCGACCTGGACGGCCCCCTGCACTATCTCGACTTCGGCGGACCCGCCGATGGACCGACGGTCGTGTGCGTGCACGGCCTGGTGGGTTCGGCGGTGACCTGGGCGGCGATCGCACCGCTCCTGACCGGCTGCCGCGTGCTCGCACCGGATCTGGCCGGACATGGCCTCACACGGTCGATGGGCCGCAGCACGGACGTGCGGGACCTGCGGGCTCTGCTGCACCGCTTCGTCGAGGCCGTATGCGACGAGCCGGTGATCCTGGTCGGCAACTCGATGGGCGGGATGCTCGCGCTTCTGGAGGCGAGCGCCGATCCGGGCACGGTTCGCGGGCTCGTACTGGTCGACCCGGTCCTGCCGCTGGTACCCGCATGGCCAGACCGGCTCGTCGCCCCGCTACTCGCGGCGTATGCGGTGCCCCGCCTCGGCCCGGTGCTGATGGGCCTTCGCCGCCGCATGTCGGCGGAGGCGATGGTCGGCTATGTCCTGGCACTTTGTTGCGTCGACGTCGCACGTGTGCCGGCTGATGTGGTGGAGCAGATCGTCTCGGTGGCCCGCTACAGCCTGCTCGCCCCTGAGACCGAGCGGGAGATCACCGCATCTGCCCGTTCGATCATTGCCACTGCGGGATATTTCCGCGGCCTGGCGTACCGGCGGTGCATCCGCGCGACCGCCTGCCCGGTACTGCTGCTGCACGGCGCGCGCGACCGGATGGTGCCCGTCTCGGTCGCGCGGGCGGCCGCGCGGGCCAACCCCGCCTGGACTCTTGTCGTCATGCCCGACCTGGGCCATGTCCCCCAACTGGAAGCCCCACGCGAAACCGCACATGCCATAACCGCCTGGCTCACCTCCGCCGGCCTCGCCAGGCCCGACGACGGGACTGCCACCGCCGCCGGGCCGTATCCGCAAAGACGGTCTGACGCGCCGAGCAAACCGGCTCATGCGGGACTTGAGTCCCTTTCGCAGGTTACCGGTGAGTAGGTACGGTCGTCGCATCCTGTCCGAGGGGTGTGGGAGGCGGTTGTCGTGGCGCAGCCGACGGTTGGAGCACAGGAGTCTAGGGCTGTCGCCGAGGCGGCCCGAGAACGTGACTGGCGAAAGCCAAGCTTCGCCAAGGAGCTGTTTCTGGGGCGGCTCCGGCTGGATTTGATCCACCCGCACCCGCGACCCGCACCGGAGGCCAGGGAATGCGGCGAGGCATTCTTGGCGCGGCTGCGCGCGTTTATCGAGACAGAGGTCGATGCTGCGGCGATCGAGCGCGAGGCGCGCATACCGGACGAGGTCGTGAAGGGTCTCAAGGAGCTCGGCGGGCTGGGCATGCGGGTGCCTGAACGGTACGGCGGCGTGGGGCTGACGTACTTGTATTACACGAGGGCGCTGCAGTTGATCGGCTCGGTGAGCCCGGCGCTGGGGGCGTTGGTGTCGGCCCACCAGTCGATCGGCGTGCCGCAGCCGGTCAAGCTGTTCGGTACGCCGGAGCAGAAACAGCGCTACCTGCCCCGCTGCGCGCACAGCGACATCAGCGCGTTCCTGCTGACCGAGCCGGACGTCGGCAGCGACCCGGCTCGCTTACGCACCTCGGCGGTGCCGACGGAGGACGGCGCGGCCTACATCCTGAACGGGGTCAAGCTGTGGGGCACCAACGGCGTGGTTGCCGACCTGCTCGTCGTGATGGCCAAGGTGCCCAGCAGTGACGGACATCGCGGCGGGATCACCGCCTTCGTCGTCGAGGCAGACTCGCCGGGCATCACAGTCGAGAGCCGTAACGCGTTCCTCGGCCTGCGTGGCATCGAGAACAGCGTCACGCGCTTCCAGGATGTTCGCGTGCCGGCGGAGAACGTCGTCGGCCGCGAGGGTCAAGGCCTGAAGATCGCCTTGACGACGCTCAACGCGGGTCGGCTCTCACTGCCGGCGCTGTGTACGGCGGCCACCAAGTGGAGTTTGACGGTGGCGCGGGAGTGGTCGAACGCCCGGGAACAGTGGGGCCGACCGATCGGGCGGCACGAGGCGATCTCGGAGAAGATCGCGTTCATCGCGGCTACCAGCTTCGCGCTCGAAGCCGTCCTGGAGATGTCGAGCCTGCTTGCCGACGACGACCGTAACGACATCCGCATCGAGGCGGCACTGGCAAAGCTGTATGCCTCGGAGATGGCGTGGAAGGTCGCCGACGAGTTGGTTCAGGTGCGCGGGGGACGTGGTTACGAGACCGCCGCGTCGCTGGCGGCCCGGGGCGAGAAGGCGGTGCCGGCCGAGCAGATGCTGCGTGATCTACGGATCAACCGGATCTTCGAGGGGTCGACCGAGATCATGCACCTGCTGATCGCTCGCGAGGCGGTGGACGCCCACCTGGCGGTGGCCGGAGACATCATCGACGCGTCCGTGCCGATGAAACGTCGAGCACTGGCGGCCGCGCGGGCCGGGGGCTTCTACGCGCGATGGCTGCCGAGGCTCGCGGTCGGTGCTGGACAGATTCCGTCTACCTACAGCGAATTCGGCCGGCTGGCGAAGCACCTGCGTTACGTCGAACGCGCCTCGCGTCGACTGGCCCGATTCACCTTCTACGGCATGTCACGGTGGCAGGGTCGGCTCGAGTACCACCAGGTGTTCCTGGGACGCATCGTCGACATCGGCGCCGAGCTTTACGCGATGACCGCTGTGTGCGTGCGAGCGCAAATGCTCCGTCAGGACAACCCGGAGCACGGCGCCTCCGCCGCCGACTTGGCCGACTTCTTCTGCGTCCAGGCCAGAGCCCGAGCCGACATCATGTTCCACGGGCTCTGGCACAACGCGGATGCCGCCAATCGCCGCCTCGCGAAGGAGGTGCTTGACGGCAGCTACAGCTGGACCGAGGAGGGTGTGCTCAAGCTGCAGGATGACGCACCCTGGATCGCCGACCCCACACCAGGTCCGCTGGGCACAGCGAGTGTTCGCCGGCACGTGTCGTGACTGATCGCGGCGCGATGCGCGTCGTGCCCTCTCGAGATAGCCACGTCGGCACTGGCTGCATACGATCATTGACGTGAGCGGCCCGCTGCGCGATGTGACGCGGCTGCCGGATCTGTTGCACGGACATTCTCGCGGCGGGCCGGTGCGGGACCGCAGGCCCGTGTACGTCGACCTTTTGCCGCCGTGCAATGCGGGCTGCCCGGCCGGGGAGAACATCCAGGCATGGCTGGCCCACGTCAAGGCCGATGAGCACGAGCAGGCGTGGCGGCAGCTGGTCGCCGACAATCCGCTCGCCGCGATTCACGGCCGGGTTTGTTATCACCCGTGCGAGAACGTCTGCAACCGCAAGCGGCTCGACGCGTCGGTGTCGATCCACTCCGTGGAACGCTTCCTCGGTGACCTGGCCCGTGAGCAGCGGTGGGCGTTCGACCCGCCGCCGCCCCCGACCGGCAAGCGGGTGCTGGTGGTCGGCGCGGGGCCGAGTGGGCTGTCTGCGGCGTACCACCTTGCGCGGTTCGGCCACCAGGTCGAAATCCGCGACGCGGGACCGCAGCCGGGCGGGATGATGCGCTACGGCATCCCCGCGTACCGCCTGCCTCGCGACGTCCTCGGCGACGAGATCGAACGGATCGAGCGACTCGGCGTCCGGATGGTCGCAAACCACCGGGTCCAGGACCTGATGGCGGAGCAGGCCGACGGCAGCTTCGATGCGGTCTTCGCGGCAGTGGGCGCACACCTGTCGAGGCGGGTCGACATTCCGGCGATGGACGCTGCCCGCGTGCTCGACGCGGTCACCTTCCTGCGCGGTGTCGCCTCCGGAGAGCGGCCGGTGCTGGGACGGCGCGTGGCCGTGTACGGCGGCGGCAATACCGCGATGGATGCGGCGCGGGTGGCGCGCCGGCTCGGCGCCGAGGAGCCGACGATCGTCTACCGCCGTACGCGTGCGCAGATGCCGGCGCACGAGGAGGAGGCCGCAGACGCCGAGCGGGAAGGCGTGCGGATCAATTGGCTCCGCACGATCACCGCGTTCGAGGGCCCGCAGATGACCGTCGAGGTCATGGAACTCGACGAGACCGGCTTCCCGCGCGGGACGGGACGGCTGGAGACGCTCGCCGCAGATACGCTGATCTTGGCCGTCGGCCAGGACACCGACACCGGGTTCCTGCGTGGCGTGCCGGGCGTGGAGTTCGCGCGGGACGGCACGGTGCAGGTCTCGCAGTCGCTGATGACCGGATGCCCCGGGGTGTTCGCCGGCGGCGACATGGTGCCCAGCGAGCGCACGGTCACGGTTGGCGTAGGGCACGGTAAGAAGGCCGCGCGCTACATCGACGCGTACCTGCGCGAGAGCGACTATGAACGGCCACCCAAGCACCGTGAGGCTGGCTTCGACGAGTTGCACTTGTGGTACTTCGGGGACGCCGCCCGGCAGCGGCAGCCGGAACGGGAACCGGAGGCGCGGGTTGCCGACTTCGCCGAGGTGGTCGGCAGCCTGTCCGCCGAGCAGGCCGGCTACGAGGCCGGGCGCTGCCTGTCGTGCGGGAACTGCTTCGAGTGCGACGGCTGTCTTGGCGCCTGCCCGGAGGACGCGGTGATCAAGCTGGGCGCGGGCCATCGTTACCGCTTCGATTACGACCGGTGCACCGGCTGCGCCGCGTGCATGGAGCAGTGCCCGGTGCACGCGATCGACATGATCCCGGAGCCGTAGATGAGCGAGCACCGCAGGGTCGTCGCCCCGGGCCGAGGAGCGCAAGCTCATCGCAGCGATGAGCGCTCGCGCGAAGAGCAGGTGAACCAGTGACCCGCGCTGTGGTGGACGGGAACGAGGCCGCCGCGTCGGTGGCGTACCGGCTCAACGAGGTCTGCTGCATCTACCCGATCACCCCGTCCTCGCCGATGGCGGAGCTGGCCGACGAGTGGGCGAGCCGGAAGCTGCCGAACGTGTGGGGCACCGTGCCGAGCGTGGTGGAGATGCAGAGCGAAGGCGGCGCTGCGGGCGCCCTGCACGGTGCGCTACAGGGCGGCGCGTTGAGCACGACGTTCACAGCGTCGCAGGGCCTGCTGCTGATGATCCCGAACATGTACAAGATCGCCGGCGAGCTGACGTCGGCGGTGATTCATGTGGCCGCGCGTTCGGTCGCCGCCCAAGGGTTGTCGATCTTCGGCGACCACTCCGACGTCATGGCGACGCGGCAGACCGGGTTCGGCATGCTTGCCTCGGCGTCCGTGCAGGAGGCACATGACCTCGCGCTCGTGGCGCAAGCGGCGGCGATGCGCACCCGGATCCCGGTGCTGCATTTCTTCGACGGCTTTCGCACCTCGCACGAGCTGAACACCATCGAGATGCTCTCCGACGACGACCTGCGCGCGCTCGTGCCGGAGGAGCTCGTACGCGCTCATCGCGCGCGGGCCCTTTCACCGGAGCGACCCTTTATCCGCGGCACAGCGCAGAACCCGGACGTCTACTTCCAGGCTCGCGAGACGGTCAACGCGTTCTACGCGTCGACGCCGGCCGTCTATGCGGACGTGATGGCCGCGTTCGCAGATCGCACCGGCCGCCGCTACGAGCTCGTCGACTATGCCGGCGACCCGGACGCCGAGCGGGTGCTCGTGCTAATGGGCTCCGGCGCGCAGACAGCGCGAGAGACCGTCGCCTACCTGAACGCCCGCGGCGAGCGGGTGGGCGTCGTGCAGGTGCGGTTGTACCGGCCGTTCCCGGCCGGCGCCTTGGTCGAGGCGTTACCACCTTCCGTGCGGCGCGTCGCGGTACTGGACCGGACCAAGGAACCCGGCTCGCACGCCGAGCCGCTCTTCCTTGACGTTGTCGCGGCGCTCGCCGAGGCCCATCTCGCCGGCG
>JBKPQY010000069.1:0-7750 GCA_046734315.1 Actinomycetota bacterium | reverse complement strand
CCTTTGAAGTGATCGGTCTCACGGGTGTCACAAGAATTGTCCGCGCGGCGTCTTAAGGCGGAGCCCCTGGAAATGAAGGAAACACGATGACTAAGAACACAGATGTGGTCGTGATCGGCGGCGGATACGCCGGCGTCATGGCGGCCAATCGACTTACGCAGCGCGATGACCTGACACCGACGCTGATCAACCCGCGCCCGGCCTTCGTCGAGCGGATCCGCCTACACCAGCTGGTGGGCGGGTCCTACGACCCGGCCCACGACTACACAGAAGTGCTGGCCGAGCGCGTCCGGCTCGTGGTCGACACCGTGACCCAGATTGACACTGTTGAGCGCAGCCTGTCGTTGGCGACCGGCGGCACGGTCAGCTACGACTACCTGATCTACGCCGTAGGCAGTGTCAGCGCCGGCGCGCGGGTGCCCGGAGCGGCCGAGTTCGCCTACCCGATCGCCGACCTCGATGCGGCGCGACGGCTGCGGTCGATCCTCGACGCCGCGCCTGCGACCGCAGCACTGACGGTTGTCGGAGCCGGTCCGCAAGGCATTGAGATCGCCGCCGAGCTGGCGGAGGTGGACCGCGCGGTGACGCTGGCGTGCGGCGGGGATCTCGGCCCGTACCTGCACCCTCGGGGTCGACACGCGGTCGCTAAGCGGCTGGCCGACTTCGGTGTGACCGTGCTCGAAGGCCCCGACACAAGGGTCACGGCTGTGACCCGCGATGCCGTGCGGCTCGGTGACGGCCGCGAGTTGCCGAGCGCGGTGACTATCTGGACTGCAGGATTCGGGGTGCCGGATCTGGCCGCGCGCAGCGGGCTGAGCACCGACGCCGGGGGTCGCCTGCTCACCGACGAGACCTTGACGAGCGTTGACGACAACCGCATCGTCGCAGCCGGGGATTCGGCTGCACCGTCAGATCTGCCGCTCCGGATGAGCTGCCAGGCCGCCGGTCCGCTCGGCTCCCACGCCGCCGATACGGTCCTCAACCGGATTGCGGGCCAGGAACCGGCGCCGATCGCCGTCGGGTTCGCCGGCCAGTGCATCAGCCTCGGCCGTCGGGCTGCTGTCTTCCAACTCGCCCACAAGAACGACATCGCAAGGAGTGTCCACGTCGGCGGTCGCGCCGGCGCGAGGCTCAAGGAGTATTTCTGCTCAAGTGCGTTCGAGGAGCTGCGTAAGGAGGCACGCAAGCCAGGTGCGTTCAGCTGGTTCCTCAAGGATGGCACACGCCAGCGCCGGGTGCAGGCCAAGCGCGGCGAGGCCACCGCTGAGCGACCCGCCTAGCAAGGCATTCGTCGTCGGTCCGGTCGACTGTCAACGGATTTGGACTGCATGTCGCGCGGCGACGCCCTATTGCGGGGCGCCGGCTCGCGCATGCGTTCATCGGCGAACCTGTGTCTAACGGATCGTCGCCAGCTTGACGTGTCACAGCCGCGCGTCGGGAGTGTCTCACTCAATCCAACCGAACACGTGGGTCAGATCGAGCAACCAAGAGGCACCTGGCGGGTGGATGCACGCTGGAAGGCCGTCGGCAATCACGCCGGGCCGTGGAGGAAGGGTCGAGATATGAGCGAGCACGCCACTGACCCGGCAACCGAGACTTTCCTCGCCTACCGCAACCTGCTCTTCACCGTCGCCTACGAGATGCTCGGATCGGCGGCCGACGCCGAAGACATCCTGCAGGAAACCTGGCTGCGGTGGATCAAGCTCGACGTGGGGCAGGTGCGCGACCAGCGCGCCTACCTGGTCCGGATCACGACCCGGCAGTCGCTCGACCGGCTGCGCACATTGAGGCGTCGCCGGGAGGCGTACATCGGCCCCTGGCTGCCCGAGCCGCTGCTCACTGCGCCGGACGTGGCGGAGAATGTCGAGCTCGCCGAGAGTGTGTCGATCGCGCTCATGCTCGTCCTCGAGACGCTGTCACCGATCGAGCGCGTCGTCTTCGTGCTGCACGAGGCGTTCGATCTCAACTACGACGAGATCGCGGCTGCCATCGACAAGAGCCCCGCGGCCGTGCGGCAGATCGCCCACCGTGCCCGCCAACACGTCGAGGCTCGCCGCCCGCGCGAGGTGGTCTCCCCCAGCCAGAGTCGGGCGGCCCTAGAGGCGTTTCAGCGCGCGGTTGAAACGAGGGACTTGCAGGGCCTGCTTGACGTGCTTGCTCCTGACGTCGTCCTTATAGGCGACGGCGGCGGAGTCAAGCAGGCGACGCTGCGGCCGATCATCGGCCGCGAGAAGGTGGTCCGCTACATCTTCGGCGGCTTCGGCAAGCCCGAAGGCACGCTCACCGTCGACCCCGCCATGGTCAACGGCAACCCGGCACTCGTGGTACGGCTAAACAGCGAGATCGACGGCGTCATGGCGATCCGCATGGACGACGCCCGAATCACCGGCCTCTACTACGTCCGCAACCCGGAGAAGCTGACCCACGTCGAATCCGAGACCCCGCTCACCCTGCGATGACGACCTGGGCGGCGAAGGAGATGTTCGGAGAAGGCGCGGCGACCCGTCGCACGTCTGGGCGTGCCGCCGACGCTGGCCCGAACGGCTACGGAGCACGAACACCATCGATTCGATGATCTCCATGGCCAGGGTGTTGCTGCGCACCGGGCTGCGGGTCGGCGAATACACCGCCCTGCCGCACGATGCGATCGTGCAGATCGGCCCGGGGCACTGGCTGCACGTGCCGGTCGGCAAGCTACGTGAGGACCGCTACCTGCCGCTGCACCCCGAGCTGGTCCGCTTGATCGGCGACTACCGGCGCCGCTGGATGCCCGCAGACACGCCATGGTTGATCACCCGGCCGAACGGCACCCCGCTGGACCGGCACGCCATCACCCGGCACCTCAACCGCGCCGCCGCCGCGGCCGGGCTTGCGCACATCCACCCGCACCAGCTGCGACATACCCTTGCCACCCAGGCGGTGAACCGGGGCATGTCGCTGGAGGCGATCGCCGCGATGCTCGGCCACAAACACCTCGATCAGGCGCTGCGCTACGCGAAGATCGCCAACCGCACCGTCGCCGACGAGTACTTCGCCGTCACCGACAAAGTCGAAGCCCTTTACGGCAAAGGACAATCGCTACCCGCCGACGCGATCGGGCCGCGGATGGCCCAGCTACGCCGGGACCACTTCCGACTGCTCGGCAACGGCTACTGCACCCGCCGACCGGAGCTGGACTGCGCGTTCGAGGCGGTCTGCGAGAACTGCAGCTTCTTCGTCACCGGCCTCGAATTCCTCCCGATCCTGCAACCCCAACATGACCGACGCGGCCGTCAAACAACACACCGGCCGCCAGCAGGCCTTCGCCAGGCTGCTCGCCGATCTCGACCCGGACGTGCCATGACACCGCGTTGCCACACTCCGGCCTTCACCCACCGCTGCCACTTCTCGCCGCCCGCAGCCGACGTCAAGACCGGCCGCAGACCGCCCGAAGGGCCCTGCCTTGACACCGGCGAGGACGGCGGGAGCGTCTCCCGGCGGGAAAGGCCGCCCACCCACAGCTGGTCACCCAGCGCAGCCAGCCGCCAGCCCCGCAGCAACCCACACAGAGATCAACTTGACAAGATCACCCACATAATGCCGCCGTCACTGCGTGCGGCGGCGGTGCTATCGGGCGGGCCGTGCGGTGAACTGGCATCCGCCGCGGTGGCGCTCTGGTAACAGGCACACTCGGCCGGAGGGCAGGTGCAGGTTGCCGCACAGGTGCTGACCGGCGACCGCTTGGTCGATTTCGATGTTGTGTATCTCCAGCCGTTCCTGCCGCTGGCGCCTGACCGGGAAGGCCAGCAACCGCACACCGGGTCGTGTCGTCATGTCCATGGTGATCGGTATTCCTTTCGGGTGCAGTGCGCCCAGCCCGGGCGTGCGGCGACCTCGGCGAGAGCGGCTCGGCGCGCGTGGTGGTGATCGCTGTGCCCGGGTGTGGCGGCGCGCGCCGGTGCTTCCAGTGAGCCGGACCTTGGCCAACACGGCGGCCATCTCTGGAAGTGCTTCGGTGCTGATCGACCCGTGAAGGTCGACGAGCGTATCCCGCACGCACGCCGCGATGACCGGGGCCGGGAACACGAGGCTATATTCGCGGTACAGCTCGCGGGACACCCTCGCCGCAACCCGTGCAAGCAGTATCGCAGACCTCATCGGGTCCTCCTCGCGGCGCGCGTTCGACGCACCGGCTCGGGCCGGCCAGCGGGCCGCAGCCGAAGCAGCGGCCGCCGTCGCCACGCTTGGCTGGCATCGAGAATCACGCGGGCACCGGCAGAGAACCGGAGTTGCCGTAGATCGACAAAGATCGGGCAGCGCGCAATATGACCGATGATCACGTCAAACGCGGTCGGCGTGTACAGCGCCGCCGGCAAACACACCGCGCCGCCCGGCCACGACAACAACAGCGCCTGCCGACCGGAATCGCGGCACAACCAGCTAATCGCGTCTCGCGCGGCGTCGGTAACCACCAGGCGCCCGCCACGCATGTCGACGCGCTCCGAGGAACCGTGCGAGCGCTGCAACGTATCGCCTGCCAGCATCCGATACTGCCACCACAACCCCGCCCGAGAAACCCCTCTCGCCCGAAACAACCGCCATAGCCCATCGCCCGGCGGGGCCGATCACTGCCGACAACCGCCGGCGGCGCTACGACCGGCGAAGCCGTCGCCTGTATCGATGGCCACGGGTCGGCTCGCGGATGTCGCAACGTACATCGGCGCTAACGCCGGCCTAGCGCCACGTTCGCCGCGGCGTACGCTCTTGACCGCAATCCCCGCTGCGCCATCGGCACCCAGGTGAAGGCGCGCTCACGTTGAGATCCACTGCCGGCCGGAGCATTCGGGGCTCACGAACAAACTTGTGCACCAGAGCCGCCGATCTGGTACATGCGGCGGATGGCGAACATATTGATTGATAGGCATCGGCCCAACGTCCGCAATTGCCGACGTGCGGACGCTATGCGTCGATCGTCTTGATCATGTGCACGGCCGGGATTCCTACGTCAGCGCTGTCGATGATGATCTCCTCGAGCGGCTCGAAGCCGTAGGCACGGTACAGGGGCATCCCGGCCAGGGTGGCGTGCAGCTGCAGGCGGGTGAACCCCTCGGCCGCGGCGGCGCGCTCACAGAGCTGGAGAATCAACCGGCCCACACCTCTCCTGGTGAAGGCTGGATCGGTGTACATCGCGCGAACACGTGCCGCATCGACAGCAGGGTCGAGCAGGTGTTCGTCCCGGCCGATCGAGTGATCGCCCCCATACAAGGTGACCCGCCGGCTCCAGCCGCCGCACCCTGCCAACGCACCGCCCAGCTCAACGACGTAGTAAGTGCCGTCGTCCACCAACTGCGTGTCGATGCCCATAATGGCGTGGCTGGCCCTGATCTGCTCCGCGTCGAGAAACCCGCGCTGGAGTTCCTCGATTGCACGCGTGACCAGTGGCTCTAACAAGGGCAGGTCGCTTCGAGACGCCAGCCGAGACCGGAGCTCCATGGGTGCTCATCAAGCCGCAACTGTGCGCTTGCCGCAAGACCTATTCGCGCCAGGCTCACGTCGGCATGGCGATTGTCGATGTGCGCGTTCGCGTGCTTGCCGACGAACGGAATCGGGAACCCTCCACTCGGGCGGCGTTAAACGCCGGCTCCTGCCGATGTGAGCGCGTCGACGGTTGAACTGACGGGTGGCCCCACGGCGTCGCCGCGTGGATTGCGTTGGCGCAGGGATCGCGTCATTCTAGGAGCATGTGGGGGAAGGTGCTCTGTCGACTACGCTTTCATCGGTGGCGCATTCAACGGAACGCGGAGAATGAGGTATTCCGGGAGTGTTCGCGTTGCGGCAAGGTTTGGGAGGAAATAAACGCTCTAAAGTACGGGCAGGGTGGTTTCTAGCGACCGTCCCTCCCCAGCGCACTGACGGCGGCGCGTCCACGAGTAGAAAGTGGTCCACAATTCCGACATGGCTGCTAGGAAATGCGCGCGCCGCGCGCGAACGGCGCGGACGAGTTGATCTTTTTCAAGAGCGGCTCGAAGGCCGAGGTCCCGTAGGGCTCGACCCTGCGGGCTCGCGTGGCGCAATCATCCGCTCTTGCCGCATTGGGTGCGCGCTCCTGCCGATGGTCGTGTGTGTTCCAAGTGATCGTGAACCGATCTGCTGGATGCAGCAAGGCCAGCCCGTTTGCTGCGTACGTGCACTTGGCATTTGTCGGCTGCTGCCTCGGGTCGCGGCGGCCATTCGCGGATTAGTCGCTTGCTGGTTAGCGCAGAGGACGCCAGTCGGGCCAGGCTGAGCACCCGTCCGCATTCGCTGCCTTTGACGAGGAACCGGTAGATGTAGGTCCTGTGGTCGCTTTCACCTGGCGTGCAGTCGCACGGCGACCAGCTTCAGCCGGAGAATAGGCACGAGTGGCACCACTTGCGCTAGACGACTGCGTTAACCGACCTCGATGTGGCCCCGGTAGAAGAACTGTCCGGTTGTGACTTCGTCCTTGAAGTCGGCTCGGCCGGTGGCACCCTCAAAGCCGCCGGTGCCGCTGCCCGCAGCGATTGGGTGCTGGCAACGTCCGTGGACCTCCGAGCCAGTCGACACGTCTGGCTCCCACTTGGACTCGAACTGGTACGTTGTCGCGAAAGTACCCTCCGGCCCGCCATTCAGGCTGCCAACGAAGACCTCTTCACCGCTCTCTTTGTACACACCGCTCGGCGCACCGTTGTCCTTGGTCGTCTCGATATTCGTGTACCAGCAGCCGTCCAGACTCCCCGTCATCACCTGAGTGAAGTCAGTGAAGTCCTCATACTCGGCGGGAGGGGCTGGGCAGGCACCTGTCGTGTCAAGGACCGCAACCCCAGAGATCTGGTTGGTGGCTGCGCTCGCTGGAGCGGAAAGAGCCACCAATAAGCCGCCCACCAACACGCCCAATAGCACCAATCGTTGAATCTTCGTGCGCATGATTCCCCTCATCGTCCCCACCCTCCCCAGGGTATTGCGGCTTTCTGCCGTGTAAGCGGGATAGGGCTCGCACTACGCGACAGCGTTTCGCTGGTACATACGGGCCCCTCGCAGGAGGCTGGATCGTATCGCTCAACGTCACGCCCTATAGCCCAGATGACGAGACTGTCACGTGCTTGCGGTGGACATAGAAAGCACCCCGGTCCGGATGCGCAGGAACGGGGCGCTGTGAGTCCGTACTTACAGTCTGCCGTGGTTGTCCTCATCAGCGAGGATCGCCGCGATCTCGCCAGCGTCGCGTGCGTGAGCGCGCTCGTGAACATCCGCATCTGCCGCGGACAGGTCGGTGGAATCGCCTCGCCACCCGTTCCAGTCGCAGAATCGGTCTGGCCTTCTTCGGAGACCGGCGATATGGTCGCGGCGAAACGCCGGGGGGCGTGTTGGCCGAAAAGCGGTGACGTTCATTTGGGACCCCCCCGGCTTGGCAAAGGGAGGGTCACCTTGATGGCCATCGCTACCGGTTCCCGATCACGCTCAATCGCACGCTATCTGATGCTGCTCCCCGCGCTGGTCGTCGCGCTGAGTCTGGCGTTCACGGGGGCGGCATCCGCGCAGACGCCCTTCCAAGCCACCGTGTCCGCCACCGTGCCGCTGCCGGCACCTTGCTCGAACGGTGCGTTCGCCTGCGGCACCGCGGACCTCGCTGGTTACGGGGCCGCGAGCTGGAGCATCTTCTTCACCGCTTTCACGGTGGTTCAGACCTCGTGTGGCAGCAGCTACACGGCCGCGATCGTCGACTTCACCCTCGCCAGCGACCCGGACAGCA
>JBKPQY010000068.1:0-7631 GCA_046734315.1 Actinomycetota bacterium | reverse complement strand
TCAGTCATGACTGATCACTCCCTGAAGCATGTCGGCCAGCTCGGCCGCGCGGAACGGCAGCCCGCGCACCTGGGTGTAGCTGATCGCGTCGACGAGGAACCGGGCGCGGACCAGCTGCGCCAGCTGTCCGAGATTCATTTCGGGGATCACAACGCGTTCGTAGCGCGACAGCACCGCCCCCAGGTTGGCCGGGAACGGGTTCAGGTGCCGCAGGTGCGCCTGCGCCACCGGATAGCCGGCACGGCGCACCTGCCGCACGGCTGCCCCGATCGGGCCATACGTCGAGCCCCAGCCCAGCGCCAGGACGCGCGCGTGGCCGTCCGGGTCGTCGACCTCTACGGGCGGGATGGTGCGGGCGATGCCGTCGACCTTGGCCTGCCGCGTACGCACCATGAAGTCGTGGTTGTCGGGGTCGTAGGAGATGTTGCCGGTCTTGTCGGCCTTTTCGATGCCGCCCAGCCGGTGCTCGAGGCCAGGGGTTCCCGGGATGGCCCACGGCCTCGCCAGCGTCTCCGGATCACGCAAATATGGAAGAAACTCCCCGGCTGACTCCCCAGTGCCGTTGGGCTCCGTCGCGAACGGAACGCGGAGGTCCGGCAACTCGTCGAGATCGGGGATCTTCCACGGCTCCGAGCCGTTGGCCAGGTAGCCGTCGGACAGGAAGAACACCGGGGTGCGGTAGGTCAGCGCGATGCGCACCGCCTCGAGGATCGCGTCGAAGCAGTCACCCGGGGAACGTGGCGCTACGACCGGCACCGGTGCCTCGCCGTTGCGCCCGTACATGGCCTGGAGCAGATCGGACTGCTCGGTCTTGGTGGGCAGCCCCGTCGACGGCCCGCCTCGCTGGATGTCGCAGATGACCAGCGGGATCTCCAGCGACACGGCCAGCCCGATAGCCTCGCCCTTCAACGCGATGCCCGGCCCCGACGACGTCGTGACCGCAAGCGAGCCGCCGAACGAGGCGCCGATCGCCGCGCCTATCCCGGCGATCTCGTCCTCGGCCTGGAACGTCCGCACGCCGAAGCGCTTGTGCTTGGAGAGCTCGTGCAGGATGTCCGAGGCCGGCGTGATCGGGTAGGCGCCGAGGAACAGCGGCAGGCCGGACCGGTTCGACGCGGTGAGCAGGCCGTACGCCAGCGCCGTGTTGCCGGTGATGTTGCGGTACGTGCCGGGCGGCAGGGCTGCCGGCTTGACCTCGTACTGGACACCGAACGCCTCGGTGGTCTCGCCGTAGTTCCATCCCGCCTTGAACGCGGTGACGTTCGCCTCGGCGATCGTCGGCTTGTTCGCGAATTTCTGCCGCAGGAACCGCAGCGTGCCTTCGACCGGGCGCGAGTACATCCACGACAGCAGGCCCAGCGCGAACATGTTCTTGGACCGGCCGGCGTCTTTGCGCGAAAGCTCGGTGCCCGCCAGCGCGTCGAGCGTCAGCTGCGTCAGGTCGACGGCGTGGACGGCGAACCCGTCGAGGGCGCCGTCGTCGAGTGGATTGCTCTTCCAGCCGACCCGGGCAAGCGCCCGTTCGGTGAAGTCATGGGTATCGACGATGATCGTCCCGCCGCGCGGGAGGTCGCCGAGGTTGGCCTTCAATGCAGCGGGGTTCATCGCCACCAGGACGTCCGGGCGGTCGCCCGGGGTGAGGATGTCGTGGTCGGCGAAGTGGAGTTGGAAGGACGAGACGCCCGGCAACGTCCCGGCCGGGGCGCGGATCTCGGCGGGAAAGTTGGGCAGTGTCGAGAGGTCGTTACCGAAGGCAGCCGTTTCCTGGGTGAAGCGGTCGCCGGTCAGCTGCATGCCGTCGCCGGAATCCCCCGCGATACGAATGACGACGCGATCTAGCTGCTTGACGTCCTTGGACATCTGGATGTGCGCCTCCATGGCGTTCTCGAGCTCCGGGGAGCTCAACTACCGGCGCCAGCGTCACGATCAGCGTGCGGCGCAGGCGTCGCGGCAACGGACGCCGTACCCCCCAGCGCACCGCCGGCCGCATGCCCCTATCGTACGGATCGCCGCGTCCGGCGCGCCGGTGGCATGCTTCACGACGTGTCGACGCCGGAGTTGTGGATAACTTCCAACGCGAGGCGCCCGAATTGCCTAGCGTCTCCGGTATGGCGGCAACGATCACCGTTGACATCGTCGCGCTGCGCGCGCTGGCGGCGCAGCTTGCCGGCCTCGCGCACCTGCTCAAAGCCGACAACGACGAGCGCACGTGTATCGGAAGTTGGGTCGGCGATCCTCGGATTCGTACCGCCCTCAAGAACATCCAGCACGACTGGTCCCACAAGCGCACGGAGTTCGTCGGCTACCTGGAAAGCGTCAGCCAAGGAGCGCGGGCTGCGGCCGACGCCTACGCGACCACCGAGCTGAACATCCGTAATGCGGTCCGGTGCTGATGGGCCACGGCAACGGCATCAAGTGGTACCGGCATCTCGTACTACCGAGCGACGGCGTCGCCGCGGCAGAGGCCTGCGTGCACGCCGACCCGCCGCGCCCACCCGGCCGTTCGGCGGAGTTCTACAGCGCTGCCGCCCTGCTCGGCCGGAGGGCGGAAGCGCTGCGCGCGGCACTGGCCAAGCTCAGCGCACTCGCCTGCACCGCCGGCGTGTGGACCGGAGACGCGGCCGAGGAATTCCGGCGGCTGCTCCAGGATGCGCACCGCGCGCACTACGACGACGTGCCCGAACGCTATGACGGCTATGCGCGGGCGCTGCGCGAATACGCCGCCGCGCTCGACGGCCACCAGGCGATCATCGACAGCGCGCGGGCCCAGGTGCAGTCCGCCCTGGATGCACACCGCCGGACGACGGCGGCGGGTGCGAAGGCGATCACGACATCATGCATAGCCGACTGCGAGGCGACGGCCGGCCGCTTTCGACGTGCGTATAACGACTGGGTCGACTCGGTAGCGCGCTGCGAGCACGCCATCGAGCGCGTTGACGACGACGAGCTGCACAACGCACACGGCATACATGTCGGGCTGGACGTGGTAGCGCGGTACGCCGACATCATGTCGAGCCTCACCGGCGCGCTCGCGCTCGTCGCGATCGCCTGGCCACCTGCCGCGATTCTCTTGCTCGAGGTGTCGAGCGTCTGCTCGCTCGCCCAGCTCGGCAGCGACGTCGCGCGCGCGGCCGCCTACCACGAGAAGATCACCCCTGGCGACCTCGTATTCGACGCGCTCGGCTCGGTGCCGATCATGAGACCAGGCAGCCAGGCTGTAAAGGCGGGCCGCGAGCTGAAGGACGCAGGCTTCGTAGCCGCGGCACGAAGTGGCGCCAAGGCGTTCGCGACGTCGTTCGTGAGCGAGGCGAAGCCGGGCCTTGTTGATGCCGCGCACAACCTCAAGAGCACGAGGCTCCGGCCGGACCCGAAGGCGATCTGGCCGACGCTCGAGGAGAACTGGCGGCTGCAGGACGTCGTCGTCAACGCAGGCTCCGTCGGCCGTGAGGCGTACGACAATCGGCACGGCGACTGGCCGCGGGCCGTCGAACGGACGGCATTCAGCGTGGTGCTCGGACCGCTCGGCCCTGCGGCAGCGGCGCCGTGACGCTGCCGTGCCGTGTCGAGGTCGAACTCCCGCCGGACTGGCGCTGTTTCGAGCTGACCGATCCGTCGGATCCGCTCTCGACGTGGCTGGTCTCCCGCGGGGCCAGGGTCGCGTTGCTGCGGCCGGGTGACGAGGTGCTGCCGATGGCGATCTGCGGTGGCGTATTCCTGCTCGACGTGGGCGTCGCCGCCGACGTCTTCTACTCCGCGCTCGACGCCGATGGCCACGCGGTCGCGCTCGGCGAGGTCGACGGCGTCCCGATCGTTGCGCACCTGTGCCGCGAGCGGGCCGGCGGCTCGCGGCCAATGTCGACCATGCTCGTCACGTATTTCATCTGCGCACCTGGTGGATGTGCGGTGATCGCGTTCGTGGCACCTGAATTCGGCGACCTGAGACGCCTTGTCGGCGAAGCCGCCAAGGTGATATCCGGGGTACGAGTTGTCCACTCCGCTGTCGGATGCCCGGTATAACCGTGGACACCTGAGGTCAGTCCGGTTGTTGCCGTCCAGTAGCGGTTCCGGGTGTCGGCCATCCTCGATAGCCTGAGCAAGCCACGGCATGACAACGTGGGTCATCGTAGGTGGCATTGGGCCGCAGAATCGGGATCATCTGGAACGTTCTAACGGATCGTTCGGAATTGGTCCGCGCATTTCGGCGAAGGGCAGTGATGGGTACGCGATGAATGAGAACGCGCGGCGACGGGGAGCCGGCATCCGCATCGCGACGTGTCACGTGGAGGGGCAGAGCAGAGGAGCTGAATGATGCAGGGCGATCTTGTCTTGCCCGCATTCCAAATGGATTGCCGTGATTGGCTCGTCGTCACCCCCGCTGAGGCCGGTATCCCTGAGGAGATCGCCGGC
Organism: Actinomycetota bacterium; assembly: GCA_046734315.1. Taxonomy (GTDB): domain Bacteria; phylum Actinomycetota; class Actinomycetes; order Mycobacteriales; family Jatrophihabitantaceae; genus DASXRA01. The sequence goes on along the minus strand of JBKPQY010000068.1, from coordinate 3,224 downwards.
GCTCCCTTGCTGGCGCTGCTGAGCACGGCGGTGATCGGACCGGACGACCTGTCCTCGGGCAGCGCTGTGCTCACCGTCGGGTTGCTCGACGACGACGCGCCACCTGCGGTACCGCCCGCATATGGCTGTGTCGCTGCCGAAGTGATCGACGCTGACGGCGACGACCGGTCGGTGCGCTACCTCGTCCCATCGCCAGACGGCCGGCTTGCGCTGCTGGCCGAGTTCAGCATGGACGGCGACACCGTTGGCGTGCGGCAGCGGATCGAGGCGCTGATGGCGTCGTTCCGCTGGACGTCGTGATCACTCCGCAGGCAGATCGTCCCGACTGATACCCCCGGGAACGCGGGGGGCAGAGTCGTTCGTTACCTGAGCATGCACAGCGTAACCAACGGCCTCAAGACTGCGGTCCTGCTCGGCGCCCTCTCCGCACTGCTCGTCGTGCTCGGCGGAGCGCTCGGTGGCAGCCGCGGCCTGGTCATCGGCGTCATCCTCGCGATCGCGATGAACGGGTTCAGCTACTTCTACTCCGACAAGATCGCGCTGCGCTCCATGCGCGCCCGGCCCGTCAGCGAGGCCGAGCAGCCGGTGATGTACTCGATCGTCCGCGAGCTCGCCAGCTCGGCGCATCAGCCGATGCCGCGGCTCTACATCTCGCCGACCGATCAGCCGAACGCGTTCGCCACCGGCCGCAATCCACGCCACGCGGCGGTGTGCTGCACCGAGGGCATCCTGAAAATCCTCGACCGCCGCGAATTGCGTGCCGTCCTCGGTCACGAGCTCAGCCATGTCTACAACCGCGACATCCTGATCTCGTCGGTCGCGGGCACGATCGCGGCGGCGATCACGTACGTCGCCAACCTGGCGTTCTTCTTCGGCGGTGGCGGTCGCGACCGCAACCCGTTCGTCGACCTGCTCATGCTGCTGGTCGGCCCGCTTGCTGCGGGACTCATTCAGCTGGCGATCAGCCGATCCCGCGAGTACCAGGCCGACGCATCGGGCGCGGCGCTGTCAAACGACCCGCTCGCGTTGGCGAGCGCGCTGCGCAAGCTGCAGCGGGGCACGCAGGCGCTGCCGCTGCCGCAGGAGCCGTCGCTCGTGACGACCAGCCACCTGATGATCGCCAACCCGTTCCGTGGACAGGGCATGGCCAGCCTGTTCTCGACGCACCCTCCGATGGAGAAGCGCATCGCCCGCCTCGAGGGAATGGCGCAGGAGGACCCGCGCTTCTGGCGCTGAGGACGCGATGAGCGCTTGGGCGAAAAGCACAGGCCCGGCGGAAAGTCAGGCGCCGTCTCCGACGCTGCGCGCGACGTCCATGATGTACTGGCCGTAGCCGGACTTCGCCAGCGCCTCGCCGAGCCGGTACGCCTGGGCCGCGTCGATGAACCCCTGGCGCAGCGCGACCTCCTCCACGCAGGCGATGCGCACCCCTTGCCGATGCTCGAGTACCTGGACGAATTGGCCGGCCTCGAGCATCGAGTCATGGGTGCCCGTGTCCAGCCACGCCGTGCCCCGGCCCAGGTCGACCAGCCGCGCCGTGCCGTTCTTGACGTAGACGTTGTTCAAGTCAGTGATCTCGAGTTCACCGCGTGCCGAGGGCTGCAGCGTCCTGGCGATGTCCACAACCTCGTTGTCGTAGAAGTACAGGCCCGTGACGGCGAGATTCGACTTGGGATTAGCCGGCTTCTCCTCGATCGACAACAGAGTACCGTCCGAGGACGCCTCGGCGACGCCGTAGCGGTGCGGATCGCGCACTCGGTACCCGAAGAGTACACAGCCGTCCTGTAGGCTGGCGGCATCGGTGAGCTGCCGGCCCAGCCCTTGACCGTAGAAGATGTTGTCGCCGAGGACGAGCGCCGCCGTATCAGCGCCGATGTGGTCGCGTCCGATGATGAACGCCTCGGCCAGGCCGTTCGGTTCGGGCTGCACCGCATAGCTGATGGATATGCCCAGCGCACCGCCGTCTCCGAGGAGCCGGGTGAATTGGTCCTGGTCGTGCGGAGTCGTGATCACCAGGACGTCGCGGATGCCGGCCAGCATCAGCGTGGACAGCGGGTAGTAGATCATCGGCTTGTCGTAGACAGGCAGCAGCTGCTTGGAGACCGCGCGCGTGACCGGGTGCAGCCGGGTACCCGCTCCGCCGGCGAGGATGATGCCCTTCATCGGTAGTTCACGAACTGGAGCGCGACGTCAAGATCGGCGCCTTTGAGCAGCGCGATTACGGCCTGCAGGTCGTCCTTCTTCTTGCTGGCCACACGCAACTGGTCGCCTTGGATCTGCGCCTGCACCCCCCTGGGCGCCTCGTCCCGAATCAGCTTCGCGATCTTCTTCGCGTGATCCTGGTCGATGCCGTGCTTCAGGGTCGCGGTGATTACGTGCTGTTTGCCGGACGGCCGGGGGTCGCCGGCGTCGAGTGCCTTCAGGGAGATGGACCGCTTGACGAGCTTGTCCTTGAAGACGTCCAAGGCCGCCTTGGCGCGCTCTTCGGTGTCGGCCCTGATCGTTACGCCGAACTCGCCGGACCACGCGATCGACGCGTTCGTCCCGCGGAAGTCGAAGCGTTGTGCAAGCTCCTTCGCCGCTTGATTGAGCGCGTTGTCGGCCTCCTGGCGGTCGATCTTGCTCACCACGTCGAACGATGAATCGGCCACGATGTCGATCCTCCTGGCTGGTGTGTCGCATCGACCGTAGCGGAGCCCCGATACCGTGACCGACGCGGCGCCCGCGTCCGGTAGTGTGACGTGCCGTCGCCGGGGTCCGGTGACACACTGATAGCCCACGGCGGGTTGCCCGAGTGGTCAAAGGGAGCGGTCTGTAAAACCGTCGGCTCAGCCTACGTTGGTTCGAACCCAACACCCGCCACAAACCGATGCAGCGCCCGGATTCCGGGGGCTGCAGGCGTATTTGGGCCTCGCAGCGATCCGGAATCTGCCTCCGAATAGCAGCTGCGCTAGCACGCTCGCTAGCAAGCGCCACGCCCCAGCCACACACCAGGGACAGCAAAGCGGCCCGCCACGCGTGGTGGTGTGACGGGCCGCCGCTCGGGGCGAGGTCGGCGGGCTACTGGACGCCGGCCTCGGATAGTGGTGTCGTGCGGTGCTTGGCGATGAGCGCGGCCTGGGTCTCGGCGAGCGCGCGATGCAACTCCTCGTCGACGTGGCGGTACCGACGTTGCGTAGCTACGGAGGAGTGGCCGAACCGTTCAAGCGCTTGCTGGTCGGAAG
>JBKPQY010000067.1:0-17049 GCA_046734315.1 Actinomycetota bacterium | reverse complement strand
CCAGCGCGGCGGCGGCTGCCTCCGCGCTCTCGATGACCTCGACGTCCTGCATGACGCCACGGTGCCATTGACAAGAAATCTTGTCAAGCATGGAGTTAGGCCCGGGCTACAGCAAAGGTGACCAAGCAGAGAGCACGCTATTCGGGCATTTAGCGTGCCTTTGATCAAGCTCCGAGGACGCCCGCGAACGAGATCATCCGCGTGCGAATATGCGGTTCGCTCGGTGATCGTGAGCGGCGCCGAGCGACGGCTCTTGGGCGCTGTGGGCTACGGGTCCGGCCAGCCGATACACGGCGCGAACCTGCATGTGAACATTGCCGCCGTGGCCAGCGAAACACTCCGAGTTCATCGCTCCGCTGCGGCCGGGACAACTGTGCGCCACATCGGTTCATTCCGTCCGCGTGATACACGACGTGATACACGAGAGCCCGGAAACGGCGTCCAACGACGGCACTCGCCGGCACCTGGCGGCACGCGGAGGCCAGTGAATCCGGGCCTCCGAGCACGGAGGCCCCATTGTCTGGGGCGCCTTCGTCTCGTGGCACCAGTGGCAGGCGGCGTGGCCGACCGACAGCAAGATCGGCACGTCACGGCGGCGCGCCTCGGCGAGCGCTTCGTCACTCCACGGCCACCAGTCGATCGGGTTGTCGGCGTGCTGGCGCAGGTACGGGCTGGTGGCGGTCGCGAGGTGATTGCTCACGCATACCACTGTGGCATCGTCGCGCTCATGCGTGATCGCCACTATGACCTTGTGCTGTTCGGTGCAACCGGCTTTGCCGGGCGGCTCGCGGCGGAGTATCTCGCCGGGGCCGTCCCGCCCAGCGTCAGTTGGGCGCTCGCGGGTCGGAACCGAGCCAAGCTCGAGATGGTGCGGGACCGGCTCGGCGTGCTCTGGGCTGGGCTGCCTTTGCTGCCGGCCGACGCGTCGGATCCCGGTTCGTTGCGCGAGTTGGCGCGCAGCGCCCGGGTGGTGGCCTCGACCGTCGGTCCGTACGTCCGGCACGGGGAGCCGCTTGTGGCGGCCTGCGCGGCCGAGGGCACCGACTACGTCGACCTCGCCGGTGAACCGGAGTTCGTCGACCGGTGCTACGTCCGCTATCACCGGCGTGCCGTCGAGACGCAGGCCCGGCTGGTGCACGGCTGCGGTTTCGATTCCCTGCCCCCCGACCTGGGTGCGTACTTCACGGTGCGGCAGCTGCCGGAGGGAGCGCCGTTGCGCGTGCGCGGGTTCGTGCGTGCCTCCGGCAAGATTTCTGCCGGGACGTACCAGTCGGCGATCACCGGCCTGTCCCGGATGCGTCCCACGATCGCGGCCCACCGCGAGCGGAGCCGCATGGAACCGCGTCCCGTCGGACGTCGCGCCCGGGCGGTGCCGGGTCGGCTGCATCGTGACTCGGATGCGCAGGCCTGGGCGGTGCCACTGCCGACGATCGACCCTCAGGTGGTCGCCCGGTCGGCGCGTGCCCTCGAACGGTACGGCCCCGACTTCACCTACTCCCACTACGCCGCGGTCCGGCGGCTGCCGTCGGTGCTCGGCGGGATGGGCACCCTGGCAGGTATCGCCGCGCTGGCGCAGTTGCCGCCGGCGCGGCGTTGGCTGGAGCGCCGGATTCCGCCCGGGACCGGGCCCTCGCAGGCGCGGCGGGCACGCAGCTGGTTCACGGTGCGCTTCGTCGGAGAAGGCGGCGGCGAAAGGGTCATCACCGAGGTCGCAGGCGGCGACCCCGGTTACGCCGAGTCGGCGAAGATGCTCGCCGAGTCGGCACTTTGTCTGGTTGCAGGCGGGCTGCCGCCGACATCCGGGCAGGTCACCGCGGCCGCCGCGATGGGCGATGCCCTGATCGAGCGGCTCGTCAAGGCCGGCATTACGTTCACGGTCCTCGACGGCCCGCCGCCCGGACCGCCGTCACGCCGGCTACCGGCCTGACGCCTTGCGGGCCGCGGAACGCGACGTGGCCTTGGTGGGAGCGGCCGCCCGCTTTGCCGCTGCCTTGCGCCGCGCCGTCGCTTTGGCCGGCTCCTGCTTGGCGCTGCCCGGCTGCTCGACGGCTTTGCGTGGTGCCGCCTTCGCCCGGGGTTGGCGACCGGTAGCGGCCGGGACCGTCGCAGGCTGCTTGCGGGCTGCCGCAGGGGGCCGACCGGCTACTGGTCGCCCGACGAGAACGGACTCCGGCTCGTAGACCTGCTCGACAGGAACGAAATCAGTCCTCGTCCTCGTCACTTTTCTTGCCCGCCTTGCGACCACCCGGACGAACGCCCGCCCCTTTCAGGTTGACGGACTGCCCACCCAGCATGACCTCGGCGAAGTCGGCGAGTGCACCGTCGAGCTGTTGCGTGATGCGCCGTTCAGAGTCGTGCTGCGAGTCGCGAAGCACCCGGGCGAGCTCATTGCGGTCCGGTCGCGAATCGACGCTGCGGTCGATCTTGTCCACGCCGTTCTCGATGGCCCCCGACAGAGAGCCGACCCCGGCGTGAATGGTGTCCTCGACCGCCTTGACGCGGACGTGCGCGGCCTCGAGACGCTCCGCGATCTGCTCGATGCGCGCCGCCAACGCATCCAGGCGTTCCGACGGGTCAACAGCCGGGCGCGCCAGGACCTCGCCGAAGCGGCCGTGCACACCCGCCATCTCCGCGTCGAGACGCTGGTGCAGGCTCGCCGACAGCTCGTCGAAGCGCCGGTGCACCGCGGCCGGATCCAGCTGCGCGGGAAGGTGCTCGACGGCTGCCTGCGTGCGGGCGACCGTCGCGTCCGTCTCGTCGAGCCTGGAGTGCAGGTGCTGCAGCCGGTCGTCGAGCCCGTCCAGCCGGCCGGACACCCCTTCGAAGCGGCCGGACACCCCTTCGAGCCGACCCTCCAACGCCTCGAGCGGAGCGCCCACCCGCTCGCTGAGCGCCGTCACCGCCTCTATGACGCGGGTGAGCACCGTGTCCTGCGCGTCGATGCGGGCGAGCGACTCATCGAGCCGTTCGGCGATCACGCTGACCTCGGTGCGGTCGGGTAACTCGGTGAGCCGGTGCTGGATGGTGGCGACGTTCTCCTGCGTCGCCGCGAGGCTGGACCGGCTCTCGCCGGCGAAACTTTCGAGCGGCGCGAGCCGCGATCTGATCTCTTCCAGCACGTCGAACATCTGCCGTTGCTCGCCGGCATGCAGGTCCGACGCGCGGGCCAGCATCGCGCGCATTTTCTCGAACCCGACTGGGGATTGTCCGCTGGCGGTCTGGTCCACCGTGTTCCTACCTCTCTGCGGGCTGGGACGCGAACGACCGGTCTGCCCGCCCGGCCAATGCCGATGCGGGCGAAAGATCACGGTGCTGCGGGGGTTGTAAGAGCACAGCATGCACCACCGCCCCGGGCCCGGATAGAGCAGGGTCACACGACTGCGGCGCGCCAGATCGTTGACCCCGATCCGGCGGAAGTCAGCGCCCCATCCCGCCAGAACGTTCGTCCTCCGGCAGCGGTAGCCGGGCGGTGCTCCCCGGTGGCCTGCCGGGCAACTCGGTCGTGGACTGACGCGGCCGGGTGGTCTCCGAGGTGGGCTCGGGAGGCGGGCCGGCTTCGGGAGGCAGCGCCTGGGTGTCACGCGTCGACTCCGTGACATTGCCCCACTCGGTCGGACGCTCGGCCTCGGGTTCGCGGGGTGGCGGCTGTGACCAGGGCTGTGGCCACGGCGGCGGCTCCGGTTCGCGTGGCGGCCAGCCGGGCTGCGGCTCGCCGACCGCGCCCATGGCTTGCGTCGAGCCGAGGGGCGCCGCCCAGGCGGGAGCTTCGTCGGGTGGCATGGGCACGCCGGGCTCGCCGTCCTCGTCCATCCCGCGACTCGTGATGACTGCCACGATGCCGGCCACGATCGCGACGAGCAGCCCGGACGCGGCGCCGAAGAGCACCGTCTCTGCCGTCGGCGCATTGAAGACTGCGTACCACCAGCGACCTAGGTTGTCGGGATCCTTGGGGTGGAAGACGTCGCCGTAGGCGATCATGATGCGCCCGACCGCGGCGATCTGCGTCACGCCGAAAACGATCCCCCACGTCCCGAGGAACACTGTGACGAAGCTGCGCTGCCCTCGTATCGGCGCCACAAGGGCGAACACGAGCAGGAATACGACGATGATCAGCCCCACAACCGCGACGACCTCGCCGAGCCACACCATGCGCTGGTGCTGCTCGGGGGTGAATCGCCAGGCGAAGCTGGTGAGAGTCGCCTTGAGCCTCTGGGTGCGCGCGAGCTCGTCGGTGGACGCGTGCTTGATGAGGTGGTCGAAGACCCACTGATTGCCGGCCGCCGCCAGCACAATCAGTTCGACGGCGGCCGCGCAGAGCGCGACCAGGAGTGTCGAGGCACGTCGCATTCGCCAGAGGATATGGCGAATCAGCGCTGCCGCGAAGCCTTTCGAGCAACACCAACGCAAGCTTGACACGAGCGCGGATCTCGCCTTGCCAGTCCGCCATAGACTCGGGCCATGAAAAGCCCCGGTGACACCCAGTCCCAGGCGTCGCACGATCAGCCGATGTCGGCCGAGTTGCGCGCCGCCATCGCGCAGGACTGGGACCCGGCGCCTGCAATGCCGCATCCGGCTCGCACGGACGGCATTCCCTACACCGCCCGGCGGCGCGCGGCGCTGTCGGCGGCATTCCCCGGCCAGCTGGTGGTCGTCCCGGCAGGCGCGCCGAAGGTACGCGCGAACGACACGCACTTCCCGTTCCGCGCGGCCAGCTCGTTCACGTGGCTCACCGGCGAAACCGTCGAGAGCGCCGTGCTCGTCATGACGCCCACGTCAGCCGGCCATGACAACGTCCTGTATGTCGTCGACTACGCGCCGCCCGGGCAGCTCGCGTACTTCACCGATCGGATGCACGGCGCGCTATGGGTCGGCAACGTGCCGTCGCCGGCCGAGACGGCCGAGGCACTCGGCATCACCACCCGGCCGCGCAGCGAGCTGTCGACAGACGTAGCCGCATGGCGAGACCGCGACTGCGCGGTACTGACCGACTTCGATCCGGACGTGGACGCGCTGTTCCCGCGCGCCGACGGCAAGAAGCTGGGCGAGGTGCTCGACGAGCTGCGCCTGACCAAGGACGAGTGGGAGATCGCACGGCTGCGGGCGGCATGCGACGCGACTGCACTGGGCTTCGCCGACGTGGCACGCGAGTTGCCGATGCTCCTTTCACGCGGTGGTGAGCGCGGCGAGCGGTGGCTGGAGGGGACCTTCTGGCGCCGCGCCCGCCTCGAGGGCAACGAGGTCGGCTATACGTCGATCGTCGGCGCAGGCGTGCACGGCACGACGCTTCACTGGACGCGCAATAACGGCCGCGTCGAGGCGGGGCAGCTGCTGCTCGCGGACATGGGCGTCGAGACCGGTGAGCTCTACACCGCCGACGTCACCCGCACCATGCCGGTCAGCGGCGAATGGACACCGGCGCAGCTGCGCGTCTATCGGGCCGTCTACGAGGCACAAAGCGCCGGCATAGCCGAGGTCAAGGCGGGCGCCGACTTCCTCGCTGCGCACAAGGCCGCGATGTGGGTACTCGCCGACCACCTGCATTCGTGGGGCATCCTGCCCGTCACCCCTGACGTCTCGTGCGCCGATGACCCGGAGCGCCCCGGCGCCGGGCTGCATCGCCGCTACACCCTGCACGGCGCGTCACACATGCTCGGCATCGACGTCCACGACTGCGCGCTCGCCCGTGAGGAGTTGTACAAGAAGGGCCCACTCGGCGCCGGGTACGTGCTCACGGTCGAGCCGGGGCTTTACTTCCAGGTGAACGATCGCACCGTGCCCGCCGACCTGCGCGGGCTCGCTGTCCGCATCGAGGACGACATCCTGGTGACCGACGGCTCGCCGGTGAACCTTTCGGCGTCGCTCCCGCGCGATCCCGACGAGGTCGTCGCGTGGATGGCCGAGGTGCAGGCGACGCCCGCCGTGCCGTGATCCGCACCGGCGATCTCGAGCTCCCGCCCGGGCGCGGCCTGCCTGACGGACTGACGATCCCCGCGGACGAACTGATAGAGCGGTTCAGCCGCTCGTCCGGGCCGGGCGGCCAGTCGGTGAACACGACGGACAGCCGGGTCGAGCTGAGCTGGGACGTCGCCGCATCGGCTGCGCTCAGCGAGTCGCAGCGCGCTCGGTTGTTGGCGCGCCTGACCGGGCGCCTCCACAACGGAGTGCTCACCATCACCGCGTCCGAGCATCGCGCCCAACTGCGCAACCGCATCGCTGCTCGGGAGCGGCTGGCCGCGTTGGTCACCGCCGCGCTCGTGCCGCAGCGGGTCCGGCGCCCGACCCGCCCGTCGCGGGCAGCGCGACAGGCCCGGCTCGACGCGAAGCGGCGCCGCGGCTCGCTGAAGGCGTCACGCCGCAGCGTCGAACCCGACTGAGCGAGCGCTCATTGCGGTAGCCGGACGTTGACGTCTTCGGCGCCACGGACGGCGGCCACCCGCTGCGCCTCGTCGTCGACCGCGCGCCGCACCGGCGGCGGCAGTGGCACGAACGCCTCGACCGTGATCTCCAAGCGCGTCTTGGCCGCCTTCGGTCGCCACGTGCCGACCACCTCGCCGTCGACGAAGAGCACACCAGGCCGCCCCAGGATCGGCCAGAGCGCCTTCTGGACGGCGCGATCGGGAGCGATCAGGTCGCGGTCGCGAGCTTGCAGGTACGGGTCGAACGGCCCGAGCAGCCGGGTGAGCTGCGGCGGGCGTGCCCGCTTCGCGGCGGCCACCGCCTCGCTTGGCAGCCAGGCTGTATGTCCGTCGACGCTGACCTGTTCCAGGTTGTCAGGCCACACCGTCATCAGGTCCGCGCGCCGGGCGTTGAGATAGCCGGCAACGTCCGCCGGGGTGGCCGGGCCGAGCAACATGAGATAGCCGCGGATCAGCCGCCGCAGGGCATCGGGGTCCGGGCCGGCGGTGCGCGGCGCGCCGTCACGGGGCACCAGGACCGGCGGCGCGGTGCCGGGCTCGAGTTCGAGGCCGGCCGGCAGGCTCGCCAGCCGGAACAGTCCCTCGAAGATGTGCGTCGCCTGGCAGCTACGGCAGTAACGGTGCAGAGCAGGTGGCGTCGCCCCGGTGACGGCCGTGCTCGCCGCTCCCTTGCCGGTCGGGGCGCGGACGACGCGCCGCATCGCCCGGACCGTCGCCTCGAATCCGGAGAGCCCGCCGATGCCGGCCTTGCGCATGCTGGCTGAGGCGTCCAGCCGGGCCAGCGCGTCGGCGTCCGACAGCGGCCACAGTGCGCCGGCGAGCCAGTCGAGGTCTGGGCCCCGGTGCAGATGCGGCGCGCCGCGCAGCGTCCAGGCCAGGGCCAGCGAGGCGCCGTCGGGCGGTGACGGCAGTCGTGCGTCGAGCGCGAGAGCCGCGGAGCCTGCGCTGTCCTGTAGGCCGATGTCGAGCACGGTCAGGTCCTCGACGGATGCCTGCTCGCGCAGCAAACCTTGCGCAGCCACCCGGTAGCCGATGACCTGCGCCCGGCTGAGCTCCATCAGTGCACCGCGGGCCTGTCGAGCGCGTAGGAGAGCGTGACCTGGTAGGTCATGTCGCCAGCCGCCTCGACGTCAGCCTGCAATCCGGTCTCAGACACCTGCGATCGGATCATGGGCGTTCTCGTGCGCGAGCTTATTGCGGCGGCCCGGGACCTCGCCGCGCGTTGCCGTCCACCGAACCGTTCGCGGAGCCATTTGCGGACGGGCGCCGGGGCGGCTCGGCAGGTCGTTCGGCGGGCGTCTCGGGCGGTGGCTCGCCGGGGAACTCGTCGCGCACCTTCCTGAGGTGCTTGGTCATCGATCGGAACAGGAAGTAGCACGCGGTGCACAGCAGCAGGATGACCAGCAGCGCGATCGGACCGGCCTTGGCTCCCTCTCCGGTCGGAGCGGCCAGCTGCGTGACCATCAGGTCACCGCCTTCTCCTGGACGCCGGCGAACAGGTCGTCCTCCGGAACGGAGGTCTCGACCAGCGAGCGGGCCAGTTCGAAGTCCTCGGTGGGCCAGGCGTCACGCTGGACGTCGAGCGGCACCTTGAAGAACCACCCGTCCGGGTCGACCTGTGTGGCGTGCGCGAGCAGCGCCGCGTCGCGTCGCTCGAACCACTTGGCGCAGGTCACCTGCGTCGTGATCTTCGGCTCGCGGCGCTTCCAGTCGGATTCCGCCCAGCGCTTCATGACTTCCTCGTACGGCGACTCGAGTCCCCGCTCCAGCATGGCGCCGTGCAGCGCCATCATCCGTTCGCGGCTCCACCCTACGTCGTAGTAGAGCTTCAAGGGTTGCCACGGGTCCCCCGCCTCGGGGAACGCGTCCCGGTCGGGCGCCGCGTCGAACGCGGCGACCGTGATCTTGTGGCACATGACGTGGTCGGGATGCGGGTAGCCGCCGTTCTCGTCGTACGTGGTGATCACGTGCGGGCGGAACTCGCGGATCTGCGCCACCAGCCGCTCGGCGGCGACCTCGACCGGCTGCAGCCCGAAGCAGCCCTCGGGTAACGGCGGTGGCGGATCACCCTCCGGCAGTCCGGAGTCGACGAAGCCCAGCCAGGCCTGGCGCACGCCGAGAATCTCGCGGGCACGGCGCATCTCGGCCTGACGGATCCGCGCGATGTTCTCCTCGATGTCGGCGCGGCCCTGTAGCGCCGGGTTGAGGATGCTGCCCCGCTCGCCGCCCGTACATGTGACGACCAGGACGTCGACGCCCTCGTCGACATAGCGCGCCATCGTCGCGGCGCCTTTGCTTGACTCGTCGTCGGGATGCGCGTGCACCGCCATCAACCGCAGGGCGTCGTCGCGTTGATTCACGGCTCCATTGTTACGGACCGGACGACACGGTTTGTTCACCGGTCGTGACGCTGGATGAACGCGGTGATGTCTCGCGGCAGCGCCGGTCTCGCCGGCACAGGTGCGCGAGGAACGCCGCGCAGGCGAGGCTCACGGCCGCTATTTATGTCGACGTCGACATAGCCGTAGCCTACTGGCTGTGGCCGCGTCGACGCTCGGGTTCGCGCTGCTCGGCCTGCTCGCCCGGAAGTCACGCACCGGGTACGAGCTGAGCCAGGCACTGCGACGGCCGATCGGCTACTTCTGGACGGCCAGCCACAGCCAGGTCTACCCCGAACTGGCGCGCCTGGAGGCGGCGCGTTACGTCACGCACACCGTCATCGACGGCCCGGGCCCTCGCGACACGAAGCGGTACGACATCAGTGCGGGCGGACGCCGCGCCCTTGCGGCCTGGGCGGGCACGCCTGCGACACCGGCAGCGGAGCGGGACGAGTTCATGCTGAAGGTGTACTCGCTGTGGCTGGTCGAGCCGGCCCGGGCAAGGACACTCATCGTCGAGCAGCTCGCCCGGCACGAGGCGCAGCTCGCTCACTACGAACAACTCGAACGCGACATGCGGGGTGAGCACGGGGTGTCGTTGTCCGACCCGACGACCCCGGAGTTCAGCGCCTACGCCACGCTGCGCCGCGGACTGTCGTTCGAGCGCCACGCCCGTGACTGGTGTGTTTGGCTGGCGGGCGAGCTTCGCTGAGCGGCATCGCGCCACGCGGTCGTGATCAGAACTCTTCGCGGAACCCGGGGCCGGGATGTTACGTTCGACCTTCGTCTGTCCGTAGCAGTAGGAGTAGCTCGTGTCTTCCACCGACAGTGTCAACAGCGCCCCGACGGTCACCTGGCTGACCCAGGAGGCCTACGACCGCCTGTCGAAGGAGCTCGAAACGCTGATCGCGAACCGGCAGGCCATCGCCAAGGAGATCAATGATCGCCGGCAAGAGGGCGACCTGCGGGAAAACGGTGGTTACCAGGCGGCTCGTGAGGAACAAGCCAAGCAGGAGGGACGCATCCGGCAGCTGCAGCAACTGCTGCGTGAGGCCCATGTCGGCGAGGCGCCAACTACGAACGGCACGGGCGGGCCCGGCATGGTCGTCGAGGTGCGCTACCAGGGCGACGAAGAGAGCGAGACGTTCCTGATCGGGTCGCGCGAGGAGACGGCTACCGCCGACATCGAGGTGTACTCGGCGGCGTCGCCGCTCGGCAAGGCGCTCACCGGCGCCCGGGAAGGCGACACGGTTACTTACGAGACGCCTACCGGCAAGACCGTCGAGGTCACGCTGCTGAGCGCCAAGCCGTTCAGCGGCTGAGCGTCACTTCAGCGCGCTCACTGCTCGGCACGCTGCACCAGCGGGAGTACCCGATGCGGCACCGGGTTGGACATCGCAATCACCGTTGAGGTGCGCACGATCGCCTCGTCGCCGTTGACCCGGTCGATGACGTGCTGCAGGTCGGCATTGGAGCGGGCGACCAGCCGGCACAGCATGTCGCCCTGCCCGGTGATGGTGTGCACCTCCAGCACTTCGGGAATCGCGTCGAGATGTTCCAGCACCTGCGCCCCGGAGCCCTGCCGGATCTCCAGGGTGGCGAATGCCGTCACGCCATAGCCGAGCGCCTCGGGGTCGATACGCGGCGCGAAGCTCGCGACAATGCCGCGTTTCACGAGGCGGTCCAGCCGCGCCTGGGCCGTGGCCCGGGCGACGCCGAGTCGCCGGGACAGTTCCAGCACGCCCACCCGCGGCTCGGCGGCGAGCTCGCGCAGCAGCCGAGCGTCGAGGGCGTCAATCGATTCGGCCACGCTTGTTACACCGCCTCCGGCGCCCGCCACGACACGGCCGGCAGGCTCAGCGCGCGAGCACTCATGGTTGATCAGCGTGACAGGCGGCGGTAGCGCGCCACGCACAGCGGTACGAACAGCGCGAGCACACCGATGATCCAGCCAGCGACTGGAGAGCGTTCACGCCGGTGTTGATGTCCAGGGCCTCGCGCACGCCGTTGTCGAACCAGCCGCGCAACGTGTTGACGACGAGCGTGATCGGGTTGTATTCCGCGAAGTCCGAAAGCCAGCCGGGCATGGTCGCCACCGGCACAAACGCGGCGCTCGCGAACGTCAACGGGAACAGCCAGATGAACCCACCCGACTGCGCCGCCTCGACCGATTTCACGACCAGCCCGATCCAGATGCCGATCCAGCTGAACGCGAAGCTGAACAGCAGGATGAGCGCCATGCCCGCGACGATATGCGCAGCTGAGCTGTGGAATCGATAGCCCGTCGCCACGCCGACGATGACCATCATGATCAGCATGAGCGCCGACCGGACCAGATCGGAAATCGCCCGTCCCACGAACATGGCCACCGGCGAGATCGGCATCGACCGGAACCTGTCGACGATGCCTTTGGCCATGTCGTCGGCCATGCCGATACCGGTCACCGCCCCGTTGAACGCCAGCGTCTGCACGAAGATGCCCGGCATCAGGAACTGCACGTACGGAATACCGCCCGTCTCGATGGCGCCGCCGAACACGTACCGGAACAGCAGCACGAACATGATCGTTTGGACCGTCGAGAACATGAACAGTTCGGGCTGCCGTGGTCTCGCCTTGAGCAGCCGCCAGGCCATCATCCAGGATTCGGCAACGACCCGCGGACCGGCTACCAGCGACGGCGCAGTCATTCGGCCATCGCCTCCTCGGCGACATGCCCCGTCAGCCGGAGGAACACGTCGTCCAGCGTCGGCCGGCGCAGCGCCAGGTCCGCGATGCCGATTCCGGCCGCGGCGAGCTGGCGCACCACCTCCACGAGGACGCTCGCGCCGTCGCTGACCGGCACCGATATGTCGCGCCCGTCAGCGGCCGGCTCGGTGCCGTCGCCGACCTTGCGCATAATCGCGGCAGCAAGACCGACCGCGTCGTCCGAATCCACAATGAGCTCAAGCCGCGCACCCCCGACCTGGGCATTCAGCTCATCGGACGTGCCGCGCGCGATCACCCGGCCGTGGTCGATCACCGCGATGGACGAGGCGAGCGTGTCGGCCTCCTCGAGGTACTGCGTCGTGAGCAACATGGTCGTCCCCTCGCGCACGAGGTGCTCGATCACACTCCACATGCCGAGCCGGCTGCGCGGGTCCAGCCCGGTAGTGGGCTCGTCGAGGAAGATCACCGGCGGGCGCACGATCAGCGACGCGGCGATGTCGAGGCGGCGGCGCATGCCCCCGGAGTACGTCTTGGCGATGCGCCCGGCGGCCTCGACAAGGTCGAACCGTTCGAGCAGCTCGTCGGCCCGCCGGGCCGCGGCGGCCGCGCTCAGGTGGTACAGGCGGCCCAACAACAGCAGGTTCTCACGGCCGGTGAGCTAGTCGTCGATCGCGGCGAACTGGCCGGTGAGGCCGATGCTGCGGCGCACCTGCAGCGGGTGCTTCGCGACGTCGATACCCAGCACCTCGGCGCGGCCGCCGTCGGGGCGTAACAGCGTCTAGAACACGCGCACGGCCGTGGTCTTGCCAGCGCCGTTGGGGCCCAGCAGGCCGAGAACGCCGCCCTCCGGCACGGTCAGGTCGAGGCCGTCCAATGCCCGCGTCTCGCCGAAGGACTTGACCAGCCTTGCGCGACGACTGCGTCCATATGCCGCAACCTACCGGGTGGCTGCGACGCGAATCGCCGCAATTTCCCCGACAGCGAACGGCTGGCAGGTCGGCCGGTCAGAACGTAGCGTCGACTGGGTGACCGCGCCTTCCATAGCCACGCTGGGCGAGCTGCGCTCGTCCGGGCACGTCCATCGAAGTGTCAAGACCGAGATCCGCACCAACCTGATCGCCCGCCTCGCCGCGGGCGAGCCGTCGCTTCCCGGCATCATCGGGTTCGACGAGACCGTCACGCCAGAAATCGAACGCGCGCTGCTCGCCGGCCACGATCTGGTACTGCTCGGCGAGCGCGGTCAGGGCAAGACACGCCTGATCCGCACGCTCGTCGGTCTGCTCGACGAGTGGACTCCCGTCATCGCCGGCTGCGAGATCAACGATCACCCGTACGCCCCGGTATGTTCACGGTGTCTCGCGCTTGTCGCAACCGACGGCGAGCTCACCCCGGTCGACTGGAAACACCGTACCGAGCGGTATGGCGAGAAGCTGGCCACCCCGGACACCTCCGTCGGCGACCTCATCGGCGACATCGACCCGATCAAGGTGGCCGAGGGCCGCACCCTCGGCGACCCGGAGACCGTTCACTACGGGCTCGTACCGCGCACCAACCGCGGCATCTTCGCGGTGAACGAGCTGCCCGATCTCGCCGAACGCATCCAGGTGTCGCTGCTGAACGTCCTGGAAGAGCGCGACATCCAGGTGCGCGGCTACCAACTACGGCTGCCGCTCGACCTGCTGCTGGTGGCGAGCGCCAACCCCGAGGACTACACGAACCGCGGGCGCATCATCACGCCGCTGAAGGATCGATTCGGCGCCGAGGTGCGCACCCACTACCCCCTGTCGCTCGACGACGAGCTGGCCATGGTGGCGCAGGAGGCCGCCGTGCTGTGGGACGGCTCGCCGCACGCGGCGCCGCTCGTGCCATCGCACCTGCTCGACGTGGTGGGCCGCTTCGCCCGCGCAGTGCGCGACGCGCCGCAGGTGGACCAGCGTTCCGGCGTGTCTGCTCGTTTCGCGATCGCCGGGGTGGAGACGATCGCCGCGTCGGCGGTGCGCCGTGCCGCACTTTCCGGGGAAGGCGCTGCGGTGGCCCGCGTGGCCGATCTGCCGTCGATCGTCCCGGCGTCGCTGGGCAAAGTGGAGTTCGACGACGCGGACGAGGGGCGCGAGTTCGAGGTGCTCGAGCACCTGTTGCGGCGGGCGATCGCCGAGACCTCCCGGGCCCGCCTCGCCGGGCTGGACCTGCGGCCGCTCCAGGAGAAGTTCGACGGCGGCCTGCTGGTCGAGTCCGGTGACACCGTGTCGTCGGACAGGCTGCTCAGCCAGATCGGGTCGGTGCCGGGCCTGTCCGAGCTGCTCGACCGGCTCGAACCGGACGGTGTGGGCGAAGGTCCGGCAGCTGTCGGCGTGGCGGCGGCTGTGGTCGAGTTCGCGCTCGAGGGGCTGTATCTGAACAAGCGCTTGGCCAAGGAGACCAGCGGCAACAGGACTGTCTATGGCGCCTAGTTCGCGGTACGGGGCCTATCACGGCGGGCCGGACCCGCTGGAGGCCCCTTATGACATCCGCCGGGCGATCGACGAGATCGGCGAGGACGTGCTGGCCGGCATGTCTCCGCGGGCGGCGCTGAACCGCCTGCTGCGGCGAGGACCCAGCGGGCGCAACGGCCTCGACGCGCTGCGCCGGCGGGCACGCGACCGGGCACGGGAGCTGCGCCGCAGCGGCCGCCTCGACGGCACGCTCCAGCAGGTGCGCGAGCTGCTCGAACAGGCACTCGAGGCGGAGCGGCGGGCGCTGTTTCCCGATCCTGACGACAGCGCCCGCATGGCCGAAGCCGAGCTGGACGCGCTGCCGCGCGATACCGCCCGGGCGGTTCGCCAGCTGGCTGATTACCAATGGCGGTCTGCCGATGCGGGCGAGAAGTACGA
The DNA here is from genome assembly GCA_046734315.1 of Actinomycetota bacterium. GTDB lineage: Bacteria > Actinomycetota > Actinomycetes > Mycobacteriales > Jatrophihabitantaceae > DASXRA01. Next base: position 2,679 of record JBKPQY010000067.1, on the reverse strand, counting down.
GCAGATCCAGGACCTGCTGCGCTCCGAGGTGCTCGACGCGCAGTTCGCCGGTATGCGCGACGCGCTCCAGAACGCCACGCCGCAGGACATGGAACGCATCCGCGACATGATGCGGGCCCTCAACGACATGCTCGACGCGGACGCCCGGGGCGAGCACACCCAGCAACAGTTCGACGAGTTCATGAGTCAGTACGGCGATTTCTTCCCGGAGAACCCTGGGAATCTCGCCGAGCTGATCGACTCCCTGGCGCGCCGGGCCGCAGCGGCGCAGCGCCTGATGGACTCGCTCACGCCTGAACAGCGTGCCGAGCTCGGCGGCCTGATGGCCCAGGCGATGAACAGCGCCGGCCTGGCCGATGAGATGGCCCGGCTCTCGGCCGGGCTGCGCGCGGCCCGCCCTGACCTGCAGTGGGGCGGCGCGGAGCGCATGGACGGCGACAACCCCATGGGCTACGCCGACGCGACCTCCGCGCTCGCAGAGATCGCCGAGCTGGACGACCTGTCCGAGCTGACGCTCCAGGACTATCCCGGTGCCAGCCTCGACGACATCGACGAGGAACTGGTGCAGCGTGCGCTGGGCCGGCAGGCCGTCGACGACCTCGACCAGCTGCGCCGAATCGAGCGCGAGCTGCAGCGCCAGGGCTATCTCGAGCGGGGTGGGGAGGGGCTGCAGCTCACCCCGCGGGCGCTGCGGCGGCTGGGCGCCAGTGCGCTGCGTCGCGTCTTCTCGACGCTCGAGTCGGGACGCCGTGGCGACCACGAGGTGCGTGACGCAGGCGCCGCGGGCGAGGTGACCGGCGCCACCCGCGAATGGCGCTTCGGTGACGAGCAACCGATCAACGTCGTCCGCACCGTGCGCAACGCCGTGGCGCGCGGCCGGCCGATCCGGCTGCTGCTCGACGACTTCGAGGTGGACGAAACCGAGCGGCGAAGCTCTGCGGCGGTGGCACTGCTGGTCGACATGTCCTATTCGATGGAGCTGCGCGGCACGTGGGGAGAAGCGAAGACCACGGCGCTCGCGTTGCACTCGCTGGTCAGCACCAAGTACCCACAGGACTCCATCGAGATCATCGGCTTCTCCGACTATGCGCGGGTGATGACGCCGCGAGCGCTCGTGGACCACGACTGGGACCGGGTGCAGGGCACCAACCTGCAACACGCGCTGATGCTGGCTCGACGCCACTTGGACAAGCACCGCGACGCCGAGCCCGTCATCCTCGTGATCACCGACGGCGAGCCGACCGCGCACCTGGCGCCGGACGGGTTCGCGGACTTCGCCTGGCCGCCGACCAGGGAGACGATCGCGGCGACGCTGGCCGAAGTCGAGCGGTGTACCCGGCGGGGCGCCACTATCAACGTGTTCATGCTCGACGACGAGCCGCGGCTGGTGTCGTTCATGCACGAGCTGGGCCGCCGCAACGGCGGGCGGGTGTTCTTGCCCAACCGGGGATCCCTCGGCGAGTACGTGGTGTCCGACTACCTGCGTTCCCGCAAAGGCCGCCGCCGCCAAAGACGGGCAGGTTGATCCCGCCTGTGGGGCTTAATCCGGCCCGCGCGTCGCGGCGGCGGGGCTCTTCGCGCGAGCGCTCATCGCCTGGTGGCTGAGTCCGCGGTGGTCGCCTTCGCTCAAGGCGCCCACGCCTCTCGCTAGCCTTCGCACTCATGCACGAGTTCCTGCTGGCGCTGCATGTGCTGACAGCGGTATTCGCGATCGGTCCGCTGGCGCACGCCGCTACGACGGCCTCGCGCGGAGTGCGTCGCGGCGACGCAGCGGCCACGGCGGCGAGTGCCCGGATGGTGCGGGTGTACGGCTACGCGTCGCTGGTCGTGGTCCTGCTCGGCATGTCGCTGGTGCGCCCGAAGTGGCACGCCGAGTTCGGCGACACGTGGGTGTGGGTGTCACTCGTCCTGTGGGCGGTTGCGGTGGCCCTCGCGCTGGTGCTGGTCGCGCCGGCGCTCGACCGGGCGACGCGGCTGATCACGGCCGGCGAAGGCGCGCGAGCCCTCACCGGACGCGTCGCCGCCGCCGGCGGCGCGGTGGGGGTGATCTTCGCCGGCATCGTGTTCCTGATGGTCTACCGGCCCGGAGGGTGAACGTCCAGGTCGTCGGCGAGGCGCGCACCCGCGAGCTGCGCCGCGCGGTGCTGCGTCCGCAGCTCCGCCTATCCGACGTGCTGTCTGGTGACGAGCTCTCGGACGCCGTCCATATAGCGGCGCTCGACGGCGACGAGGTTCTCGGCACCCGCTTCATCCACCCTTCGCCATGCCCGTGGCGGCCCGGCGAGCCGGGGTGGCGGTTGCGCCAGATGGCCACTGCGCCGGCCAGGCAGGGCACCGGTGTCGGGTCGGCCGTGCTTGCCGGTGCCGTCACCTTCGTCGCGGCGCACGGCGGCGGTGTGTTGTGACTGCACGCACGCGAGCTCGCGGTGCCGTTCTATGCGCGGAATGGCCTTGCCGTGCATGGGGAGCGGTTCATCGAGAACCGCATCCCACATCGCCAGATGTGGCACAACGTACCGGCCGGCGCCCCATCTCGTCCTAGTACTGCAGCCGTAGTTCGTGATCATTGAAGTGCGAGGTGTCGGCGGTAGTGGCATTGGCGGGCTCGGGCTTGGTGTCGTCGGCGCCATCGTGACCAGGCCAGTAGGGTGTCGAGGCTGTGTTTTGCGCCGAGCAGCA
>JBKPQY010000066.1:0-17941 GCA_046734315.1 Actinomycetota bacterium | reverse complement strand
GGCCTGGGACGCGCAACTCCCCGCCGCCGACAGGGCAGCCCACACAATCGCCGCCGGGCCGGGCCGGCTCGGCGTGCATCGCGGCCGGGCCCGCGACGCCGTCCAGCACCTCGGCACCTGGACCGCAGCGTGGGCGCCAGTCTTCGCCGACAGCGACGTCGACCCGCACCAGCTCGCCGCCCGGCCGATCGCCTTCCCGTCCAACGTGGAGCGCATCGCCGACGCCCTCTACCAGCACGCGCGGCGGCTGGCCGCAGCCGACTACCCAGACCAGGCCGCCCGGCTGGGTGCCGCCCGCGCCGCCAACAACAGATACGAGGCCGCCGCAACCACCTACCAGCACGCACGACGGGAACTCCAGCAGGTCTCGCGCCGGGCCGTCTACGACACGGGGGCCGCCGACCTCGTCCCCGACCTCACCGATAAGGTCCACACCGCGCAGCAGCGCGTCACGGCCGCCGACCAGCACGTCGCCACCCTCAGCGCCAGCGTGGCCATCACCACCCAGCCCGACCCGGAGAGGCTGCTGGACGCCGCCCGCGCCGCCTGGCATGCCGACCGTGTCGCGGCCTACCAGCGCGCGACGTTCGGCCGGTCCGGCCCATGGCGGCCAATCAGCCACGAGCGGGAGCCGTACCCGGCCCAGCAGATCGACCATGGCCCCGGTATCGGCCGCTAAGGCGCCACCAGACCCGCGTCGTCTGACCAGCAACGACAGGAGGGAGTCATTACGAATCGGTCACAATCAAAGATCACTGCCCGCGCGCGCTACCTCGCAGCGCCTATGGGGGGTGGGGAGACAGAACGCCGGCAGGTGTCGTGTTCGGTCTCGCCGCAAGCACTTGTAGTCATCGATGGCAGCAAACTGCCGACTACGACCGAAAGGGCACCACCATGGACGCCGAGGAGTTCGACTTCCTCAACATCAAGGAAGCCGCCGAGCTGTTGCGCATCCCGGTCGCCACGCTGCGCTGGTGGAGATCAACCGGCAAGGGACCCGTCAGCCTCAAGTTCGGCCGCCACGTCCGATACCCGAGACGCGAGCTGCGGAGGTGGATCGAGACACGGCCAAGCGGCGGACTAGGCGACGGGTAAGACGTTGTCTTACACTGAGCAAGCGCCGTTCCTCTGGACGGAAGAGGACGCGGAGTACATCAGCACCAGGTCGCAACGCTACCCGGGCGCGCTCGACATCGACCCAAGCTGGACGCAGGAGGTGCTCGCCGACGAACATCTCGTCGAGATCACGCCGTACCCCAGTTCGCGCGTCGGCGCGTCTGGGTTCGTGGGCTGGTCGCCGTCGGCCGCCCGGCTGCTCGTCGTTATCGCGTACCGCGATCTCGGCGGCGACCTGCACGGGCTCAACGCGTGGCCTGCGTCCGGACGCGACCTCGCGACCTACCACGCGGAGGTGACCCATGGCGAAGAAGATCGACCCGAAGACGATGGCGGCGCTTCGCGCTGACGCACGAAGAGTTGAGCAGCAGGCAGATTCGCGCGAGCCGTACCCGAAGGGAACACGGGTGAGCAGACCGAACCTCCAGTCGCGACTGTTCAATGTGCGGCTCAGCGAGGAGCAGTACGCCGCGCTTCAAAAGCTTGCCCGCGAGAAGCACCTGCCGATGTCGACGATGGCACGGGCGTGGCTGCTCGATCGCCTCGACCACGAGCTGCACGCACGGTGACCCACGCGTTCCATCACAGCCCGGTGCGAGGATCAACCCGCAGACAGGAGGTACCGCCGTGGCGAGCATCGAGAAGCGCACCCGCAACGGGCAGCTGCGCTGGTACGCGCGCTACCGTGACCCCGATGGCACGCAGCTGGTCAAGGTGTTCAGTCGCAAGCTGGACGCCGAACGCTTCCTGACCACGGTGGAGGCGTCCAAGCTGACCGGCAGCTACATCGACGCCAAGCGCGCCTCAATCACCCTCCGAGCCTTCGCCGAAGAGCACTGGAGAGCGCACTCGCACAACCTCGCCGCGGACAGCACCCGGGTCCGCAAGCGTGCGGTTCTGGATCGGCACATCCTGCCCACGCTCGGTAAGTACCCGGTCGGGGCGATCAAGCCCAGCGTGATCGCGAGCGCCGTCGCGACCTGGATGCAGACGCTCGCGCCTGGCACGGTCGGGCAGGTGCTGCGTCAGGTCCGGCAACTCCTCGACGCCGCACTGGCCGACGGACTCACTGCCTCCAACGCCGCCAAGCGGGTCAGGGCTCCGACCGCGCCCCGCCGTCGCGACGTCCACCTCACCGACGAGGACGTCACCGTAGTTCTCCAAGCAACGCCGGAGCACTACCGACTGTTGGTGATCACCCTTCTCGGGCTCGGGTTGCGGATCAGCGAAGCATGCGGGCTGCGCGTCGAGGACGTCGACTTCCTACGCCGCACGGTGCGGGTACGACAGCAGCGCAGACCCGGCGGTGACATGGGCCGGCTCAAGACCGGCTCGTCAGCCCGTGACATTCCGGCCGACGACACCGTCCTCAACGCCCTCGCCGAGCAGATCCGCTACTGGCCGCGCCGTGACGGGTTGATCTTCAGCAGCACCATAGGCCGTCCACTGACCAAGTCGATCGCCGGACATGTCTTCGACGACATCGAGCGCGCTGTCGGATTCACCATCTCGCCACATTCGCTACGCCACTACTTCGGCGCCTGCCTGATCTCGCGCGGCGTCTCCATCGTCGCCGTCTCCCGCTGGCTGGGCCACTCCAGCCCGGAGATCACCTACCGCGTCTACGCCTACCTGAAGCCCGACGACGAGCGGGCCGGCCGCGTTGCGCTCGCCGAAACCATGCGCTCGGTCGTCCCTGATGTGTACCCATTGTGTACCCGGGAGGCCACCTAATGACGGAACCTCAGTAAACATGGGGGGTTCGCTCCAAGCCGTGCTGTTCGACATGGACGGCACGCTTCTCGACTCGGAGAAGATCTGGGATGTCGCGCTGGACGACCTGGCGCACTACCTGGGCGGCGAGCTGTCCGACACCGCACGCCGGCGTATGGTCGGCTCGAGTCTCGCCCGATCCATCGCGATCATGCACGACGACCTGCGCATCGACGCCGATCCGGAGAGCAGCGGTGCGTACCTGCTCGAGCGTGCGGCCGAGCTGTTCCGCACGGCCCTCGTGTGGAAGCCGGGCGCGCGCGAGTTGCTGGTTGCGGTCCATCAGGCCGGCGTGCCTGCGGCGCTTGTCACCTCCACCCATCGGCGGCTGACCGATATCGCGCTCGACATGATCGGTCGCGAATACTTCGCGGCCACCGTGTGCGGCGACGAGGTGGCCCACCAGAAGCCGGCGCCGGACCCCTACCTGCGCGCTGCCGAGCTGCTCGACGTCCTGCCTGCGAACACCGTCGCGATCGAGGACTCGCCGCTCGGCATCGCATCCGCCGAGGCGGCCGGCTGCGTCGTCCTCGCCGTACCCAGCGAAGTGCCGCTCGACGCCGTACCGGGACGTACGGTCGTGCCCACGCTGGCGGGTGTCACCGTCGCCGACCTCGCTGCGCTCGTCGACGCGAGGCAGCGATCATGGCGATGACGCACCGATGATCACCACGATTGCCGATGTGCTGCCGAGTGCGCTCGCCACGTTGGGCGTTCCGGGCGATGTCGAGCCGCTCGCGCTGCCCGATGTCCGGCGCATCGGGGTGCTGCTCGTCGACGGGCTGGGCTACCACTTGTTGGCCAGCGCCGCCCGGGTGGCGCCGATGCTCGCCGACGTCCACACCGGCCGGCTCGGTGAGTTGCGTGAGATCGCCACCTGCTTCCCGTCCACGACACCGACCAGCCTGGTGTCGCTGGGCACCGGCGCCCTACCCGGCGCGCACGGCATCGTCGGGTTCCGGGTGAACGTGCCGGGTACCCGGCGGGTGCTCACTCATATCGACTGGCGCGCCGACCCTGACCCGGCCGTATGGCAGCCGATCCCGACGCAGTTCGAGATGGCGGCAGCGGCAGGCATCGCGACGACCGTCGTCTCCCGGCCGGACTTCGCACGCAGCGGCCTCACCATCGCCGCCTACCGGGGCGCACGGTACGTCGGCGCTGCCGACGACGATGCGCTGGCCGAGGCAATGCTCGCAGAACTGTCCGGCCCGGCGCGCCTCGTGTACGGCTACCACGCGGCTGTGGACACGACGGCACACCTTGCCGGCATCGACTCACCGCCGTGGCAGGAGGCGGTGGCCGAGGTGGGCCGGCTGCTCGCGCGGCTCGTCGACGGCCTGCCCGCCGACGCGGCGCTGCTCGTCACCGCCGACCACGGCGGGCTGAACGTGCCGGCCGACCACCGTGTCGACGCCGACACCGACCGGCGGCTGCGGCGCGGTGTGCGCATCGTGGCCGGCGAGGCGCGGGTGCGCTATCTGCACACCCGCCGCGGCGCCCGCGAGGACGTGATCGCGGCGTGGCGCGCGGTGCTCGGCGACGCCGCGGACGTGGTCAGCCGCGACGAGGCGGTCGCCGCCGGCTGGTTCGGCGCCGTCCCCGAGCAACATCTGGCGCGGATCGGCGACGTCGTCGCGGTGTGCCGCGGCGACTACGCGGTGCTGGCCACCAAGCATGAGCCGGAACTCGCCGGCAAGCTCGTCGCGTACCACGGCTCGATGACGCCGGCCGAGACGGCGATCCCACTGATTATCATCAGCTGAGGCGAGCCAACCCCTCGGAAAGCCGCCGATACCATGCGACGCGTCGCCTGGACGAGTCGGCAGCAGGCGGCGCGCCGAGTACCGAGTCGTCGGCGACGACGCCATACGTGATCCGGTAGGCGCGGACCTCAGTGGCCAGCTCGAACCACAGCGTCGGCTGATCCGGCGACGGGGCGAGTCCCAGGCTGTTGCGGAACCACGCGGGGAACAGCGAACGCTTCGCGACGCCCTCGTCGACAACGGCCCGCAGCCGGCGGTACAACTCTTGCCAGGCCGTCCCGACGGCGTCGATGTCCGGGCTGTGCGCACTGCGTATATCGTCGTCGGCCTCGAGGCGCTGCGTGGCGTTGCGGGCGGCCGCCTCCAGCCGCGGGCCCTCCCTCGCCAGATCGCGCAGGGCCCGCGCGGCCGCGGGAAACTCCTCCGCGGCGCGCAGTGCCATCTGCTCGTCGTCTGACACAACCGCCGCGCTCAGCGCGACGAGCGCGGCGTACTGGTCGTCGAGGCGGCGCTGCCAATCCGCGTGCCGTTCGACCTCCCGCCGCAAGTCGTTGCGGGTGATGCCGTCCAGCAGCTGACTCCGGAACTCCTCACCGCGCTCGACCGTCGCGGCCAGCGCCACCGTCGCTTCGTCGATGTCCTCGTCGAGGTCGCTGATCGGCGCCTCAGCAGTGATCAAGGCGTTGTCCATCAGCCAGTTCACCTGCTGGCCCATGAGTCGCACCGCGCGTAGCAATTCGCCGATGTCCGCACGGACGGCGTTGAGCTGCGCCGCGAAATCGTGCGTCCGTTGCGGGTCACCGGTCCTCGCCGTCTCATCCACGTCGTGCACCGCCCTCTACCGAGCGCCGCTGCCGCGTCTGCAAGGCGGCAAGAATCGGCACGGCGGCGACCGCGAGGGCAAGCACGCACGCATAGCCAAGCGGGGGCCATACCAGGGCGCCGAGAAGCGCGAGCACGGCCAGCACCGCCACGGCGACCGCCTTGCGCAAGTCCAAGGCGTGCCGTCCTGCATCGCGCGCCGTCGACGGTCGCATCGAGGTAGCCATCAACGCGCTGGCGAGCAGCAGCGGCACGCCGATCGCAAGCTTCGACGTGTCGACGGCGCCCGTCGCCGCGAGCAGCACGATCAGCACGCCGACGAGCGTGACCGCCTCGGTGAGCAACCACAGCTGGCGCCGCGTGCGCGTTCGGTCGCGCTGCAGTAGCTCTGCCGCCGCCTGCCGCCGGTGTGCGAGCCACATCTCACCTAGCCGGTCCTGCGCGTCGATCAGCTCTAGCGTCGCACCAGCGATCTCGTGCACCGCGGCGCGGTACTCACTGGTCTCGCGCGGATATTGCCGCAATTCGGCGTGCATGCCTCGCACCGTGGCCCGCATGCCCCGCACCGTGGCCCGCATGCCCCCGATCTCGGTCGCCAGCGCGTCGATCGCGGCAGGCATCTCTGCGGACGCATCACCCGTCGCCATGTGTGCAGTGTGCGCCTCATATCCGCCGGTTGGTGCCTCTCGATCACGCTGCCATGCGGCGCACTCTCAAGCCGAATGGCACCGTCTTGCTTGTCTCTGCGCTCGGCCCGTCAGAGTTCGGGCTGGATCGCGGGCTCGGAGGGATCCCGCCGATCTCGGTCGATGCGGCTCAGCGCGTCGGCCGGGAACGGTGGCGGTGTCCCACCGAAGGCGGGGCAGCGGACCTGGTGATCGCACCAGTCGCACAGCCGGCTCGGACTCGGACGGAAGTCGCGCGCCTCGGCAGCCCGCGCGATGGCCACCCAGATCGCCTTCAGGGTGCGCTCGAAGCGGACGAGTTCGTCCTGCTCCGGCATGTAGGTGAGCGTGTCGCGATCGGACAGGTAGATCAGCTTCAACTGCCGCGGCACGACGCCGCGGGTGCGCCACAGCACTAGCGCGTAGAACTTCATCTGGAACAAGGCCTTGGCCTCGAACGCCTCGCGAGGGATCGTGCCCGTCTTGTAGTCGACAACTCGCACGTCGCCGGACGACGAGACGTCGAGGCGGTCGACGTAGCCGCGCAGCCGCAGCCCGTCGATCACCGCCTCGACAAGTTCTTCGCGCGCAGCCGGCTCCAACCGGGACGGGTCCTCGATCGCGAAGTAGCCCTCGACGAGCTCACTCGCCGAGTCGAGCCAGGCGGTCAGGTCGGCCTCGTCCGCGAACAGGGCGGCAAGCTCGGGCTCCTCGGCCAACAGGGCACGCCACGCCGGCTCGACGAGCTGCTGCGCGGCGCGGACGGTGCGCTGCGCCGAAGGCAGGTCGAACAAGCGCTCCAGCACCGTGTGCACCACCGTGCCCCTTACCGCCGCGCGCGACGGCGCCTCGGGCAGCCGGTCGATGGTGCGGAACCGGTACAACAACGGGCAGGTCTTGAAGTCCGACGCACGCGACGGCGACAGCGAGCCGATCACCGCATCGGGCAATGCCGCCACCGCCATCGTCTCCGTCATGCTCCGAGACACTAGAACTGCTCTCTGACAATTTCGCGCAGGCGCGAGCGTCAGAGCCATTGGATCCGGCTGAGCGGCCAGATGATCAGGAACGCCCGGCCGATGATCGACGACCCGGGAATCGCGCCGAAGACCCGGCTGTCGGTCGAATCACATCGGTTGTCGCCCATCACGAAATAGCGACCCGAGGGCACCGTCACAGGGCTGAAATCAGCTGTGCCGTGACACGCGCGATTGACGTAGGACTCCTCGAGTGATCGCGAGCCGATCCACACCTTCGCGTCGTGGCCGCTCACCGTCTCGCCGGGCAGGCCGATGACCCGCTTGATCAGCACCTTCTCCGTGGCGTCTACGCCGGGCGGGCGGTGGAACACGACAATGTCGCCGCGGTGCACCGCGTGCAGGTGGTAGGAGAGCCGGTCGACGAGAAGCCGGTCGTTGTCGCAGCCCGCGCAGCCGTGCAGCGTCGGTTCCATCGACTCGGACGGAATCCAGAACGGCTCGACGACGAATGCGCGCAGCCCCACCGCGAGCAGCGCCGTCACGGCGAGCAGCACGAACAGTCGGATGGGGAACGCGAATTGTCGCCGCGGGCGCCGGCGAGGCGGCGGCGAGATCTCGCCCTTCTCGTCGGGCGGGATGGCCTCGATGATCTGGGTCTCGTCCAGCGGCGACGCCGGCTGGGGCGCCCGTCCGGGCGACGGCCGCGCTCTCTCGGCAGGTGTCGCAGGCCGCCGCGCGTGGGCGTGGCGGCGGCTGCGCCGGTTAGCGGCGATCTGAGCCTCGATGCGGCTCTGTAGATCGTCGCTGTCGCTCACGCTCCGTACGCTAACCCGACTCACGATGAGGCGCCGTAGCATCGCTGGCAATGAGCATGAACCGTCCGCCCCGCCCCACCGGTGACAGGCTGCTACCGGTGGGGAGCTTCCGTGGCGTTCCGCTGTATTTCGCCCCGTCCTGGGTACTTATCGCGACGCTGATCACGATCACCTACAACGGCATCATCTATGAGTTGGTCGACGGCCTCAGCCGCCCGATGGCGTATCTGTACGCGTTCGTCTTCGCCGTGTTGCTCGCGCTGTGTGTGCTCGCTCACGAGCTGGGCCACACGGCGATCAGCCTCGTGCTGGGCCAGCCCGTCAACCGTGTCGTGATCTTCCTGCTCGGTGGCGTGTCTGAGATCGAGGGTGAAATCCGGCGTCCTCGTGACGAGGTTCTCATCGCGCTCGCCGGGCCCTTGGCGTCGCTGGCGCTGGCCGGCCTCGCCTGGCTCGGGCACGGGTTCGTGCCCGGCGCCTCGGTGCTCTCGGTCCTGCTGGCCCTGCTGGTATGGAGCAACCTCGTGGTCGCCCTCTTCAATCTGCTGCCCGGGCTGCCGCTCGACGGCGGACGGGCGCTGCGCGCAGGTGTGTGGGGCGCCACTCGCTCACGGCTGACCGGTACGCGGGTGGCCGCGTGGACGGGACGCGTGCTGGCCGTTCTGGTCGCGGGCTCGGCGCTGCTGCTCGACATCGGCGGCTTCAACTGGAGTATCGGCACCGGCCTGTTCGGGCTGCTGCTCGGCGCGTTCATCTGGATCGGTGCCACACAGTCGCTGCGCGTCGCCGAGCTGGAGCAGCGGCTGCCGCAGCTTTCCGTACGCCGGCTGCTACGCCCCGGACTGCTCGTGCACCCTGACCTGCCCGTTTCCGAGGCGATCCGCCGCGCCGGAGAGGCACGCGTCGGCGGCTTGGTCGTCGTCGACTCCGGCGACCGCCCACAGGCGATCGTCGACGAGGTGCGCATTGCGGCGGTGCCGCTCGAGCAGCGGCCGTGGGTTCGCGTCGCCGAGATGGCCCGGCCTCTGGAGCGAGGGATGGTGCTAGGTGTCGACCTCGCCGGTGACGACCTGCTCACCGCACTTCGCACCACGCCTGCCAACGAGTATCTGGTGCTGCACCCGGACGGCTCGTTCGCGGGCGTGCTCTCCTCGAAGGACCTCGTCGCCCAGCTCACCGGGCCGGCCGCGTGACGTCGAAGCCTTTCTCGGGCGGCGAGCGCGTGCAGCTCACCGACCCGAAAGGCCGGCAGCACACCGTCACCCTCGAAGCCGGCAAGCTGTTTCACACCCATCGCGGCGCGATCGAGCACGACGCACTGATCGGTGCGCCTGAAGGCAGCGTCGTCACCTCGACGTCCGGTACGCCGTACCTCGCGATGCGGCCGCTACTCACAGACTTCGTGCTGTCGATGCCGCGGGGTGCGGCCGTCGTCTACCCGAAGGACGCCGCCCACATCGTTACCTTGGGCGACATCCACCCGGGCGCCGTTGTGCTCGAGGCGGGCGCAGGGTCTGGCGCACTCACCTGTTCCCTGCTGCGCGCGGTCGGTCCGTCGGGGCGGGTCATCTCGTACGAGAGCCGCGCCGACCATGCCGAGGTGGCCGCCCGCAACGTCGAGACGTTCTACGCCTGCCGTCCGCAGAACTGGACCCTGCGGGTGGCCGACGTCGCCGGCCACCCGGCCAGGGAGGTTGCCGACCGGGTGGTCCTCGACATGCTCTCGCCCTGGGAGGTGCTGCCGCAGGTGTCGGACGCGCTGCGCCCCGGGGGTGTGCTGCTCGGCTACGTAGCGACGACGACCCAGCTGTCGCGGCTGGTCGAGGCGCTACGCGAGCACGGCGGCTACACGGAGCCGGCCGCGTGGGAGTCCCTCATGCGCGGCTGGCACGTCGTCGGCCTCGCGGTACGCCCGGAGCACCGGATGATCGGCCACACCGCATTCCTGGTCATGGCCCGCCGCCTGGCGCCGGGCGTGACGACACCGCCTCGGCAGCGCCGCCCCGCGAAAGGCGCCGAGTAGGCGACGAGCGAAACGAGGGTCCGCGCTCGCCGGGTACTCAGTACGCGCCGAGCCAGGCCATCTTCCAAGTCTCGGGGCCAAGCACTCCCGTCACGTTCAGGTGGTTCACCTGCTGGAGGCGCTTGACGACGGCGAGCGTGTTCGGCCCGAACTGCCCGCTTCCGGTGAGCGGCGCACCACGCGAGCGCATCTGAAGCTGCCAGGCCTTGATGGCCGGGCTGGTGTCACCGGACGAGAAGTACTGCTGACCGGTCAGCGCGGGAACGGCCGGCGGCCTGCGATAGCTGCCTGTCCAGGCCAGCTTCCACGTCATCGGCCCCAGGAGTCCGGTCACCTTCAGGTGGTTCTGCTGTTGTACGGCGTTGACCACGGCGAGCGTGTTCGTGCCGAACTGGCCGGTGACTCGCAGCGGCGCACCACGCGTGCGCATGTGCTGCTGCCATGCCTTGATCGTCACGCTGCTGTCGCCGAGCGAGTAGTACTGCGGGGCGGTCCATGCCGGCGCCTTCACCTTCGCCGGCGCAGGGTGGGGCGCGGGCTTCGGGGTCGGCCGCGGCGCCGGCTTCGAGGTTGGCCGCGGCGCCGGCTTGGGGGTCGGCCGCGGCGCGGGTGCCACCGCCGCGCCACCGGGCTGGTAGCGGCCGTTCCAGGCGAGCGCCCACGTGTTCGGGCCGAGCAGGCCGGTCACCTTCAGGCCGTTCTGCTGTTGCACCGCCTTGACCACGGCGAGGGTGTGCGGGCCGAACTGCCCGCTTCCCGTCAGGGGCGCCCCCCGTGCGCGCATCTGCAGCTGCCACTGCCTGATACCTGCGCTGTTGTCACCGAGCGAGTAATAGACACCGGGCCACACGTGGGAACTGCGAGTGCTGGGGGACGCCGAGCCGCCTCCACCCGCCACCGTGATGTCGCTGATCCGCCCGGATCGCGCGTCGCGATCCTCACGCAGTCCCACGATTGCCGCGCATTGCCACGGCTGCCAGCCACGCATCCGGTAGAGCATGAGCGCGCGCGCGTCCTGTTCGGCAGGGGACGCCTGGTTCGGGTAGCCACGACCGCCCACGCTGCGCCAGGTGGGCAGGTCGAACTGGTATGCCCCGTAGTGGTCGTTGCCGGTGTTGATCCGGTAGTTGTTGCCCGACTCGCATACCCGCAGCCGGTACCAGTCGTGAGCCGACGGATCGGCAGAGGCCGTCGAGGTGTGCCGTAGTTCGAGCAGGACGCCGGTGGCGATCGTCGCACAGATGCCGAGCACACCGAGCCGGCGGATCATCCGCCCGGCACGGCCTGGCGATTGGGGGATCGGTTGGTCCGCTTGGGACGGGGGCAGGCGTGACATGACGATCCTTCCGTCGACCGCGAATCACCGTACGACGGAATCACACTGTTCACAACTGCAACATCGAACCCTCTAGTATCATCCGTATACAGTGGCACACCCCCAGCGACACGCCGAAAGTTGGAAAGCCGCGATGAGCGCTTGCGCGAAGAGCCCCGCCGCCGCGACGCGGCCCGCGCCGTCAGGCGCGGAGCGGAGACCCGGATCCACCCGAGCGGTGGAGACAGGGATTCGCCCCGGCGGGAATAGACGGCGATGAGCGCTCGCGCGAAGAGCCCCGCCGCCGCGACGCGGCCCGCGCCGCCAGGCGCGGAGCGGAGACCCGGATCCACCCGAGCGGAGCGAGCGGTGGAGACGGGGATCCGCCCCGGCGGATTGGACGGCGATGAGCGGTTGCGCGAAGAGCCCCGCCGCCGCGACGCGGCCCGCGCCGCCAGGCGCGGAGCGGAGACCCGGATCCACCCGAGCGGAGCGAGCGGTGGAGACGGGGGCCCGCCCCCGGCGGGATTAGACAGCGTTTGGCCCGGCAACCTCGGTGCCGTCATCGGAGCGAACGACGTGGATGCACTCGCCAGGGCACTCCTTCGCCGAGTCGATCACGTCCAGGCGCAGCCGAGGAGGTACATCGGCTGCAGCGCGCTTGGCGGCGAGCAGCTCGCCCCCCTCGGTCTTCACGTATGCGAGACCGTCCACGTCGAACTCGAACACCTCGGGTGCGTACTGGACGCACAGACCGTCCCCCGTGCACAGATCCTGATCGATCCAGACGCGCAGTGGCTCGCTCAACGGTGTTCCCTGATCTCTCGCATGTTTCCGATCGGTTTCGGGTTCTTCCATAGAGAGGGTAGATGCATCCCCGGATTGGCCCCGCTGTGTAGGGTGGATTTTCGCGAACCACACGAGTGGAGGTGGCCCGCATGGCTCACGAGTCCGACGACACGTTCCGCTCAAGTGACGACGACGAAAACAGCCGCGAGGCACGCCGGCGCACCGCCTTCCTCGAGCAGGAGGTCGAACTGCTTCGGGCGAAGGTCGCCGAGTCGCCACGGCACATGCGCATACTGGAAGAGCGGCTCGCGGACGCCCAGGCGCGGGTCGCGAGTCTCGGTGAGCGCAACGAGCGCCTCGTCGAGACGCTGCGCGAGGCCCGCGACCAGGTCGTCGCGCTGAAGGAGGAGATCGACCGCTTGGCGCAGCCGCCGAGCGGCTATGGCGTCTTCCTGGAACGGTTCGACGACGGCACGGTGGACATCTTCACCGGCGGGCGCAAGCTGCGCGTCGCGGTGTCACCGGAAGTGAAGCTCGACGAGTTGCGGCACGGCCAGGAGGTCATGCTCAACGAGGCGATGAATATCGTCGCCGCCCGCGGGTACGAGCGCGCCGGCGAGATCGTGATGCTCAAAGAGCTGCTCGACGACGGCGAGCGGGCATTGGTCATCGGGCACACGGACGAAGAGCGGGTGATCTACCTCGCCGACGTCCTGCGCGGCAGCCCGCTGCGCAGCGGCGACTCGCTGCTTCTCGAGCCGCGGTCCGCGTACGCATACGAGCGCATCCCTAAGAGCGAAGTCGAGGAGCTCATCCTCGAAGAGGTCCCCGACATCGACTATTCCGATATCGGCGGGCTGGCCAAGCAGATCGAGGCGATCCGCGACGCCGTAGAACTGCCGTTCCTGCACGCCGACCTGTTCCGCGAGCACGAGCTGCGCCCGCCGAAGGGCATCCTGCTGTACGGGCCGCCCGGCTGCGGCAAGACGCTGATCGCCAAGGCGGTGGCCAACTCGCTGGCCACGAAGGTCGAAGAGGCCCGTGGTGACGGTTCTACGGCGAAGTCGTACTTCCTGAACATCAAGGGCCCAGAGCTGCTCAACAAATACGTCGGCGAGACCGAAAGGCACATCCGGCTGGTATTCCAGCGGGCTCGCGAGAAGGCGAGCGAGGGTACGCCGGTCATCGTGTTCTTCGACGAGATGGACTCGATCTTCCGCACCCGCGGCTCGGGTGTCTCCTCCGACGTCGAAAACACGATCGTGCCGCAACTGCTGTCCGAGATCGACGGCGTCGAGGGCCTCGAGAACGTCATCGTGATCGGCGCATCGAACCGTGAGGACATGATCGACCCTGCGATCCTGCGACCGGGCCGGCTGGACGTCAAGATCAAGATCGAACGGCCGGACGCCGAGGCGGCCCGCGACATCTTCTCGAAGTACATCACCACGACGCTGCCGATTCACGCCGAGGACCTGGCCGAGCACGGCGGTGACGTCCAAGCCACGGTGGCGGCGATGATCCAGCGCACTACGGAGCGCATGTACGCCGAGACCGAGGAGAACCGGTTCCTCGAGGTCACCTACGCGAACGGCGACAAGGAGACGCTGTACTTCCGGGACTTCAACTCGGGGGCGATGATCCAGAACATCGTCGACCGGGCGAAGAAAATGGCGATCAAGGACCTGCTAACGTCCGGCAACAAGGGCCTGCGCGTGTCGCACCTGCTGGCGGCGTGTGTCGACGAATTCCGCGAGAACGAGGATCTGCCGAACACGACGAACCCGGACGACTGGGCTCGCATCTCGGGCAAGAAGGGCGAGCGGATCGTCTACATCCGCACGCTGGTGTCCGGCAAGGGCCCGGACGCGGGCAGATCGATCGACACGGTCGGCAACACCGGACAGTATCTATAACCCGCGCGACAGTATCTATAACCCGCGCGAGCGCTCATCGCGTTGTGGTTGGCTGCCTCACGTGCGTCCGGTCGTCGCAGTCGCGGTCGCGTCGCTGCTCGGTTGCTCCTTGCTTGCCGCGTGCAGCCACGGGACGTCTCCTGAGAGGGCGGCGGCGCAGCGATTCCTGGATGCGCTCGGGCGCGACGATGCAACGGCGGCGGCGGCCGCGACGTCCGACGAGGCCGGCGCCGCCGATGTCATCGCCAGCAGCCTGAAGAGCCTCGGCAATCCGGCCGGCACGCTGCGCGTCACATCACAACACGGCGCGACGGCGCAGTTCCGTGCGTCGTGGTCGGTGCCCGGGGTAGGCACACCGTGGACTTACCAGGGCAGGCTGCAAGTCATCAACAAGGACGGTGCCTGGACCGTCGCGTGGACGCCGAGTGCACTGCACCCTGCTCTTCGCGCCGGCCAGCACCTGCTCGCGCGCCGCACCCAGCCACCCCGGGCGCAGGTCCAGGACGCCGCCGGACAGTCGCTGTTCGCCGAGACCCCGGTCGTCTACGTCGGCATCCAACCCTCACGGGTCAAGAACCTCGATGCACTCGCGGCCACATTGGCAGCCACGCTGCACATCAGCGCGGCGGACATCGCCCGCAGCGTGAAACGCGCACCGAGCAGGGACGCCTTCGTCGACGTCGTCACGCTGCGCAAGCCAGCCTATGAGGCCGTGCGGCCGATCATTCATCCACTGCCCGGAACGGTGTTCCGCACCGGTACCGAGCTGCTCGGCCCGACCAGCCGATTCGCCCAGCCGTTGCTCGGCCATGTAGGCCCGGCGACGGCAGATATTGTCAGGGCGTCGGCCGGGCGGGTGCGTGACGGCGACCAGACCGGGCTGGACGGACTGCAAAGGGTCTTCGGCGCGCAGCTCGCCGGCACGCCGGGCATCGACGTCTACGCGGCCGACGCCGACGCGACGCCCGTGCGCAAGCTCGTGAGTCTAGACACGCCGAAGCCGGGCAAGCCGGTGCAGCTCACGCTCGACCGTGCCGTGCAGACCGCCGCCGACAACGCGCTGAGCGCGGTGCCCCAGTCCGCCGCGATCGTGGCCCTGCAGCCCGCGACCGGCCGCATCCTCGCGGTTGCGAACTCCGCCTCGACGCCCGGCGACATCGCGCTGGCCGGGCAATACCCCCCGGGCTCCAGCTACAAGATCGTCACCGCGGAGGCCGCACTAGCCGGTGGTGCGCTGAACGCGAACACACCCGAACCGTGCCCGGGAACGAAGACGGTCGACGGGCGCGTATTCGTCAACGACGATCGCTTCGACCTCGGTGTCGTGCCGCTGCGCACCGCGTTCGCCATGTCGTGCAATACGACGTTCATGACATTGGGCCTGGCGCTGCAGCCGACCGCGCTCGGCGCTGCCGCCCGGCGGCTCGGTCTCGGCGAGCCGTGGCGGCTACCGGTCGAATCATTCAGCGGCTCGGTCCCGCCACCGATCGGGCTCACCGAGCAGGCGGCGGACTCGATCGGGCAAGGCCGAGTCCTCGTCAGCCCCCTTGCCATGGCCGAAGCCGCCGGCGCGGTGCAGTCGGGGCGCCCGGTTGCGCCGTCGCTGGTCGTGGGGGACCAGGCCCGGGCCGGATCGCTGCTGCCACAGCGGACGGCAGCAGCGCTGCGCGACCTGATGCGGGCGACAGTGACCAGTGGGCGGGCCACCCAGCTCGCCGATCTGCCCGGCGACGTCGCGGGCAAGACCGGCACCGCCGAATACGGCACAGCGACGCCGCCGCGTTCACACGGCTGGTTCGCGGGCTACCGCGGCGACCTTGCCTTCGCAGTGTTCGTCTACGACGGCCAGACGTCCAAGGTGGCCGTCGCGATCACGCACAGCTTCCTCGCCGGGCTGCATTAACGGATTGCCGGCCCCGCGAGACTTGTGAACGAGGCCGATCGGCGTGGCGCCGAGTCCTGCGGGCCGTGCGCCCGGGCGTCGCGCCGCTTCGGCTCGCTTTCGCTTATCCGGCTTCCCGTCGCTGCTCGAGGGCGCGAGCCAGTCGCGCCTCCAGCAGCCGCTGCGATGCATCGTGCAGCCAGTTCACCACGTCTTCGGAGTGCGCCTTGGTCGTGGTCGTCCGAGCCGACCGGTGCGTGTTGGCGCCGGCACGTAGCGGGTTTGTCGTCACGCCGCCCTCCTGGCTGTTCGCGCGAGCGCTGATCGCTGCTGTCAGCTGCCCTTCTCGGCCTGGCGCGCCCACCCTGTGCTGCTCGCTCACGGTGCGTCCTCCCGCCGTCCCAGATGGCCGCGATGGTTACTCGCTTCTCTACCCTTAGGACGCGCGAACCATGCGCATTAGTGCGAGATCCGGGATTCGATATCACATCGTTAGCTTGGGCGGCCTTGGGTTGGCGCACCGTCGCAGCGCAGATCGGTCGGCCCGAGCCGTAGCCTTGAAGAATGAGCGTTCGCCGGGTCATGGGCACCGAGGTCGAGTACGGCGTGAGCCTGCCCGGCCAGCCGTCCGCCAACGCAATGCTGCTCTCCGCGCAGGTCGTGAACGCGTACGCGAGCACGTTGCCCGCCGGGCGCGCGCGACGGGCGGCCTGGGATTTCGAGGAGGAGTCGCCGCTGCGGGACGCCCGCGGCTTCGAACTCGGCGGAGGGCCGGGCGTTGCTCAAGAGTTCATCGAGGCCGAAGAGGACGCCGGGATGGCCAACGTCATCCTGCCCAACGGCGCGCGCCTGTACGTCGACCACGCGCATCCTGAGTACTCGACCCCTGAGGTCACGACGCCGATCGACGTGGTGCGCTGGGACAAGGCCGGCGAACTGATCATGGCCGATGCAGCGCGTCGGGTCGCGTCGATGCCGGGAGTCGGCACTCCCATAAACCTCTACAAGAACAACACCGACAACAAGGGAGCCTCGTACGGCGCGCACGAGAACTACCTGATGAACCGGTCGACGCCGTTCGCGTCGATCGTGCGCCACCTGGTGCCGTTCTTCGTGTCCCGGCAGGTGATCACCGGCGCGGGACGGGTCGGCATCGGTCAGGACGGGCGCACCGCGGGTTTCCAGATCTCGCAACGCGCCGACTTCTTCGAGGTCGAGGTAGGCCTCGAGACCACGTTGAAACGCCCGATCATCAACACCCGTGACGAGCCACACGCCGATGCCGACCGGTACCGCCGACTACACGTGATCATCGGCGACGCGAACCTGTCGGAGATTTCGACCTACCTCAAGGTCGGCATGACTTCGCTCGTGTTGGCCATGATCGAGGACGGTTACCTGCCGGACGACCTCACGATCGCCCAGCCGGTGCGCGAGCTGCACGAGGTCTCGCACGACCCGACGCTGGCGCACCTGATTCGGCTCGTCGACGGGCGCACGATCAGCGCGGTGGAACTTCAGGGCGAGTACTTCGACCGGGCCCGCAAATTTGTCGACGACCGCCTGGGCGACGACGTCGACGAGCAGACGGCCGACATCCTCTCGCGATGGGAATCGGTGCTCAGTCGCCTGGACAGCGACCCGATGCAACTGGTCGGCGAGCTCGACTGGGTCGCGAAGCTGCGTCTGCTCAACGGCTACCGCGATCGCGACGGTCTGGACTGGGACTCGCACCGGCTGCAACTCGTCGACCTGCAGTACTCCGATGTCCGCCCGGACAAGGGTCTCTACCACCGGCTGGTCGCGCGCGGCGCGATGCAGACGCTGCTGCCCGCTGGCGCCGCACAGAAGGCGATGTCGACCCCGCCAGACGACACGCGTGCGTACTTCCGCGGGCAGTGCCTGCAACGCTACGGTTCCGCCATCGCCGCGGCGTCGTGGGATTCCGTCATCTTCGACGTCGGCCGCGAGTCCCTGGTGCGGGTGCCGACGCTGGAGCCGCTGCGGGGCACCAAGGCACACGTGGGTGAGCTGCTCGAACGCTGCCCCACGGCTGCGTCGCTCATCGAGGCCCTCGTC
>JBKPQY010000065.1:0-7940 GCA_046734315.1 Actinomycetota bacterium | reverse complement strand
GCCTGAGCAGGTTGAAGGGGCCGGGCAGGATCGTGAGCGGCGTCGGCGGCGGGCGCGGGCTAGCCGGGGTGATGCCCGGTTGGCGTGGCGGTTGATTTTGCCGACGATTGTGTTGCTGGTGGTGGTGATCGGCTACCCGGTGGTGTATGCCGTGGTGAAGTCGATGCAGTTGGACAAGGCGGATGCGGGGATTAATCCGTCGACCGGGTTCTTCGAGCAGGGCGGCAAGTTCGTCGGGTTGAAGTACTACCGGTACTGGTTCAACTGTAACTGCCCGAACGGCACGAATGGGCACGAGTTCTGGCCGTCGGTGCAGACCACGCTCATCTTCACGGTGATCACGGTGGCCTTCGAGGTGGTGCTGGGCACCATGATGGCGATGGTGATGCACCGGGCGTTCAAGGGCCGGGCCATCGTGCGCGCGGCGATCCTGGTGCCGTGGGCGATCCCGACCGCGGTGACCGCCCGGTTGTGGGAGTACATGTTCCAGCCGCACGGGGTGGTCAACTCGGTGCTCGGCACCAACATCATCTGGACGGGCAGCGTGTGGCCGGCGCGGTGGACGGTGATGCTCGGCGACATCTGGAAGACCACCCCGTTCATCGCGCTGCTGGTGCTGGCCGGGCTGCAGGTGATCCCCGACGAGCTGTACGAGTCGGCGCGGGTGGACGGCGCCAACGCCTGGCAACGCTTCACCGCGATCACGCTGCCGCTGGTCAAACCCGCGCTGCTGGTCGCGGTGTTGTTCCGGGTGCTGGACGTGCTGCGCATCTTCGACCTGCCCTACATCCTCACCCACGGCGCGAACCAGACCACCACCTTGTCGATCCTGGCCGTCAACGAACTGCGCAGCAGCCAAAACGCCGCCGCGGCGCTGTCCACGATCACCTTCGTGTTCATCTTCCTGGTCGCGTTCGTGCTGGTGAAGGTGTTCAGCGTGAACGTGGTCCAGACCCAGGCCAGGACGGTGAAGGCATGACCACCGCCACCCAAACCGCCACCACCGGCGCGGCCCCCCTGCCGACGGTGCGCCGCCGCCGCCGCCGCGTCAACATGCGCGCCGTGTGGCGCACCCTCGGCATGGTCCTCATCGTGGTGTGGTGCCTGGCACCGTTCTACTGGATGCTGATCACCTCATTCCGCCAGGTCGACTTCACCTACGACAACACGCTCTACCCACAACACGTCACCTTCGAGAACTACAAAGCCATCTTCCAAGGCGGCAACCACTTCGGCCGCGCGCTACTCAACTCCATCATCATCGGAGCCGTCGTCACCCTGTTCGCGATGATCGTCGGCGTCACCTGCGCCTACGCCATCGCCCGACTCCACTTCCGCGGCAAATTCGCCGTACTCGGCCTCATCCTCGCCGCGTCCATGTTCCCCGGCGTCGCCCTGGTCACCCCGCTATTCCAGTTCTTCACCAACATCCACTGGCTCGGCACCTACCAAGCCCTCATCATCCCCGACCTGTCCTTCGCACTACCCCTATGCGTCTACGTCCTCGCCAGCTTCTTCACCCAAATGCCCTGGGAACTCGAACAAGCCGCCAAAGTCGACGGCGCCACACCCGGGCAAGCCTTCCGCCTGGTCATCTTCCCCCTCGCCGCCCCCGGCCTGTTCACCGCCGCCATCCTCGTCTTCCTCTCCGTCTGGAACGAATACCTACTCGCCAGCCAACTCTCCAACGGCAACCCCAACGTCTACCCCGTCACCTACGCCATCGCCACCTTCAGCGGCTCCGACCCCAGAATCGTCCCCTACACCTCCATCATGGCCGCCGGCGTCGTCGTCACCATCCCCCTCGTCATCGTCGTACTCCTCTTCCAACGCCGCATCGTCTCCGGCCTCACCGCAGGCGGCGTCAAAGGCTGACCGGCCCGGCGGAGAACTTCGAGGACGCCTCACCCGTCTCCCGGGATAACTGCCCGCACGGTGTCACGTTCAACGCCGCGATCGACGTGCTGGAGGCCATGTGTTCGACCCGGCGAACGGCACCAACCTCTCCCTGGCCGAGCCGGTGACGTCGACTACCTGATCTCGCGCCGGAGCCGGACGACGATCTCGTCGCTCCAGTCGTGCGTGCGCAGCAGCCGGTACCTCTCGGACGCCACGCGCAGGTATGCCTCGGCCTCGGTGCGCCCACTGCCGACCAGGTCGGCCTCCCGAAGCATCCGCACGACCGGCGCGTACTCCTCGGCGTACCAGCGACGCGCGATCACATCTCGGTCGAGGAAGCCGCCCTCATGCTGCAGGTACCGGAATCCCCAGGCCTCGACGGTCTCCCCGAGCAGCGCATAGGACCACGGGTCGCTCACCCTGATCGCAGCGCGGGCCTGCGCGGGCAACGGCACCCGGGCGTGGAACTCCCGCTCATAGCTCTTGACGAGCAGGTCGCCGCGGTGCCGGATGCCATCGGCCGGCACGACCGTTTGCACATCGGTCACGTATGCCTCGATCGTCTTCTGCCGGGTGGCGATGGCGATCGAGACACGGTGGTGGCCATCTTTGACGAAGTAGAGCTCGCCGATGCGGTACACCTCGATCGGTGGTATCGACTCGCCGCGCCGTTGCGCGAGTGCGAGCCGCTCCCAGCGCTCGCGCAGCTTGCCGGACGTCGGCCGAAAGCGGCGGTCGAAGTCGTGCCTCGAGTCGAGGGTGCCCACAACCTGGCTCAGGGGTATGGTGCGCAACCCGACCGCGCGCTCACCGCGCAGCCCGAGCGCGGCGATCACCTCGTCGAAAGGCAGCACCAGGTTGACATCGTCCGGCTCGCGACGCAGCCGGTTAACTATTCGGCCGAGTACCTGCCGCCGCCGGGCGCGCAGGAAGTCGTTTTCGACGTCCGCTCCGGGAAAGCCGGTGTCACGCGCCATCTGGGGGCTCCACGTGCGGGCCCGCCACGTGGGGCACCACGATGGCGCCGAGGCGCAGGTCCGGGGTAGGCCTGCCGTACGGCGGCACCTGGCCGTGGAGCAGCAGCGCCGGCCGGAGCGTTGCCGCGAGGACCCGTACCACCGCGGTCACGGCATGGCAGGGCGAACGTCCAGCCCGTGCCGGCGCAAATCCGCCTCCACCCGGTAGATCTCCGCCTGCCTGACGGGATGCCCGGCCGGTGCGGGGACGTCGAGGCGGCCGCATGCCGTGCACAGTGCGTCCAGGTAGGCCGCCCGCAGTGCGCGCACCCGCAGGGCCTTGCCCGGTAAGGCCGCCGGCTGGTTCTCCACTTCCTCGAGCTGAGCGTGCAGCCGCCGCACCGTGGCGCACAGCTGCTCGATGGGCTCGGGTGGGACGGGCCGGCAGCGCCATTCCGTCCACCACCGCACCGCCCGCGCGGCGCCGAGCGCCACGACGCCCAGCGCCGTGGGCAGCAGCAGCGCGACGATGAGCAGGACGGCGTTGCCCACAGCCCCAGTGTCGGCCAGGGCTCCGGCAACCTCAAGGGAACACGGGCGCCCACCCGGGCGTTACATCGTCGTTTTGGTCGGCCGGACTGCAACCTGGCAGACTGGACACGCATCCCGGCTCCGGTTCACCCCGCCCTGCGGCGAGGACCCGGCGCCACTCTCGAAGGGAACCCTGACGTGAAGACTGGAATCCACCCCGACTACGTGGTGACGCAGGTGACTTGCTCCTGCGGCAACACGTTCACCACGCGCAGCACGGCCAAGTCCGGGCAGCTGCACGCCGACGTGTGCTCGGCGTGCCACCCGTTCTACACCGGCAAGCAGAAGATCCTCGACGTCGGCGGTCGCGTCGACCGGTTCGAGAAGCGCTACGGCAAGCGCGTCCGCAACTCCTAGCTACCCCGACGGCGCCCGTCCCCCCGATGGTGGACGGGCGCCGCTTTCGTCGCCCGAAACCCCAATCGAGCAAGAATCCTTCGTCCGTGGCGAGCGGTTCTTGCGCAATCCAGGAAGGATCTCTGTGAGTCAGCTCCCGGAGCTCCTCGCCGAGTACAGCGAGGTCGAGCAGGCACTGGCCGATCCGGCAGTGCACGCTGACCAGGCCCGGGCGCGGACCCTGGGACGTCGCTTCGCCGAGCTCGCCCCGATCAAGGCTGCTGCCGGCGAACTCGACACCGCGCGCACCGACCTCGCCGCCGCCCGTGAGCTGGCAACCGACGACCCGGGGTTCGCCGCCGAGGCTGACCAGCTCGCGGCACGCATTGCCGAACTCGAGCAACGCCTCCGCGAGCTGCTGCTGCCGAAGGACCCCAACGACGGCAAGGACGTGATTCTCGAGATCAAGGCCGGCGAAGGCGGTGAGGAATCTGCGCTCTTCGCCGGAGATCTGCTCCGTATGTACCAGCGCTACGCCGAACGACGGGGCTGGGCGACCGAGACCCTCGACGTGGACGCGACCGATCTCGGCGGCATCAAGTCGGCGACCATCGCGGTCCGGTCGCGCAAGCCGGACGATGCCGTGTGGAGCCGGCTGAAGTACGAGGGCGGTGTCCACCGCGTGCAGCGGGTGCCGATCACCGAGTCGCAGGGGCGCATCCATACGTCCGCGGCCGGCGTGCTTGTGCTGCCCGAGGCGGAGGACGTCGACATCGACATCGACCCGAACGACCTGCGCATCGACGTGTTCCGATCGTCCGGGCCCGGCGGGCAGAGCGTCAACACCACCGATTCGGCGGTGCGCATTACGCACATACCCACCGGTACGGTCGTGTCCATGCAGAACGAGAAGAGCCAGCTCCAGAACCGCGAGGCGGGTATGCGCGTGCTGCGGGCCCGGCTGCTGGCCGCCGCCCAGCAGGAGGCAGCGGCCGCTGCGGCCGACGCCCGCCGCTCACAGGTGCGCACCGTCGACCGCTCCGAGCGCGTACGGACGTACAACTTTCCGGAGAACCGCATCAGCGATCATCGCGTCGGCTTCAAGGCCTACAACCTCGACCAGGTGCTCGACGGTGCGTTGGACGACGTGATCGACGCGCTGGCCCGAGCCGACACCGAGGCGCTGCTGGCCGGGCCGTGAGCGAGCATCACAGGGTCGTCGCGCCGGGCCGAGATTTTGCGGGGTCCCCGCGAAATCGCGGAGCGATTTCGTGGGGTGCAGATGCTCAGCTCACGGCAGCGATGAGCGCTCGCGCGAAGAGCCAGGAAGCGCCGTGAGCGAGCATCGCAGGGTCGTCGCGCCGGGCCGAGAAGCTCAGCTCACGGCAGCGATGAGCGCTCGCGCGAAGAGCCAGGAAGCGCCGTGAGGCAGGCTGTTGACGACGCGACGCGGCGACTGGCTGCCGCAGGCGTGCCGTCGCCGCGCATCGACGCCGAGCTCCTCCTGGCCTCTTGCCTTGGCGTCGAGAGATCCCAATTGTCCACTGTGGACGGACCGGTGCCGTCGGAGTTCGCGCAAGCCGTCCAGCGGCGCGCGGCACGTGAGCCGCTGCAGTACATCGTCGGGCGCGCCGCGTTCCGGTACGTCGACGTGGCGGTGGGACCGGGCGTGTTCATCCCGCGCCCGGAAACCGAGCTCCTGGTCGACGCCGTGTTGCCCGCACTCGCGCCCGCGTCAACTGTGGTGGACCTCTGCGCCGGCAGCGGCGCACTCGCCGTGGCGATCGCGCATGAGGTGCCCGGCGCTCGGGTGTACGCCGTCGAACGCTCGCCTGCCGCGTTGCCGTGGCTGCACCGCAACGCCGCTGCGACGGGGCTAACCGTCGTCGACGGCGACGTCACGGACCCCTCGCTGCTGGCGGAGCTTTCCGGCCTGGTTGACGCTGTCGTCAGCAATCCACCGTATGTTCCGGCCGGCGCGCTCGTCGAGCCTGAGGTACGCGCCGACCCGGCCGACGCGGTGTTCGCGGGCGTGGACGGGCTCGCCGTCATCCCGGCGGTGATCGCCCGGGCGGCGCAGCTGCTCCGCCCCGGCGGAGTGCTCGCTCTCGAGCACGACGAGACGCACGCTCGGGCGGTGCCCGCGCTGCTGGGTGATGGCTGGCGTGATGTCGCCGATCATCGAGACCTGGCCGGCCGTCCCCGCTACACGACTGCGATGCGCGCTGCGGCACGATAACTGCCATGGCCCTGCGCTACGACTGCGCCGACCGCGAGATCCGCGCCGATGCGATCGACGCGGCATCGCGTGCCGTCGAGTCCGGCCAGCTGGTCGTGCTGCCCACCGACACCGTCTACGGCATCGGCGCCGATGCGTTCGACGCGGCCGCCGTCGCCGACCTATTGGCCGCCAAGGGCCGTGGCCGCGACATGCCGGTGCCCGTCCTGGTCGGGTCCTGGGACACGATCGACGGGCTGGTCAACTACGTGCCGGCGCAGATGCGGGCGCTCATCGAGGCGTTCTGGCCTGGTGGGCTGACCCTGGTCGTCGAGCACGCGCCGTCGCTCGCCTGGGACCTCGGCGACTCCCGGGGCACCGTTGCCGTGCGTATGCCGCTGCACCCGGTCGCCCTCGAACTGCTCGAGCGCACCGGACCGATGGCGGTGTCCAGCGCGAACCGGTCCGGGCAACCGGCGCCGGTGACCATCGATGACGCGGAGAAGCAGCTCGGCGACAGCGTTCAGGTCTACCTGGACGCCGGGCCTGCCACAGTCGGTGTCGCTTCGACGATCGTTGACGTGAGAACGGAGACGCCCCGGGTGCTGCGTCAGGGCGCGGTGACCCTCGACGACCTGCGCCGCGTAGTGGATTCGGTCGTCGGCTAGCCATGCCAGGTTTCCGGCCAGCCGCCCGGTTGGGGGACGGCACACCCGAGCACTGTTCGGGGAATGCTCACCGGGAGGCGGTAATGTCAGCGAGCCAGGACTCGGCGAACACGTGAGGATCTGTGCATCCCAGTCTCGAGTACGCGCTGATCGGCTGCATCGCCGCCGCCGGGAGCTACCTGCTCACCCCGGCGGCGCGCCGCATCGCGATCTGGTGGGGAGCGGTCGCCAGGCCGCGAGACCGGGATGTGCATGCGGTGGCGACGCCCCGGCTGGGCGGTTTGGCACTGTTCGGTGGGTTCGCGATGGCCATCTTCGTGGCGCACCGGCTGCCGACGCTGCATGCAACCTTCGCCAACTGGGATATCGACTGGGTGCTCGTCTCCGGCGCGATCATCTGCTTCATCGGCGTACTGGACGACCGCTACGAGCTCGACTCGATCACGAAGCTGGCCGGCCAGGTTGCCGCCACCGGTGTGATGGTCACCAAGGGCGGCGTGCAGATGGCCGCCGTCTATCTGCCGATCGGGCACGCCGGCACGGTCTCACTCGGGCGCGACGTGGCCATCCCGATCACCATCCTGCTGACCGTCCTGACGATCAACGCGCTGAACTTCATCGACGGGCTGGACGGCCTCGCCGCCGGCGTCACCGCGATCAGCGCGCTCGCGTTCTTCGTGTTCGCCTACCACCTGGTGTCGCACAACTACATCGACGTCGCCAACACGCCCACCCTGCTCACCGCGGCGCTCGCCGGCACGTGCATCGGGTTCCTGCCGCACAACTTCTCCCCGGCGCGGATCTTCATGGGCGACTCCGGGTCGATGCTGCTGGGCCTGGTGCTGTCCGCGGCCGCGACTACGGCCACGACCAGCGCCGACCCGCAGTCATTCGGCCACCTGCTGGGCTCGCTGCCGCTGCTGCTGCCGCTCCTGCCGATCGCGGTGCTGGCGATCCCGTTCGTCGATCTGCTCCTCGCCATAGTGCGCCGGGTACGTCGCGGCCAGTCACCGTTCGCGCCGGACAAGGAGCACCTGCACCACCGCATGCTCGAGATTGGGCACACGCACCGGCGCGCGGTGCTGCTCCTCTACTTCTGGTCGGCACTGCTGGCGTTCGGGGGCGTGGCGCTCTCGCTCATGCGTGGACCATGGCCGGTGATCTCCGTGCTGTGCGGGCTGGCGGCTGTCGGACTGCTGATGTCGGCGATTCCCCGACTACGCTTCAGCAGGGGCAGGCATGCCACGGGGCGCCATGCCTCAGGGCAGGCAA
>JBKPQY010000064.1:0-5840 GCA_046734315.1 Actinomycetota bacterium | reverse complement strand
CACTTGGTCGTCCTCGTGCGCGCCGGCGCCACCTTCATCAACGGCAAGCTCGTCGAACGACCAGAAGATCAACAAGCAGTCAGGCCGTCAGTCGAGACCGCGGCATGACCAAGATCGATCCACAGGTATTGACAATTGCTCTGCAGGGGCGTACGCGCGATGCTGCCCAGCCACGACGTCACGACTTCGGGTGCCACGTCCAGCACCGCACGAAGCCGATCGAGATCGCCCTCACGGATCGCCGCCGACGTGTTGAGATAGTCGTCCTCGGTCGGCATCGCCGCTCCTTCATGCGTGCTCCGGAACGAGCCTAGTGAGGGCGCGCCACGCCCGTCCGTCGGCGCGACTGTCATGGCAGCGCCGCGCACTCAACGCGGCAATTGCGGATATTCGCTTCGACCGAATTAATGCATGAATATGCGGTGCTGAAACGACTGGATCTTGGTGATCCGGCTGCGGATCGCGCCGAAGCACGACGCGTGATCTGGCGGTCGCGAGCGGTTCGCAGCCTGCGCGTTATGGCGCGAGATCAACCTATCTTCACCTGTCGGTCATGCTGCCGGCGCAGGGCGCTACACAAGCAAGGTCGGCTTGTCGGAGGCCGGTACAACTTCTTGGCGTGGCCGTACGCGCTGTGGCCGTTCGGGATGCTTCGGTCAGCGGTCGATGAGCCGCTGCATCGCCTCGGGGTAACGCTCGCCCTCGACGGTGATGTGGGCGGCGGCGGTGTCGATCTCGGCGAGGTCGCTGGCGGTGAGCTGCAGGGCGGCGGCGCCGAGGTTCTCCTCCAGCCGCTCCAGCCGGCGAGTACCGGGAATCGGCACGATCCACGGCTTCCGGGCCAGCAGCCAGGCGAGGGCGACTTGTGCGGGGGTGGCGTTCTTCGCGGCGGCGACGCGGCCGAGCAGGTCGATGAGCGCCTGGTTGGCGGCCCGGGCCTCGGGGGTGAACCGCGGCAAGCTGGCACGAATGTCGCCCGGACCGAACTCGGTGCCGGCGTCTATGCGGCCGGTGAGGAACCCCCGGCCGAGCGGGCTGAACGGCACGAGCCCGATGCCGAGGCGTTCGAGGGTCGGGATGATCTCCGCCTCCGGCTCGCGCCAGAACAGCGAGTATTCGCTTTGCAGGGCGGCGACTGGGTGCACCGCGTGGGCGCGGGTGATGGTGCGCGCGCCGGCCTCCGACAAGCCGAAGTGCGCGACCTTACCCGTAGTGACGAGCTCGGCGACGGTGCCGGCGACATCTTCGATCGGCACCTGCGGGTCGACGCGGTGCTGGTACAGCAGATCGATACGGTCGATGCCGAGACGCTGCAGCGACCCCTCAACCGCCTGCTTGATGTGTTCGGGCCGGCTGGACAGTCCGGTTTGTTGGCCCTGCTTGTCGAAGGCGAACCCGAACTTGGTGGCGATGACGACCTGCTCGCGGACCGGCGCGAGGGCTTCACCGACCAGCTCTTCGTTGATGAACGGCCCGTAGACCTCGGCGGTGTCGAACAGGGTGACCCCGCGATCGACCGCCGCCCGTAGCAGGTCGATCATCTGGCCGTGGTCGCCGGGGTTGGGGCCGAAGCTCTGGCTCATGCCCATGCAGCCGAAGCCGAGGGCGGATACCTCCAGCCCGCCAGAGCCGAGGATGCGCGTGTCCATGGTCGATTCCCCTTCTGCCGGTCAGCCAGTCGCCGGCGATCGTGTCGAGCCCGAAGTCGGGAGCAGCTCACGGCTCGAAGCCCAACGGCACCTGGTCGCACGGGGCGTCGACCCGGGTCACGGTGCCATCGTCGCGCGCGACCGCGACCGAACGCGGAGACGTCCCGGCCTTACCCGAGTAGTCGTGTGAGCATGTCGTTTCTGCTTTCGACGTCGAGGGGTCAGGGCCGACAACATGATGTGCCACCTTGCGATGCTCGAAGGCACCGGGGGAGGGGAGTGCACCATCCGGCTCGAGCCCGTGACCGACAAGCAGTACGCGGCCTCCTCGCGATCCTTGGCGGCCATGGCTGAGTGATCATCATGCGGACAACTGCATGGCGATGCATCTCGTCAACTACCGGAATTCGGCTATGTGCGCGCACGTCAGAGTGCTACCTACTGATCGATCTGGGGGGCGCGACGCGCCACGAAGTTGCCGCCCGCGACCTGCACTGGACCGGCGGTCGATGCGCGCGGGCTCCGCTCAGGCTGCGTGGGCCGCGTGCACCGTCTGCTGCCGTTTGCAGCGGACTGCCACTACCGCGAAGGCACACGAGCGTCGTAGTCCCTGTAGCCCTGTGTTAGCCGTAGTCGAGCCCCATGATCGGTGGGCTCCACCCGGTGCTGGGCACGGTCGAGCCTGGGCCGCTCGTGGTCAGGCGTCGTCGATGTAGCGCAGACGCGCACGTCCAGAACAGCCGTCATTTGAGAATCCGCCCGGACTATTTGTGAGTGCGACAGCTGAGTCGACGCGACGAGTCAGGTCACCGGTACGGGTTGCACGTGTCGTAGTAGAGGAAGCCCGACCGCGCCTGATACAGACGGGTGTAGCCGACAGCTGTTAGCGCGATCCGGCGTCCGCGTCTCGATCGGCCTCGCCAGGTAGCTCCGCTCGTGCGCGGGTACCGTCTTGTCTATCCATGGAAGGCACTCTTATGGACATCACCATCGATCTACCCGACGAGATCGGGCAATGGGCTATACAGTCCGGCATCAACTTGTCGCAGACGCTGCGCGCAGCGTTGGAGGCGGAACGGGCACGACACGACACTGTGGTCGGCACGCATGCTGCCAGCGCAGAACACGCGGTCCATGTCGCCGAAACGGGGCTGGACTACGTGCTGCACGGCGCTCTGATCGCCCAGGACTACGAGCACGAGGTTGAGGCCTACCTCGGCGACGACGAGCGCATCTACGTCTACGACGCGAGCAAGCAACGTCTCCATGAGGTCGACTCCCCGGAAGATCTCAGCAACTGGCTCGCGGACGGTCTCTACGTCGACGCCATGCGCGCCCTTGGCCAGAAGCCGACCCTGCACATCGGCCAAGCCAGATAGACGCGGCGACTGTCGCGACCGATGACGGGCGGCTCGTCCGGATAACGACGCGCCGCGTCGGCGAGCCCACCGCAGGCAGGCACGTCACGTGTCTGGTAATGCGCCTGGAACAGCGCGCAGCGAGTCCAATCACGTCTTGTACCAGGCCCCCGGACGTTCCGGACTCGGAAGGCGACGACGACGCTTAGGGCGCTCGTGATCGCCGATTCCGTACCCAGCCTCTCACGGCGATCTCCACTGGCAGGTCGTCGTTGTGTGTGCCCGCGAGCCATCGCCGGTGACGGCCGGCACCTGCCGGTCCGGGACGGCGTTTGCGCCCCGATGGTGTAAGGCAAGGCTGCGGCCATTGAGCAGTTAGTGCCGGAGAAGGAGAAGTGCTGCCCGCGCCGCAGCGTGATCTGCTGGGCCACGAACGCGGCCACCGTGCCCGAGTTGGCGCACGATCGTATTCGCGGTGAGCGCTTCGGACGGACTTCCACGCCGAGCTTGCCGCGGGCGGCGATCGTCATCGCTACCCGCCATCGACGTTCCAGCGGCACCACGCCGGGGGGTGATAATACGCTCTATCACCTCGTACCGGGACCGTGTCATGGATCGCCCTTCCTCGCTGCTGATCCTTGCTAGCGGCAATCACGGCGGCGCGCTGGTGTTTACGATCGGCGTCGGAGTCGTTGTGCTGATCGCGATCTATGTGTTTGCGAAGCGACGCCGCTAGTCCCACGAGGATGCTCCGTCCAGGCGAGATTTGTGCCAAGGTCCTCCTGGGCTCGGTCGACGACAAAGCCCGAACGCATCGGGCTGCGCTGCCCGGTGGACGTGCCGCTCGCCGGTGACGCGCGGGCGACGCTAGCCGCGCTGCTGCCGCAGCTGCCGCGCAACGAGGACCGATCGTTCCCCGGCGCTGCGCGGCATGGCCGACTGGTGACACCTGAGGGCCGCGCGCGGCACCAGCGACGACGTCGCGATGAAACCGCAGGTTCCGGCCCGCGTACATATTCGGCACTCTCGCGGGGCGCGATCGTGTGCGGCGAGTCGGGCACTCTGCTGGATTCCGGCTAGCGACCTGGATGCGCGTAGGCTTTGCTGTGCCGCCGGTCCGGAGCCCGAACACGCATCGAGCTGGTGCAGTTGGTTCCGCCCTCCGAAAGGCGTCATGCGCAGCTGTTCACCGACTTCGTCGCACCCGCAGCAGGTGCTGCATATGCCTGGTTGGCGTCCCATCGCCCGGCGGGTTGTCACCACGCTGGTGACGGTGTCGCTGCTACCGATGGCGGTTTTCTACATCTCGCTGTTGCTGTTCGGGCTGCGCATCGCCGCGCTAGCGGCCGCGGGCCTGTGCTACGCCGGCCTGCTGTTGACCCGGGCGCGAGGCAAGCCGGTGCTTGCCGCCGCGCTGGTCACCGCGGGGCTGTTGTCGGTTCGTGCGGTCGTGGCGTTCTTGACCGGCAGCGCGCTTATCTATTTCCTTCAGCCGGTGGCCGGCACACTCGCCGTCGCGGCGGTCATCGGTGTGACCGCGCTAGTCGGTCGGCCGGTGCTCGACCGGCTCGCACACGAGTTCTGCCCGTTCCCGCCGGAGCTGTCCTCACGGTTGCGGGAGGCGCGGTTCTTTACCCGGCTCTCGCTGGTGTGGTCGGCCACCTACCTCATCAACGCCATCGGCACGGTGTGGCTGCTGACC
The DNA here is from genome assembly GCA_046734315.1 of Actinomycetota bacterium. Lineage (GTDB taxonomy): Bacteria > Actinomycetota > Actinomycetes > Mycobacteriales > Jatrophihabitantaceae > DASXRA01. The sequence continues at coordinate 1,131 of JBKPQY010000064.1, read as the reverse complement.
AACACCTCGCTCGGCGGATTCATCCTCATGAAGTCGGTCCTTGGCCCGGCAATCACCGCTGCGGCGGTGGTGAGCTCGTACGCGATCTTTCGGTTGACCATGCGCGGTCAGAACGTCCGGATCCACTGGGCGCACCACCAGCCCTGGGCCGGCGCGTCGGCCTAAGATTTCACGGTCGTTGATCAGTATGGACCGGGCAGGCGATGCCGGCCGCGCCTCACCGGATACCGCGTCGGAGTTGGCCACGGTCCGCGCTCCCCACAGAACGCATCTCACCCGACTTCGTTGTACGAGCGCGGCATGTTGCGGGCCACCGCGCCAGTGTCCAGGCGCTGGAAGGAAACCCTCAACGCGACAGTGCCGGTTGGAGCGCAGTCCGATGCGTTCGCCTTGCGCGACGAAGGCCAGCGTCCGTCGAGGTCGGTGTTGAATTGGGCTGCACCTCTTGGTGTTACCCCGTCGACGGTGTCAGTCGCAGGGTGGCGGGGTGGTCCTAACCGCGATGTGTCGACCGCGGTCAGGACCGACGGTGCGCCCTGTCAGATGGTGCGCACGTTCTCGGCTTGCGGGCCCTTGTGTCCTTGCGTGGTGTCGAATTGGACGCGTTGGTTGTCCTCGAGGCTCTTGTAGCCGTCGCCGAGGAGGTTGGTGTAGTGGACGAAGACGTCCTTGCTGCCGTCGTCGGGTGCGATGAAGCCGAAGCCCTTCTCGCGGTTGAACCACTTCACAGTTCCCTGCGCCATGGCGGGTGTCCTTTCGGAGAGTTGTTCCGGCCGCACCGTGTGTACGGGCCGGGGTCGTGACGTACGACGCCGAAACCCGATCCGAAAGGGGCGAGAACCACGTCGCGCGCAACAGTAATCCCGCGCGCCGTGACGTGAAGGAAGAATGCCTAACCGCGTTCACGGTAACACGATGCAACGGCGCGGCGTGACGGGGCGGCCGTAGCCGGGACGGCGCTCGCGTGGTGGTCGGTCAGGGTGCCAACGGGCGGGTAGGCTGACGTGGAGGCGTCATCTACGGCGCTGGTTCTCCCAGTCCCCGGGTCTCGGTGTGCGAACGCCGCAAGCTGCGACCTGCGCGGCTTGGCCGTGTCGATGATCGCCGGGTACCCACGCGGCCTGCGGTCTG
>JBKPQY010000063.1:0-18644 GCA_046734315.1 Actinomycetota bacterium | reverse complement strand
CCTCTGCGTGGGTCGCGGGAGGTGCACGCGTGGCACGATCATCAATAGCCCCCGCCGGATACGGGTGTCGCTGCGCCGGCCGGCTTCGTGTCCGGTGAGCCGGACGGGGACACGACGGTCCACAGCCCGCCGTTGAGGGTGATGCCCTGTCCCTTCGTCTGGCCCGGCGAGGTGTCACCGGCGAAGGTGTAGACAGGGTGGCCGGCGACGGTGAGCTGATGGCTGCCGTCCGAGCGGGTGGTCGTGCCCCAGCTGTCGATCAGTTGGCCGCGGCCGGCGGTCGCGTCCTGTACGAAGGTGTCCCGGTTGATCGCCTGGATGATCGCTTTGCGAACGTCTTGCGATGCGGTCGCGCTGCCGTTGGATTCGTTGAACCAGAACATGAAGACGCCGAAGACATACGGCACGCTGGCCAACGCCGGCGGCGCCTGCTTGACGTATGCGTCAGGGACCGCGGCGACGTCGACGCCCCCGGAACGGAGCAGATTCAGCCGAGTGTTCTGGTCGCCCACCACGGTGTAGGTCAAGGTCTTGGGGAGTGCGCCCTTGCCGAGATTCGCGTGGCTAGCCCCCCACGTGTAGCCGTCGCGTCGGCGCAGCGTATAGCTGACGCCGAGAGTGGCGCTCCCCAGCGTGTACGGGCCAGTACCCTCCGGCTTGCTGGCCAACTGTTTCGGATTGCTCAGGCCTGCCGGACACACGATCGCGCTCCACGCGGCCGCGAGTGATTCGATCATGCTTCCCCACGGCTTGGTGTCCGTGACGATGACGTGATTGCCATGGCCTGTGGCATGTCCGGTGCCGCTGCCAAACGTCGCCGAAGCCCCGAGCGCGCCCGACGTGGGGTTGGCCATGTAGTTGATCGACGCTGCGACGTCCGCGGCGCTCAGTTGCGTCCCGTCCGAGCACGTGATGCCCGGACGCAGCGTGAAGTCGATTGAGGTCGGTGTCACGTGCCACGCAGAGGCGAGGTTAGGCACTATCTTGCCGCCCTGATCGATCCGCACGAGCGTGTCGTAGAGCGCGGTGTCCAGAAGTGCCTCGTCGGTAGTTTGCAGGAGCAGCGGGTTCAGCGACCTCGGTGCTGACCCCAGCGCGATGCGGACGTTGTGCTTCGCACCCCCGGGGCTGCGGGATGAGTCCCTGCCTGTGCAGGCAGCGAGCACCAGTGCCACCAGTGCTGCGCACGCTGTCCAGGTGGCCGCGCGCCGCCTGTTCCTAACGTCCCGACCATCACCCGCGTCCTCCTCGAGCGAATGGAGCACGTTCCGCGGTTCGCCGTGGGTATCGGGTGGACCAGAGAGTACCTCTGATGCACACGGCTTGGCCGAACGCCCAGTACCGCTGGGCCGGCAACGCGGGGTTCGACTGGGGCCTCCTCCCCGGCGCGAGGCCGGCAACAGCAGCGGGATCGTCACTGCTGTCGATGCCCGCGCTTGGCATCCAAGAGGTACGTGACGTGAGGCCGGATACGACCAGCGAAACCCGGCCGTCCGCAGCTGCCAGGTTCCCGCCATGGCCATTCCGGCAGGTCTACGGGAGAGTCGACCCATGGACGACGGCTCGGTCACTGCATTTCGCGACGCGTCCCGGTTTCTGGTCGAGGCGGTGCGCCTCGTCCCGGACTCGGCGTGGGATACGCCCGGGCTGGGCGGTTGGAGCGTGCGCGAACTCGTCGCTCACGCGAACCGCGGCCATACGACTGTCGAGGAGTACCTGCTTCGCCCGCGGCAGCCGCAGCCGCCGGGCAGCGCCTACTTCAGCGAGGAGGCGATCGCCGCACGCGGCCGCGAAGCGGTTCGTGCTCTGCGTGACGACCCGCCCGGCGCGGTCGCGGCGGCCTCGACAGCAGTGATCGCGCTCGTCGAGCAGACCTCGCCAGAGGCGAAGATCGGCAGCCCGGCGGGGACGATGACGTTGGCGCAGTTCCTTCCTTCGCGCACAGCCGAACTCACCATTCACGCCCTCGACATCGGCCGCGCTGTCGGCGCTGACCTGTCCGCGCCGCCCAGCGCGATGCGCGAAAGCCTCGTATTCGTGGCGCAGCGTGCCGCGGGCAGGTACGGGCAGGACGTACTGCTCGCGTTGTCCGGCCGCGGCCGGCTCCCGGCCGGCTACTCGGTCTACTGATTCAGGTGATCGGGCAGGCTGAATCGCTCGAAGGTGTCGTTCAGCCGCTGCCGGTCGAGCGGTTGTTCGGGGAAGCGTACGTAGGACTCAGCATCGACGGCATCGGTAGCGCGGACGATGAACGCGGTCACGTCGCCTATCAGATCGTCGCGCAGGGTGAGCACGTTGAGCGCGAACGGCAGATACACGCCAGCCGGCCCGTCCCACGCGTAGAAGGCGAGCGCCGGCTGCGCGTTCGCCCGGGTGAGCACCGTCTTCCAGCGCCATGAGCCCGACAGGGCGTATTCCCGAGCCCAGGCGACGATCGATTCGCGCGGCTCGTACCACGTGGCCAACGGTGGCATCGCGAACGTGGCGTCCTGCACGAGCAGCGCCGCGAACGCGTCGACGTCGCAGCGCTCCCACGCATCGACGTATCGGCTGACGAGATCGCGCAAGCCACGGTCGCCGAGCATGCGCAGGCTGGCTTGTTGCGTGCGTGCCGGCATCCGTGACGACACCGTCGCCCGAGCGCGTTGCAGCGCGCTGTTGACCGACGCGACCGTCGTCGACAACATCTCGGCCGTCTGGTGCGCGCTGAATCCGAGGACCTCGCGGAGGATGAGGACGGCGCGCTGCTTGGCGGCGAGATGCTGCAAGGACGCGACGAACGCCAACTCGATGCTCTCGTGCTGCTCGTAGCGTGCCTCAGGCGTCGCCTTGCCCTCCGGCACGCCGATCGACTGGTCCGGATAGGGGTCCAGCCAAACCGATTCGGCGACCGGAACCCCCGGCGGCGCGTCCCGCTCGGCCGCCGGGCCGAAGTCGTGCGGAAGGACGCGCCTGCGCCGCCGTGCGAGCTCGGTCAGGCACACGTTCGTGGCGATGGCGTACAGCCACGACCGGGCCGACGCGTTCTCGCGAAGACCGGCCCAGCCGCGCCAGGCACGTATCAGCGTTTCCTGGAGCGCGTCGTCCGCGTCGTGCACCGAGCCGAGCATCCGGTAGCAGTGGGCATGGAGTTCGGCTCGGTGCGTCTCGACGATGCTCGCGAAATCGCGGCCGCCTTCAGGTCTCATGCTGGGTGCTGCTCCACGATCATCAGAGTGTGTCCGGTGGGATCCCGGAACCAGAACAACGGCGGCACCGGGTCGCCCATCCGTGACACCTCGGCGTCGACGTCGACGCCGATCGCCTTCAGTTCGGCGTGGGTGGCGTCGATGTCGTCGGTGGTCAACGTGATTCCAGTGTGCATCGGCGCGACCTCGCCTCCCTGCGGCGGCGGCGGCGCCAGGGCAATGCCGGTCGAGCCCTCCGGCGGATAGACCTCCACCCAGCGGTAGCCGCCGGCGAACGGGATGTCCGTCCGCTTCTCGAAGCCCAGCGACTCGTAGAACGCGACCGCCTTGTCTTGGTCCGGCGTGGGAACGCACACCAGGCTGATCGCCGCGATCCGGCTTGCCGTGATCGTCATCCTGACCTCCTGCGAGTGGGTAACGGCGCCGGCTAAGACTCGGCGCGCGCCGGCAACTCATCGGCCGGTGAGGACGGCGGCCGCGACCCACGGGTTCGCCGCCGATCAGCCGGTCAGGATGATCATCAACGCGGTGCGCGGCTGGAGTCGGCCGCACCCGCTGACACCCGTCCGCTCAGGAGCGGACGAGGCGCGCGATGGCGTCCGAAGCCTCCCTGACCTTGGCATCGGCCTCCGCGCCACCGGCACGGGCGGCGTCCACCACGCAGCCGGCCATGTGCTCGTCGAGCAGACCGAGCGCGACCGACTGGAGCGCCTTCGTCGCGGCGCTCACCTGGGTCAGGATGTCGATGCAGTACTTGTCGTCCTCGACCATCCGTGCGATGCCGCGCACCTGTCCCTCGATGCGCCGCAGCCGCTTGAGATAGGCGTCCTTGTTCTGCGTGTAGCCGTACACGCAGCACACAATACCCTCCGGGGGTAGTACGCGAAGGATTCGCATCGTGAATCAACAGCTGCGCTGAGCGCGTCCTGTCCTTATCGTGAGTGCACGGGCGGATGCAACGTGGGGCGGCGGCCATGGGCGGATTCGGGATCGATCTTGGCACGGCAAACACCGTCGTATGTCAGGTGCGGCGTGGCATCGTCCTGGACGAGCCGTCGGTCATGGTGGTTCGGGCCAGCGCCCGCGGCAAGCGGCTCACGCCGCTGCTGCTCGGCCATGACGCGCGGGCGCTGACCGGCCGCTGCCCGGTCGGCCTCGCCACCCTGCGGCCGCTGCGCGACGGGGTGATCGTCGACCTGGAGGCGGCGCGTGCGTTCATCGTCGGCATCTTGAGCCGGGTCACCGAGCACCCGTGGCAGCGCATCCGCCCGCGCGCCGTCATCGGCGTGCCGGCCGGGGCGACCGCGCTGGAGCGCCGGGCGCTCATCGAAGCTGCCGACGAGGCGGGAATCCGGCGCGCACGGCTGTTGCCCGAGCCGATCGCCGGCGTGGTCGGCTGCGGCGTCAACCCCCTGGAGCCCCGCTCGCACATGGTGGTCGACGTGGGTGGTGGCACCGCCGAGGTCACGGCGTTCTGTTTCGGCGGAGTGCTGGCACACCGCTCGTGCCGGGTGGCCGGCGACGAGATGACCCTTGCCCTGTACCAGTACCTGCGCAGCCAGCATCAGCTCGTGGTCGGCGAGCTCACGGCCGAGAGCGTGAAGTGCCATGTCGCCACCGAGCCGAACACCTCGCTGGTCGCCCAGGGCATCGACGCCAGCACCGGGCAACCGCGGCTGGTCACACTCAGCGTCGGGGAAGTGGTGGACGCCATCCGGCCCACCGCCGACACGATCATCACCACGCTCGCCAGCTGCCTTGAGGACCTGCCGCCACAGGCCGTGGACGACATCCTCGACGACGGAGTCTGGGCATTCGGCGGGGGCACGCTGCTGCGCGGATTCGACAAGCTGCTCGAGGACGCATTCGGCTTCCCGGTGCGGCTCGCCGAGCGGCCGCTCACCTGCGTCGCCGAGGGGGCGGCCACCTGCCTGGTGCATCGCGAGATCCTCGACGCCTTCGACGAGGACTTCGCCGAGGTGGCTTAGCCGCCGTCCGATCGCGTGATCTTGGACTTGTGGTCGCTATTCAGCCACAAGTCCAAGATCATCGCGAGCCTAGGTGCGCGAGGTAGTACGCCAACGCGGTGCGGACGACTTCGCTTGACGGGTGCCCGTTGCCCTGCCCGCGGATGAACGCGGTCGCCTCGACGCGCGGTGCGTCGATCGGCGCGACGGCGGACATCCACGAGTCCAGGCCCTCGCCGCCGGCACTCGGGTCCTCGGCCGTGCCGGTCTTGCCGCCGGCAGCCACCGGCAGGGACGCCAATACCGTCGCGGTGCCTGTGGTGACCGCGGCGCGCATGCCGGCCCGCACCGGGCCGAGGTTGATGCCCAGCGGGCGTGGAGCGGGCCAGGTCAGCGGCGTGCGTCCACTCCCGAACGACAGCCCCAGGTGCGGCGTGACCAGGGCGCCGGTCGACACCCCGGCGGTCCACCGCGCGTCCTGGAGCGGTGTCGTCGTGAGGTAGCCCTGCCCGATGCCGAGCAGAACGGTCGACCCCGGATACCACTGATCACCCAGCGCCGCCGGCGTGCCCAGGTACCCGCCGGCTTCGCCGGGCAGGTCGATCCCGGTCGGCTGGCCCACCCCGAGCGTCCGGGCCATCGACACGATCTTGTCCGCGCCCAGTGCCCAGGCAAGCTTGTAGAAGTAGACGTCGTTGGACCAGGCGATGGCCTGCTCGAGGTTCTGCGGTGGCAGCACGCCCCAGTTGTGGAAGGTGTGCCCGTCGAGCGTCCAGGCCCCGCCGGTAGGCACGACCTCGTCGGGCGACCAGGCCGGGTGCGCCATGTTCGCGGCGGCGACGACGAGCTTGAACGTCGAGCCGGGCGGGGCGGCCAGCTGCATGGCGTGCTCGAGCTGCGGGTCGCCGGGCGCGCTGTTGAGATCGGCCAGTCCCTCCTCGTCCACGGGCGGGCCGAACAGGTTGTCGTCGTCGGACGGGGTACTGGCCATGGCCAGCACGCGACCGTTGCGCGGGTCCATCACGACTGCGGCGCCCTGGCTGCCGCCCTGTCGCACCCCGGCGGTCAGCGCGGCGGCGACATGCCGTTGCAGCCCCAGGTCGATCGTGAGCCGCAGTGACGTGCCCGGCACCGGCGGCATGTAGGACGCCAGAGCGACCGGCGTACCGGCCGGGTCCACGTAGACGCACTGCCGGCCGTCGACTCCGCGCAGGATGGTGTCGTACTGCTGCTCGAGGCCGGCCCGTCCGACGATCGCGCCGAGCCTGAGATCCGGCCAGCGCTGCATATCCGCCGGTGTGGCGACCCCGGTCCAGCCGAGTACCGGTCCGAGCAACGCCCCGTACGGGTAGGTCCGGTGTGCCGCCGGAACTACAAGCACCCCGGACAGGTGTGCGGCTGCGACCCGCGCCGCGGCGGCGGGTGGGAGCGTCGCGACAGGCACGATCAGCTCGTCCGAGCCCGACACGATGCGCCGTAGCGTTGACGACGGCTGCGCGACCAGTGGCGCAAGGCGGCCCAGCGCCGACCGCGACGCCATCCCGCGCACCGCCCAGATGTCGTCCTGCGGCGTATTGACGGCAAGCGGCACGCCGTTCCGGTCGATGATCACCCCGCGCATTGCCGGCACCGTGACGCAGCGCGTCATCTGATCCAGCCCGGCTGCGCGCAGGCCCGGACCGCGTTTGTGCTGCAGCTGCCAGGCGAACCCGACCATGGCGATCAGCGAGGCGGTGACGGCCAGCGCCGTCAACCGCAGCAGGCGCGGATGCGTGCGCCGCCACCGGGGCACCAGCCACAGCTCGCGGCGCTGCGCGTCGGCACGCAGCGCAAGCACCATGCCGACCGCTGCGAGGTGTACCGCGACGGCGGTACCGCCGTAGCTCACCAGCGGGAACGGCACGCCCGCGGTCGGGACCAGGCCGAGGTTGGCGGCTACCGACACGCCCACCTCGATGCCGATCAGCGCGGCGAGCCCGGCTGCGGCGAGGGACGCATCCCGGGTGCGCGCGTGGCGGCTGCACAGCGCGATCCGCCATATCACGGCGCCGGCGGCGAGTACGGCCAGGATGCCGGCGCGGATGCCCCACTGCTCGACCAGGCTGGCGTAGGCGAGGTCCGTCTCGCGAGAGGGCAGGTACTCGGCCAGCAGGTGCTGGAACGGCTGGCCGGCAAGGCCATCGGACCCGCCCCACGCCAACGCGATGTGCGCCTGGAGGATCGTCCACCCGGCACCACTGGACGTACCGGAAAAGAACCCGTGCAGCCGCTCGAGCTGGTACGGGCGCAGCAGGTGCTCGCCGAGCGGCGCGACCAGCCCGGCTGCGAGCGCCAGCGCCGCGATCGCGCGCAGCGGGATGCGCCCGAGCACCAGCATCACGACGGTGAGCGCTGCCAACACAGTGGCCGTCGACAGGTCCGGCTCGACGACAACCAGCGCGATCGGAACGGCCGCGAGTCCCAGCGCCGCGGCAAGCCGGCGATACCACGGGCGGTCGGTTCCCAGCACCCGCGCGAGCACGAGCAACAGGCCGACCTTTGCCAGCTCGGACGGCTGGAGGGTGAACGACCCGACCGTCAGCCAGCGGCGAGCCCCGTAGCCCAGATCGCCGGCCGCCACCACCACGAGCAGCAGGAACACGCTCGCCCCGTAGCTGACCCACCCCAGCCACCGCAGGCTGACCGTGCGGCAGCGACGCAGCACGCAGAAGAGCACGATGCCGCCGGCGACCACGGCGGCCTGGTGATCAGCCAGCGACGTCGCGCCGAGCGCCCGCAGATTCGCCAGGCCCAGCGCGACGAGCACCGCCAGCCCGCCCACCGCGACCAGGTCGGGGCGGAGCCGCGGCCGCTCGACCGGATAGTGCGAGCGCTGCCACGCCCACTCAACACTGAGCATGGCCGGACGGGACGGTCACCGGCGCCGACGCAGCCCGGACCGGGGCGGTGGTCATCGCGAGCAGTGCCACGGACCGCGTCTGCGGCAGCGGCACCCTCGTGGTCGTGTAGATGTGCTGCCAGCTCGGCTGCGCGATCATCGACCCGCCCGGTACGTCGGTGCGCGAACCCGTGCACGGGTCGACCAGCACGAACGTCCACGTCACGTGTTTGACGTCGTCGTGCGCCGTGATCTTTATGGTCACCCGGACCGAGCAGCTCGCGCCCGGCTGGCAGGCCTCGACCGGTGTGACCGCAACGCCGTCCACAAAACCGGCGCTGCGCGGGGCGACGGCCGTTGCGGCGACCGGCGCAGTCGAGCGCGGGACCGGGCTGGGCGATACCGGCGGCGGGGGCGAGGTGTGCGACGCGGGCGGCGTCCCGGCGGTCTCATGCCGGCGCTGTGACACCGCCAGCACCGCGGCACCCGCGGCGGCGAGCACGAGAACGGTCCCCGCGGCGACCGCCCAACGCCGCTTTCCGGGGCGCCGGGTGAGCGGACGCCGGTCGTGTGGCAGCCGGGGGGGCAGTGGAGCGGCGACCACTACGCCGCCGGGTGGGCGATTGCTCGCACCGACGAGGAGGCCCAGCTCGTCCGCCACAGTGGCGGAGTCGCCCAGCGCGCCCTCCAGTTCGCCCGCAGCCGCGGCGGCGTCGGTGATGGGTGACGCGGCGAGGCGTTCCAGGCGTTGGAGGAGTTGGCCGCGCCGGGCCGCCGGACGGTCGGCGTTGCGGATCAGGGCCGCGACGAGGTCTCGCGCGGCGGCGAGATCGCCGGACGAGGTGGCGTCCGTCCCGAGAGCCCAGTCGGAGAGCTGAACGGTGCCGTCCCGATCGATCAGGACGTTGCCGGCGCAAAGCCGCCCGTGCGCCCGATCCGCTGCGTGGAGCGTCGCAAGCCCCGCCAGGGTGCGCGCCGCGATGTATGCCGCCTGCGGCGAGCTCAGCGTCGCGAGGCTGAGCAGTCGCTGGACCGACGTGCCGTCGACATGCTCGGAAACCAGCCATTGCATCCCGTCGAGATCGACGCTGCCGATGACCGGTACGAGGAGCGGATCATGCACCGCGCCGGTCGGTGGCGCCGTCACGGCACGCGCGACTACCGGTGCGCCGTCGAGCTGGGCCAGCCACGTGGACCGGCTCAGGCTGCGCACCAGCGTGAGTCGACCTGCAGGCGAGGGGGCCAAGGCGACCACCACTCAGAGTTCCGGGCAACGACATCATCCAGTATCACTCTGATCGCGAGTTGTGACCGTCCACAGTGGACAGTCAGGCAACATTGTCGGCACAACATGGTCGACTACACGCATGACTCTTAAGTCCAGGGCCACTTCCTTCGGGGCGCTGCACCGGGCGGGCACCCCGCTCGTCCTCGCCAACGCCTGGGACGTGGCCAGTGCCCGTATCGTCGCGGCGGCCGGCGCCCCGGCCGTTGCCACTACCAGCGCCGGTGTGGCCTGGAGCCTCGGCTATCCGGACGGCGACGCCGTCGACGTCGACCTCGCCATCGGCGTGATCGCCCGCATCGCAGGCGCCGTCGACGTGCCGGTCACCGCCGACATCGAAAGCGGATACGCGGCTGACGCGGCGGGCGTGGGGCGCACCGTCGCCAGGGTGCTCGAAGCGGGCGCGGTCGGCATCAACCTCGAGGACGCCCAGGAGGGCGGGGATACCCCGCTACGCCCCGCCGCCGAGCAGGCCGAGCGGCTCGCCGCCGCCCGCGCCGCAGCGGAAGCCGCCGGCGTCGACCTCTACATCAACGCGCGCACCGATGTCTTCCTGCGCTCGATCGGCGAACCCGCGGGGCGTGTCCAGGCCAGCCTCGAGCGGGCGGCTGCCTATATCGAGGCTGGCGCGAGCGGGATCTTCGTGCCCGGCATCACCGATCCGGCGACGGTCGCCGAGTTGGTCCGTGGCATCGCGGCCCCCGTAAACGTGCTGGTCGGCCCAGGCGCGCCCCCGGTGCAGCAGCTGGCGGAGCTCGGCGTGGCCCGAATCAGTACCGGATCGTCGCTCGCCGCGGCGGCGTACGCCGTCGCGCAGCGCGCCACGCGTGAGCTCGGTGCCACCGGCACGTACGAGGCGCTGGCGGGCGAGCTCGATTACGGGATGCTGAATGCGCTGTTCGGGTAGGCGCGCAGTTCCCGGCCCTCGTCGTCGAGCACGTGACCGTCGTCGCACACGAGCCGGGCGTGGACCGAGGCGCCACACCCGGCGTGCTCGAGGCGCAGCGGCGGGCCGGCGGGGGCCGGCCGGTACCGGTCGCCCCACTGCATCAGCGCCACGAGCGCCGGCCGGAGCGCCCGGCCGGCTCCGGTCAGCCGGTACTCGTGCCGCGTCCGGGCGCCGGCGTCGCGGTATTCCCGCCGGACCAGCACGCCTGCCTCGACCAGTGCGCGCAGCCGGTCGGCCAGCACCGCTCGCGACGCGCCCGTCGCAGCCCCGATCGCGTCAAAGCGCCGCACCCCGAGAAACACCTCGCGCAACACGAGCAGCGACCACCGTTCGCCGACAACCTCGAGGGCACGGGCCACCGAGCAGACACGCGCGCCGTTCATGAGAGAAGTATGACAGCTGCGTTCGTACATCGAACTCAGCCTGATAGCGTCCGCGGCATGACGGCCGAGACGGCATGGGGTGTCCCCCGACAGAAGACGATCACCTGGTACGACCCCCTTGCCGCCGCCGAGCAGGGCGCCACCATGGCCGGTATCGACCACCTGCGTGCGATGTTGGAAGGTCTGCTGCCGCCCCCGCCCATCGCCGCGCACTTCGACCTTCAGGTCGTAAGCGTCGAGCCGGGCGACGTGACGTTCACGTGCACGCCGGACGAGTCGGCGTACAACCCGATCGGCCTCGTGCACGGCGGGCTGGTGTGCACGCTGCTCGACTCGGTTACCGGATGTGCCGTGCAGTCGACGCTGCCTGCGGGCGTCGGGTACACGAGCATCGAGATCAAGGTCAACTACCTCCGCCCCGTGCATGCCGACAGCGGCGAGCTGCGTGCCCGCGGCTGGATCACCAAGCCCGGGCGTCGGGCCGCGTTCGCCGAGGGAGACGTCCGCGGCTCGGACGGCAGGTTGGTCGCCACAGCGTCGAGCACCTGCTTGATCCTGGAGCGCTGAGCGCCGGGCAGCGGCGCGCCGCGACCCGCAGCCGCGCGCCGCTCCGTTCATGTTTGGATAGCCGCGTGACGCCTCCACAAGGTCCGGACGGGCGCATCGTCGTCAACGGGCTGACCAAGGTGTTCGGGGGCCGGGTCCGTGCTGTCGACCGGCTCAGCTTCACCGTCGAGCCCGGATCCGTCACCGGCTTCCTCGGCCCAAATGGTGCCGGCAAAACCACCACGCTGCGCATGATCCTGGGGCTGATCCACCCCACCGCCGGCAGTTCCACGGTCGGCGGCCTGCCATATGCGCAACTCCCGAACCCGATGACCGTGGTTGGCGCCTCCCTGGAGGCGGCAAGCTTCCATCCCGCGCGTACCGGCCGCAACCATCTGCGCATTCTCTGCGCCGCGGCGAAGCTGCCCGACCGCCGCGCCGACGAGGTCCTTGACCTGGTCGGGCTGCGCGACGCGGCTCGCCGGAAGGTGCGCGGCTACTCGATGGGCATGCGGCAGCGGCTCGGCCTCGCCGCGACGCTGCTCGGCAACCCGCGCTTTCTCGTGCTGGACGAGCCGGCGAACGGGCTCGACCCCGAGGGCATCCGCTGGCTGCGCGGCCTGTTCCGGCACCTCGCCGGTGAGGGACGCACCGTGCTGGTGTCGAGCCACCTGCTCAACGAGGTCGAGGAGTTCGCCGACCGCGTCGTGATTCTCAATCGCGGCCAGCTCGTCCGGCAGGGCTCGATCGCCGAGCTCACGGCGGGCACCGACACGGTCGTCGTGCAGTCGCCGCAGCCGGAACCGTTGGTCACGGCACTGCGCGGCGCGGGCTACGAGCCCGAGCAGGTCGGTCCGACGACGCTGCGGCTGCGCGGCATCACCGCCGCGGAGGTCGGCCACCTCGCATTCACCGCCGGCGTCGAACTGCACGAACTGCGGGCCGAGAAGTTCGACCTGGAGGAGCTGTTCTTCACTCTCACCCAGGGCGAGTACGCCGCCCCCCAGGCAGGTGCGCAATGGTCGCCCTGATCCGCGCGGAGTTCCGCAAGCTGGGCACGACGCAGGTCTGGTTCTGGATGCTGCTGCTGTGCCTCGGGCTGACGAGCCTCGGAGTCGTGGGGTCGATCGCCAGCCAGAAGACCGACTTCGAGCTCGCCCAGCACGTCCGCGATGTGATGATCTCGGCAAGTGCGGCGTTCACCTACGTGCCGCTGTTCGTGCTGGGTGTGCTGGCGGTGACGACCGAGTACCGGTACCAGACGATCACGCCGACCGTGCTCGCCACGCCGTCGCGCTGGGCCTTGATCACGGCGAAGCTCATCACGTACGCGGTGGTCGGAGCGCTGTTCGCCGTGCTCTGCCTGGTGATCCAGCTGCTGATCGCGCTGCCATGGCTGTCGGCACGGAACGTGCACGTGTCGCTCGGCGACCAAAAGGGCCCACTGCTGATCACGTTCGCCGTGCTGACACTGTTCGCGCTGGTGGGCCTGGGCACCGGCGCGCTACTGCGTAATCAGATCGTGGCAGTCACCGTCGGCGTGATCTTCATTCTGGTGCTCGCCCGCCTGCTTCTCCTCATCCCGGGCGTCAAGTACGTGTACCCCTACACGCCCACCGGCGCGGTCGACTCGATCATCACCGACCCGCATGACACAGAGGCGCGTGTGATCAACGACGTGCACCTGATATCCCCCGGCGCCGGCATCGCCGTTCTCGTCGTGTGGGGTTTGGCTCTCTCGCTCCTGGGCGCCGGCATCACGATGAACCGGGATATCAGCTAACCGCACGAATTGCACGGAAATGACTGCCACGACGGCTCCGGCGTACCCTGAAACGCGATGTCGGCACGACATCTTGACGTCGAGAGAACCCATGTGAGGCGGCCGTACACCGTGGCGACTACGGAGCAGTCGACAACCGAACCCCACCCCGTCAGCGGTGCCGACTTCGGCGCGAACGAGTGGCTCGTCGAGGAGATGTACGAGCGCTACCTTGCCGACCCCACCAGCGTGGACGGTGCCTGGCACGATTTCTTCGCCGACTATCGCCCCGCCAAGCCGGGAGCCGCCACCAACGGCAGCGCCGCGACCGTAGCGCCCGCGCCCCCCGCTCGTGCCACGCCCCAGCCCGCGCCCCAGCAGGCCCCGCAGCCACGGCAGCCCGCGCCGATCTCGCCCGCACCGTCCCCCCAGCAAGCGGCGCCGGCCGAGCAGACGGTGACCCTGCGCGGCGCCGCGGCTCGCGTCGTCACCAATATGCAGACTTCACTGGCCGTCCCGACCGCCACCAGCGTGCGCGCCATTCCGGCCAAGCTGCTCATCGACAACCGGGTTGTGATCAACAACCACCTGCGGCGCTCCCGCGGCGGCAAGATCAGCTACACGCACCTCATCGGATACGCCGTGATGAAGGCGCTGGCCGACCACCCGGAGATGAACAATCACTTCGCGGAGATCGCCGGAAAGCCGGCGCTCGTCGCGCCGGAGCACGTCAACTTCGGGCTGGCGATCGACCTGCCCGGGAAGAACGGCGGGGCGCGTTCGCTCGTGGTCGCCAGCATCAAGGCGGCCGAGACGATGGACTTCGCAGCCTTCTGGGGCGGCTATGAGGACATCATCCGGCGCGCCCGTACCGGCAAGCTCAGCGCCGACGACTTCGCCGGAACCACGATCAGCCTGACCAATCCGGGCACCATCGGCACCACTCATTCCGTGCCGCGGCTGATGGCCGGGCAGGGCTGCATCATCGGCGTGGGCGCGATGGAGTACCCCGCCGAATTCAGCGGCCTGAGCGAGGACGCCCTGGCGGAGCGGGCAATCAGCAAGATCATGACGCTGACCTCGACGTACGACCACCGCATCATTCAGGGCGCGCAGTCCGGCGAGTTCCTGCGCCGCATTCACGAGCTGCTGCTCGCCGACACGTTCTGGGACGAGATCTTCGCGGCGCTGCGCATCCCGTACGAGCCGGTGCGCTGGCGACTCGATCGCGAGTTCGCGCACGAGGGCCAGATCGACAAGAACGCTCGCGTCATCGAGCTGATCAACGCCTACCGCACGAACGGCCACCTGATGGCCGACACCGATCCACTCGAGTACACGGTGCGCAGCCACCCCGACCTGGACATCACCCGGCACGGCCTCACGCTGTGGGATCTCGACCGGGAGTTCCCGGTAGGCGGCTTCGCCGGCCTCAACCTGGCGCGCCTGCGTGACATCCTCGGCGTACTGCGCGACGCGTACTGCCGCCGGGTCGGCGTCGAGTACATGCACATCACCGACCCCGCGCAGCGCCGGTGGATCCAGGAGCGGATCGAGGTCAAGCTCGAGCCGCCGGATCGCGCCACACAGCTGCACATTCTCGGCCGGCTCAACGTCGCCGAGGCGTTCGAGACGTTCCTGCAGACCAAGTACGTCGGGCAGAAGCGGTTCAGCCTCGAGGGCGCCGAGACCGTCATCCCATTGCTGGACGCGGTGCTGTCCCGGGCTGCGGATCAGGAACTGGAGGAGGCGGTCATCGGCATGCCGCACCGCGGCCGGCTCAACGTCCTGGCGCACATCGTCGGAAAGCCGTATGCGAAGATCTTCACCGAGTTCGAGGGCAACATGGACCCGAGCACCGCGCAGGGCTCGGGTGACGTGAAGTACCACCTCGGCGCGTGCGGCACGTTCCAAGCGCCGAGTGGCGCGGACATCAAGGTCGAACTGACAGCCAACCCGTCGCATCTGGAGGCTGTCGACCCGGTGCTCGAGGGCATCGTCCGGGCCAAGCAGGACGTCCTCAACAAGGGCGAAGCCGGCTTCACCGTGCTCCCGGTACTGCTGCACGGCGACGCCGCATTCGCCGGGCAGGGCGTGGTCGCCGAAACCCTCAACCTGTCGCAGCTTCGCGGTTACCGTACAGGCGGCACGGTGCACGTCGTGGTCAACAACCAGGTCGGCTTCACGACCTCACCGGCGCAGTCGCGGTCGAGCCTGTACGCCACCGACGTTGCTCGCATGATCGCGGCGCCGATCTTCCACGTGAACGGCGACGACCCTGAGGCGTGCGTGCGGGTCGCCAAGCTGGCGGTGGACTATCGGCGGGAGTTCAAGAAAGACGTCGTCATCGACATGGTCTGCTACCGGCGGCGCGGCCACAACGAGGCCGACAACCCGTCGTTCACGCAACCGGTGATGTACGACATCATCGACACCAAGCGCAGCGTACGGAAGCTCTACACCGAGGCGCTGGTGGGTCGCGGCGACATCACGCTCGAAGATGCCGAGGCGGCGCTGAAGGACTTCCAGGCGCAGTTGGAGAAGGTCTTCCTCGAGACGCGCGATACCTCCGACCGGCCGCGGCGCGAGCCGATCATGGACGACGCGGCGCCCATGCATCCGGCCAGCACGGCCACGAGCCTCGAGGTGATCAAGCGCATAGCCGAGGCGTACGCCAACCCGCCCGAGGGTTTCACGATCCACCCGCGGCTGAAGCCGCAGATCGACCGGCGTGTGGCGATGGCGAGCAACGGCAGCGTCGACTGGGCTACAGCCGAGCTGTACGCTTTCGGCTCCCTCGTCGTCGACGGGCGCGCGGTGCGGCTGTCCGGGCAGGACTCCCGCCGCGGCACCTTCACGCAGCGGCACGCGGCGCTGATCGACCGGAAGACCGGCGAGGAGTACACGCCGCTGAAGTACCTGTCGCCGGAGCAGGCGCCGTTCTGGGCGTACGACTCGCTGCTCTCGGAGTTCGCGGCGATGGGCTTCGAGTACGGCTACTCGGTCACGCGTGACGACGCGCTGGTGTGCTGGGAGGCTCAGTTCGGCGACTTCGCCGACGGCGCGCAGACGATCATCGACGAATTCATCGCATCGGGCGAGGCGAAGTGGGGTCAGCGCTCCGCGCTCGCGTTGCTGCTGCCCCACGGCTACGAGGGCCAGGGTCCGGACCACTCGTCCGGACGACCGGAACGGTTCCTGCAGCTCGCCGCCGAGAACAACATGACGATCGCGATGTGCTCGACGCCGGCGAACTACTTCCACCTGCTGCGCCGACAGGGGCTCTCGCCGGTACGGCGGCCGCTCGTCGCCTTCACGCCCAAGTCGCTGCTGCGGCTCAAGGCGGCGGTCAGTGACCTCTCGGACTTCACGTCGGGGACGTTCCGCCCGGTGATCGGCGACGACGTCGACCCTGCGGCCGTGCGCCGGGTGCTGCTGTGTACCGGCAAGATCTACTACGACCTGGCGGCCAAGCGGAGCCGCGACGCCCGTACCGATATCGCGATCGTGCGCGTCGAGCAGCTCTATCCGCTGCCTGTGGAGGAGCTCCGCGCCGAGCTCGACCGCTACCCGAACGCCCAGCTCGTGTGGGTGCAGGAGGAGCCGGCCAACCAGGGTGCCTGGCCGTTCATGGCACTCAGCCTGCCCGAGCATCTCGGCGGTCGGTTGCTGGCTCGCGCCTCGCGCAGGCCATCGGCCTCGCCGGCAGTCGGTTCGGCAAGCGTGCACGAGGCGCAGCAACACGAGATCGTGGCCGCCGCCTTCGGATAAGCGCGATGAGCGCTCGCGCGAAGAGCGTGCGCCCCGCGCGTCGCGAAGCGGCGCTTGCGTGGCGAGTGGCGAGCCCGCCCTCGTGGCGGGCGAGGCAATCGCCGAGGCGCACATAGGGCAGCGGGCTCTTCGCGCGAGCGCTCATCGCTGCTGTGGTTGGCTCATGGCATGGCTGACTCCATCCGGTGGGGCATCATCGGGGCAGGCGGTATCGCGGGGACTGTCGGGGCGGAGATCGCCGCAACGCCCGGGAACGAAGTGGCGGCCGTGGGCGCGCGCGACTCCGGTCGGGCAGCCGCGCTGGCCGAGCGGCTCGGCGCGCCGCGTTCCTACGGCTCATATACCGAGCTCGCCGCCGACCCCGACGTCGACGTCGTATACATCGCCACCACGCACGGCCAGCATCACGAGCACGCCCTCCTGGCGCTGCGCGCGGGAAAGCCGGTGCTCGTCGAGAAGGCGTTCACGCTCAACGCCGGCCAGGCCCGAGAGGTGGTAGCCGAGGCGCGGTCACGGCAGCTGTTCTGCATGGAGGCGATGTGGATGCGGCTCAATCCCCTCATCCGCACCGCACAGGACCTCGCGGAGTCCGGGCGCATCGGCGAGCTGATCAGCGTCCGCGCTGATCTCTCGGCGCGCTTCGAGTACGACCCGACACATCGCCTCTACGACCTCGCTGTCGGTGGCGGCGCGTTGCTCGACCTCGGCGTCTACGCGGCAACGTTCGCCTGGTTGTTCCTCGGCCGGCCCGACACTGTCCAGGCCACTGGCTCGCTCTCGCCCACCGGGTCCGACGCCACCGCCGCGATGCAGTGGGGGTACCAGGACGGACGGTTCGCCCAGGTCGCGTCGACCACGCTAGGCCAGAATCCGCTCGCCGGGCTCGTCGCCGGTACCGACGGCTGGATCTCCCTGAACGGCCGGGTCGGCCGTCCCACCTCGATCACCGTTCACGACCAGACCGGCGACGAGGTGCTGCCGGACACGCTGCCCGGTCGCGGCTACGGCCCGGAGGTGGCCGAGGTCGAGCGGTGTTTGCGCGCCGGTGAGCTGGAGAGCCCCCTTGTGCCGCTGGACGAGACCGTGGCGATCCTCGAGGTGCTCGACGATGCGCGCCGGCAGCTCGGCGTCCGCTACGAGGCGGATCAGGGGTAGCGGGTGTACTTCACCGACCGGGGCATCGAGGAGCTCGCCGAGCGCCGAGGCGACGAGGAGGTCAGCCTGGCCTGGCTTGCCGACCGGCTGCAGGCATTCGTCGACGCACATCCCGACTTCGAGATCGCCGTCGACCGGCTGGCTACCTGGCTCGCGCGCGACGACGAGGACTGATTTGCCGCCCTCTCGAGGAGCGGACAGCACGGCTACGGTCGAGCGGACTCCGCGAGGCGCTCGGCATCGACACCTCGACACGGTGTCGGCTGATCAAGTCCACAGTGGCCGGGACAGTGGCCTGCGAAGCGGCTGCGGCTGCCCCGCTCCACAGCCCGTACCCGGTGCTGGCGGCGTCGGCGTCGTCGCACTAGCGTGACCGCCTTGGTCAGTTGGGGCTGCTCGACGAACGGTCGTGCTGGTCGTTGCCCGCGTGGGTAGCCACAGCGGCTAGCGCAGCGAGTGCGACCAGCAGCATGGCTCCCCCGAGACAGGTCAGCGTGATCACGGCAATTCACTCCCCTAGTCATCGATACCGCCAGTACCGGTAAATCAAAGTATCAGATAGATGTCTCGGTGATCAATTCAAACGGAGCTTGGCTAGCCAGTCCGATCCACGTGCCAATTTCGCCGACGCCAGGCCAATTCTGTGCGAGGATGGCCCGGTGACTCCTCTTGTTAGGGTCAGCGGGCGCGCGCTCGCCCGGCTCCTTCCCGACCTGCGCTACGCCCCCGGCCCGGTTTACAGCGCCCTCGCCGACGGCAT
>JBKPQY010000062.1:0-13186 GCA_046734315.1 Actinomycetota bacterium | reverse complement strand
TCGTCCGGCTGCTGCGGCTCCTGGTCGTCGCCAGTGCCATGCCGTGGCTGAATGAGGGCAGACCTCTTACCGCTCGGCAGGTAGTCGATGTCGTGTTGGACGGCGTTCGCAGGCGTGAATCGGCCATGCCATGCTGATCGCGCTGCTGCGTACACACCTTGCGCCGTACCGGCGCTGGCTCACGGCCGTCGTCGTGCTTCAACTCATCGGCACGATCGCATCGCTCTATCTGCCCAGCCTGAACGCCGACATCATCGACAACGGCGTTGCGAAGGGCGACACCGACTACATCATGCACACCGGCGGTTGGATGCTCGCCGTGAGCCTCGTGCAGATCGCCTGCTCGATCACCGCGGTGTATTTCGGCGCCCGGACCGCGATGAGCGTCGGCCGCGACCTGCGCGGCACGATCTTCCGACGGGTCGGGGAGTTCTCCAGCCGCGAGATGGCGCACTTCGGCGCACCGTCGCTCATCACCCGCAACACGAACGACGTCCAGCAAGTACAGATGCTCGTGGTGATGACCTGCACGATGATGATCATGGCGCCGATCATGTGTGTCGGCGGCGTGATCATGGCATTGCGCGAGGACATCGGCCTGGCATGGGTCATCGCGGTGAGCGTGCCCGTGCTCGTTACGGTCCTCGGACTGATCATCCGGCGGATGGTGCCGCAGTTCCGCGAAATGCAGAAGCGCATCGACACGGTCAACCGCGTGCTGCGCGAACAACTCGCCGGCATCCGGGTGGTGCGTGCATTCGTCCGCGAGCCGGCCGAGGTGGCGCGCTTCGACGACGCGAGCACCGCCCTCTCCCAGACAGCGGTACGGGCGGGACGGCTGATGGCCTTGCTGTTCCCGACGGTACTGCTCGTCGCGAATCTATCCAGTATCGCTGTACTGTGGTTCGGCGCTTCTCGTGTCGCATCCGGCCAGATGCAGATCGGTGCGCTAACGGCCTTCCTAGCCTACCTCGTGCAGATCCTCATGTCGGTGACGATGGCGACGATGATGCTGATGATGGTGCCGCGTGCCACGGTAAGCGCTGAGCGGATCCAGGAGGTGCTGAACACCGAGTCGTCCGTACGGCCGCCCGATGAACCGATACGTGGCGCGGCGCCTACCGGCGACGTCGAATTCCGAGACGTCACGTTCCAATACCCGGGGGCGAGCGACCCCGTGCTAAGCGGCATTACGCTTCATGCCCGCGCCGGACAGACCACGGCGATAATCGGCAGCACCGGGTCCGGCAAGTCGACGCTCGTGTCGCTCCTTCCCCGGATGTTCGATGTCACGAGCGGTTCGGTCCGAGTCGACGGCGTGGACGTGCGCGAGCTCGACCCGGACCTGCTGTGGGGCCGCATCGGGCTCGTCCCGCAGAAGGCGTACCTGTTCAGCGGCACCGTTGCGAGCAACCTGCGCTACGGCGACCCGGACGCCACCGATGAGGAGCTGTGGCACGCGCTCGAGGTGGCCCAGGCCCGGGAGTTCGTGGCGGCGATGCCCGGAGGCCTGTCGGCCGAGATCGCGCAAGGTGGCAGCACAGTGTCCGGCGGACAACGGCAGCGCCTGGCGATCGCGCGCGCCCTGGTCCGCCGGCCTGAGGTATACGTCTTCGACGAGGCGTTCTCTGCGTTGGACCTGGGTACGGACGCCCGGCTGCGCGCGGCGCTGCGGCCGGAGACCCGCGAGGCGGCGGTCATCATCGTGGCGCAACGCGTGTCGACGATCGTGGACGCCGACCAGATCGCGGTGCTGGACAACGGGGCGATTGTGGGGCTCGGCACGCACGACGAACTGCTGCGCGACTGCCCGCCTTACGTTGAGATCGTCGAGTCGCAGCTGTCGGCGGAGGCCGCATGACAACGACGACGACGGTCCCGCGGCGGCTGCCGGCGGCCGGGCGAGGTGCCCGCAGCGGTCCGCCGTGGATGTCGGCCGGCCTGCCTGCCGAGAAGTCGATGAACTTCGGCCCCTCGGCGCGCCGGCTGATGGGCCGGCTCGCGCCGGAACGGTGGCGGGTGCTCGGTGTCGTCGCGCTGGCCGTAGCCGGCGTGACCCTGTCGGTGCTGGGCCCTCGCCTGCTCGGGCACGCGACAGACATCATCTTCGCGGGCGTCCTCGGCGCGCGACTGCCGAGCGGCGCCAGCCTCCAACAGGTCGTCGACGCAGCACGCGGCCGCGGCGACGGCAACTACGCCGACCTGCTGCTGCGCATGCATGTCACGCCCGGCGAGGGCATCGACTTCGGCGCGCTGCGCAATGTGCTGTTGCTGGTGCTCGTCCTTTACGTGTGCGCGAGCACGTTCAACTGGCTGTCCGGTTACGTGCTCAACGACGTCGTGCAACGCACCGTGCTGCGACTGCGCGGCGACGTCCAGGACAAGATCAATCGACTCCCGCTGTCGTACTTCGACAAGCAGCCGCGCGGTGAGTTGCTCAGCCGCGTGACCAACGACATCGACAACGTTTCGCAGAGCCTGCAGCAGACGCTCAGCCAGCTGCTGACGTCGCTGCTGACCGTCGTTGGCGTCGTCGCGTTGATGTTCGTGATCTCGCCCCTGCTGGCGCTCATCGCGCTGGTTGCAGTACCGGTCTCCGTGGTCGTGACCCGGCTGATCGCGAAGCGCTCACAAAGGCAGTTCATCGCTCAGTGGACGCACACCGGAGCGCTCAACGCGCAGATCGAAGAGGCGTTCACCGGCCACGAGCTCGTGACCGTATTCGGGCGGCGCCGCGAGGTCGCGCAGGCGTTCGCCGCCAAGAACGACGAGCTGTTCGCGGCGAGCTTCAAGGCGCAGTTCGTGTCCGGGATCATCATGCCGGCGATGATGTTCGTCGGGAACCTGAACTACGTCGCGGTTGCCGTGGTAGGCGGGTTGCGCGTTGCCTCGGGAACGATGAGCCTCGGCGACGTGCAGGCGTTCATCCAGTACTCGCGGCAGTTCACCCAGCCGCTGACGCAGGTCGCCTCGATGGCCAACCTGCTCCAGTCCGGCGTGGCGTCCGCCGAGCGCGTGTTCGACCTGCTGGATGCACCTGAGCAATCGCCCGAGCCGAGGCGGCCGGCCCGGCCCGCCGAGGAGCACGGCCGCGTCGAATTCGAGCACGTCTCGTTCTCCTACGATCCGGAGCGGCCGCTCATCCACGACCTGTCGCTGGTCGCCGAGCCGGGCCACACCATCGCAATCGTCGGCCCGACCGGGGCGGGCAAGACGACACTGGTCAACCTGATCATGCGCTTCTACGAGCTGGACGCCGGGCGCATCACCCTCGACGGCGTCGACATCGCGGCGATGCACCGTGACGAGTTGCGCGGCAAGATCGGTATGGTGCTACAGGATGCCTGGCTATTCGGTGGGACGATCCGCGACAACATCGCGTACGGCAATCCGCGCGCGTCCGAGCAGCAGATCCTCGTCGCGGCCAAGGCAGCCTATGTTGACCGGTTCGTGCGCAGCCTGCCTGACGGTTACGACACCGTGATCGACGAGGAGAGCAGCAACATCAGCGCCGGGCAGAAGCAGCTGATCACGATCGCGCGGGCCTTCCTGGCCAACCCGGCGCTGCTCATCCTGGACGAAGCGACTAGCTCCGTCGACACCCGCACTGAGCTCCTCGTTCAGCACGCGATGTCGGCACTGCGTGCCAACCGGACGAGTTTCGTGATCGCGCACCGGCTGTCGACCATCCGCGACGCCGACCTGATCCTCGTCATGGAGGCAGGCGCCATTGTCGAGCAGGGCACGCACGCCGAACTGCTGGCCCGGCGCGGTGCGTACTTCGAGCTCTACAACGCGCAGTTCATCGAGCCGGTCGAGGTGTCCTGATGCCCGAGTACCGCGCCAGTTTCGACGCAACGGTGACGTTCCTCAACGGAGGCGGCCTCACGGCGCACGGCTTCCGGCTCGACCTGCCCGGCCCGGATGCGTCGCCGGAGGATGTCGGTGCGCTGTTCGTCCGGCACCTGGGCCTGCTCATGGTCGACCGAGTCGACATCACGAACCTGGAGATTATCCAGGAGCAGCACAAGGGCTCGCGTGGAGTTGCCGTCTCGGCCGGTGGCCGGCGCCGTCTCGTCGAGCTCAATCACGTCCTGCGCGACGGGATGACGACCTATCCGGGACTGCCGGGGCCCGCGATGCGACCACACCTGACACGCGAGGCGTCGCGGGCGACATATGCGCCGGGGACCGAGTTCCAGATCGACCACATCAGCATGGTCGGAAATACCGGCACGTACGTGGACAGCCCGTTCCACCGCTACGCGTCCGGCATCGATCTTGCCGGGCTGCCGCTCGAGAGGCTCGCCGACCTGCCGATCACGGTGGCCCGGCTGGCCGGAAGCACCGTCCGCGGCGTCGATGTGCCGGCCCTCGCGGCGCTGCCCGTCGAGGGATGTGCGGTGCTGCTGCATACCGGCTGGGACGCGCAGTGGGGCATGCCCAGCTATGGTCACGGCGCGCCGTTCCTGACCGCCGCCGCGGCCAGCTGGCTGGTCGACGCCGGGGCGGCCTTGGTCGGCATCGATTCGGTCGGCATGGACGACACGTCCGACGGTCAGCGGCCGGCGCACTCGACGCTGCTCGCCGCCGGCGTCCCGGTACTGGAACACCTGACCGGCCTGGACCAGCTGCCCGCCACCGGTGCCCGCCTGCATGCCGCCCCGCTGCGGATCGAGCGGTTCGGAACGTTCCCGGTGCGCGCCTACGCAGTCATCGGGTCCTAGTGTCCCGCGTTCGTGGTTATCGACGCCGCGAAGTCAGCGCGACGTCGATCTAGAATCAGCCCTCGTGGTGAGCGTGCTGTTCGCCTTCGCCGCGGCGTTCACGAGCGCTCTCAATCTCGTCACCCAGCATGTCGCCAGCACGGCGGCACCGCCCAGGGACCGGGGCTGGCGTCTGGCGCGGTATCTAATCCGGAATCCGCTCTGGCTGTTCGGCGTCATCGCCATGGTCGGGAGCTTCGTTTTCCAGGCCGTCGCGCTCTATAACGGCCGACTCTCGGTGGTGCAATCGATCCTGGTCACCGAGTTGGTGTTCTCGCTCGTCATCGGGTCCGTGTGGTTGCGACGCCACGTGACGCCGGCGGCGTGGGCGTCGGCGTCGGTGACGTCCGTTGGGCTCGCCGTATTCCTGGTCATGGCCGAGCCGCGAGGCGGCCATCCCCAGGTGACCACGCAGGCATGGCTGCCGGCGTTGCTCACGTGGGGCGGCCTCGCGGCCGTGTTCGCCGTGCTGGCCGGCCGGGGATCACCGGTGCGACGCGCAGCGCTGTACGCCGCGTCCTCGGGAATCGTGTGGGCCACGCTGGCCACGTTCCTGAAGTCAGCGACCGAAGTGCTGGCAACCAACGGAGTGCCGACCATGCTCGTGCGCGGCTCTGTCTACGGCGTGATCGTCGCCGGAATCGCGGGCACGGTGCTGACCCAAGCCGCGCTGCATTACGGCCCGCTCGCCGTCTCCCAACCCGTGATGGTGATCGTCAATCCCTTTGTCAGCATCATCCTGGGCGTCTGGCTGTACGGCGAGCATTTCGTCGGTGGCCCGCTGCAGATCGGCCTGGGTGCCGTGGGTTTCGGCGCGATGGTCGTCGGCGTCGTGTTCCTGGCCACAACGGCACCGTCGTTCGCGGCGACACCCGATGTACCGGCCTCTGCCGCATGACGCAAGGACGTGATCCGAGATCGTCGCGAGCGGTTAGGTGGCCTGCTGGAACTCCAGGCGGTTGCCGAAGGGGTCGAACGCGTGGAATCGCCGCACGCCAGGCAGTTCCCCGTCGCTTGCTACGCAGTCGTGGCCGGCGTGGCGCAGGCGTGCCGCGAGCGCGTCGAGGTCGTCCACCAGGAAGGCCGGATGTGCCTTGCGTGCCGGCTGAAACGGCGTCTCGACGCCGAGATGCAGTATTGCCGATCCGGACCTGAACCAGCAGCCGCCACGGCCGGTCAGCGCGGTCGGCTTGGGCACTTCAGCCATGCCGAGCAACGTCCCGTAGAAGCTGCGCGCCGTCGCCTCCGACCCGGGCGGGATCGCCACCTGCACGTGGTCATAACCGGTGATCACGGCTTGTGCCCCACGCAGAAGATGCGCCGGAAGGGGAACAGCGTGCCGGTCCGCGCGGGTGGATATGCATCCCGCAGGAGCGCCGCGAACGACGCCTCGAACTCGACCCGCTCCGCCTCGGACAGCACGGCGAGGATCGGACGCAGCCCGGTACCGCGCACCCACTCCAGCACCGGGTCGGTGCCCGGCAGCACGTGCACGTACGTTGTCTCCCATGCGTCGGCGTCCCAGCCGAGATCGAGCAACAGCGTGGCGTATCCGGACGGGGGATCGACCGGATCCTCGTGACGCAGTATGTCGCCCAGTCGGTCCCTCCAGCGCGGCGATTGCGCAACCGAGCGCATCAGCGCGTGGGACGGCGAGTCGAAGTTACCCGGGACCTGCCAGGCGAGCCACGCTCCGGACGGCAGTGCCCCTGCCCAGTCGCGCAGCAGAGAGCGATGGGTGGGCACCCACTGGAACGCGGCGTTGCTCACCACCACGTCGGTGTCGGTGCCGGGCCGCCAGGACGCGATGTCGCCGACCCGGAACGTCACGCCGGAAGCCGACGCCGCCGCGATCATCTCCGGCGAAGAATCGATGCCCTCGACGGACGCGTCGGGCCAACGCTGCGCGAGCAGCCCGGTCAGTGTGCCTGGGCCACAGCCGAGGTCGACAACCCGGCGCGGCGCGCGCGCCCCGACCCGAGCCACGAGGTCAAGGAACGGCCGATCACGCTGGCCGGCGAACTTGCCGTACTGCTCCGGATCCCACTGCATGCCATTCCTCTCGACGTCGAGAGACTATCTCTTGATGTCAAGAGGCGTGGCACAATAGCTGGCATGGCGGACGAGGTCGACGACATCGTCGCGGCGTGGCGGCGGGAACGGCCTGACCTCGATGTCGAGCCGCTGCAGATCCTGTCCCGGATCAGCAGGTTGGCCGACGTCCTCGACGATCGACGCGCGGCAGCCTTCGTCGAACACGGGCTGCAGGCCCACGAGTTCGATGTGCTGGCCGCGCTGCGCCGGCGCGGTGAGCCGTTCGAGATGACCGCAGGCGAACTGTGCGTCGCGACGTACGTCACGTCGGGGACGATGACCAGCCGCCTCGACCGGCTGGCGGGGCGCAAGCTCGTAGTGCGGCGCCCGGACGACGACGACGGCCGGCTCGTCCGGGTGCGGCTCACCGCGGCGGGCCGGCGCCGCATCGACGGGGCGCTGACCGCGCTGCTCGACTCCGAGCGGGAGCTGGTCGCGGCGCTCACCGACCCTAAACGCGAGCGGCTGGCAGCGGGCCTGCGCGAGCTCCTCGCCGCCGCCGTGGCTCAAAGCTGAGAGCACGCGCGGTTCGGGACGATCTGGCACCGCGGCGTGGCTACGCTGACGGCGGAAGCGGGGATCCTGGAGGAGTGCCCATCGGCGCCGACGGCGTGAACGCGAGCATGGATACCGGCCGCGCAGAGCTGGCCGCCGGTCGATCCGGGCTGCCCGCCGCACGTCCGGACAGCCTCGACGGCAGGAGCCGGACCGGAGCCCAGGCTTCGGCAGCGTCGTCCGTCGCGGCGATCAGGGGCGTGCTGCGCGTCAAACCGTTCCGCCGGCTGTGGTATGCCACCGCGCTGTCGAGCCTGGGTGACTGGCTCGGGCTGCTGGCCACCACCGCGATGGCCACGTCCCTCGCGCACGGGTACAAGGCGCAGAACTATGCACTGGGCGGCGTGCTCGTGATCCGGCTGCTGCCCGCAATCGTGCTCGGCCCGGTGGCGGGCGCATTCGCCGACCGGTTCGACCGCCGCCGCACCATGGTGGTCGGCGACGTCGCGCGGTTCGCCCTGTTCGTGACCATTCCGATCGCGCACCTCGTCGTGAGCGAGCACAAGACGCTGATTTGGCTGTACGTCGCAAGCTTCCTGATCGAGTGCATCAGCCTGTTCTGGCTCCCGGCGAAGGATGCGTCGGTACCGAACCTGGTGCGCCGCGACCAGGTCGAGTCGGCGAACCAGCTCAGCCTGATCACCACATACGGACTCACTCCGGTGCTGGGTGCGGCGCTGTTCTCGGTGTTGTCGCTGATCACGAACGTGCTGGCCAGGCACCTGTCGTTCTTCCGTGCCGAACCGGTCAACCTCGCGCTGTACCTGAACGCCGCCACCTTCCTGGCGGGCGCACTGATCGTCTTCTTCATCCGGGAGATCAGCGGGTACGGCCGGCGGCGCCAACCCGGCGAGCAGCCGGCACTGCTGGCCCTGATCCGCGAGGGCGCGAGCTTCGTGCGCTCGTCACGGCTGGTCGGCGGCCTGGTCATCGGTCTGCTCGGCGCGTTCTGCGGCGCGGGCGTGGTGATCGGGGCGGGCAAGATCTTCGTGACCAGCCTGGGCGGTGGCAACGCGGCGTACGGCGTCCTGTTCGGGACGTTGTTCGTGGGGCTGGGACTCGGCATGGCCCTCGGGCCGCGCATCGGCCGGGAGATCTCGCGGCGACGGCTGTTCGGCCTGTCGATCTCGTTCGGTGGTGCTTGCATCGTGTTGGCCGCGGTGATGCCGCAGATCGCGCTGGCGACGATCTTCGTTTTGGGGACCGGCTTCGGCGCAGGAAGTGCATACTTGGCCGGCATCACGCTCACCGGAGTCAACGTGGACGATGAGATGCGCGGACGCATGTTCGCGCTCCTGCAGTCGCTGATCCGCATCGTGCTTGTGTTGACCCTCGCGGCGGTCCCGTTCGTCACCGGTGCGGTCGGGCGCAACACGTTCTCGATCGGCGAGGCGCACGTGACCGTGGACGGCACCCGGTTCGTGCTGATCGCGGGCGGCCTGCTTGCGATCACGGCAGGCGTATTGGCGTATCGGCAGATGGATGACAAACAGCACGTGCCGCTGTGGGCGGACCTCAAGGCGGCGTTCCTGCGCGACAGCGCCGCGAGGCGGCGGATGACCACGGGTGGCGTGCTCATCGCGTTCGAGGGTGGTGAGGGGTCAGGCAAGTCGACGCAGGCGCGACTGCTCGCGGAGGCGCTGATCAAGGCCAACCACGCGGTGCGCGTGACCCATGAGCCGGGCGCGACGGTGGCCGGCCGCAAGATCCGCGATTTGCTGCTGCACCACGACGAGCCGCTCACCGCGCGCGCCGAGGCGTTGCTGTTCGCCGCCGACCGGGCACACCACGTTGACACCGTGATCAAGCCGGCCCTCGACGCGGGCGAGGTGGTGATCACCGATCGGTTCGTCGACTCGTCACTCGCCTACCAGGGGGTCGGGCGTGACCTCAAGGCACAGGAGGTGCGGCGCATCTCCCGATGGGCCACCGGCGGACTCACGCCGGACCTGGTGGTCTTGCTCGACGTCCCGGCCTCGGTGGGCCTGAACAGGGTGCGCGGCCGCGGCGCCGCCGACAAGCTGGAGCGCGAGTCGATCGACTTCCACGAGCGGGTGCGGCACGCCTTTCGCCGGCTCGCCGAGGCCGAGCCGCGGCGCTACCTGGTACTCGACGCCTCGCGCCCACCGTCGGAGCTTGCGGATACCGTGCTCGCCGAGGTCCAGAAGCTGCTCAACGGACGGCGGCGACGGGCAAAGTGACGGTCTGGGACGACCTGGTCGGGCAGCAGCCCGTGAGCGACGCTTGCGGAGCGAATCAGGAGCGCGCGCCGGAGGCGCGCTCGGGCCGACGACCCGCCCGCAGCGGCGGGAAGGAGGTCCGAAGGCCGTGACATCGGTCTGGGACGACCTGGTCGGGCAGCAGCCCGCGGTTGCGGTGCTGCGCGCCGCCGCCAAGGCAGCGCGCGACATGCACGAGGGCCGGCCCGTCGCGCCCGGCACGTTGACGCATGCGTGGCTCTTCACCGGCCCGCCCGGATCGGGGCGTTCGGTTGCCGCCCGCGCATTCGCGGCGGCACTGGAATGTGTGTCGGACGGCGAGCCGGGGTGTGGTGAGTGCTCGGGCTGCCACACGACGCTGACCCGCAGCCACCCGGACGTCCGCGCCGTCGTCCCCGAAGGGTTGTCGATCTCCGTGGCGGAGATGCGGGCGGTCGTGGCGACCGCGGCGCGCCTGCCGGCGCTCGGCCGGTGGCAGGTCGTCCTCATCGAAGACGCCGACCGGCTCACCGAACAGGCGTCGAACGCGCTGCTCAAGGCGGTCGAGGAGCCGCCGGCGCGCACGGTGTTCTTGCTGTGCGCTCCGTCCACGCATCCGGACGATGTGGCGGTGACGATCCGGTCGCGGTGCCGGCTGGTTCCGCTGCGGATTCCGCCAGCCGAGGCGGTGGCCGGCATTCTGGTGCGCAACGGCGTCGACGCCGAGACGGCGCGGTGGGCGGCAGCTGCTGGGCAGGGGCACGTCGGCCGGTCCCGGCGGCTTGCCCATGACGCCGACGCCCGGGCGCGCCGTGCCGAGGTACTCGCCATCCCTGCCTCCCTCACGTCGCTGGCCGCCTGCCTCGCGGCGGCCGATCATCTGGTGGGCGCGGCCGAGGCGGAGGCGGCTGCGATCACGTTCGAACGCGATGCCGGCGAGGCCGAAGCGCTTCAGACCGCGTTGGGTGCGGGTGGTACCGGGAAGGGCGCAGCCGCGGCGTCCCGAGGTGCGACAGCGGCGGTGCGTGAGCTGGAGCGACGGCAGCGCTCCCGGGCCACGCGCACGCAGCGGGACGCGCTCGATCGGGCGCTGGTCGACCTTGCAGCGTTCTATCGGGACGTGCTGCTGCGGCAGGCCGGTGCGGTGGTGGCCCCGGCGCATCCGGATTTCGCCGACGATGTGGCCGCCGTGGCGACCCGCACGACCCCGGCTGGCGCGCTGCAGCGTCTCGACGCGGTACTCGCCTGCCGAGAGGCCGTGGAGCTGAATGTCAAGCCCCGGGTCGCAGTCGAGGCGATGACCGCAGCCTTACGAATCTAACCCGTCGGGTGTGTCTCTCGGCGGCGCCCCACAAGGGGCGCACACCTCGAACCACACCGCGCCTTCGGCGCGGACCGCGTCGCGGCCGGCGGGCTCTTCGCGCGAGCGCTCATCGCCGCGTCGTTGCGTTCCCTCGGCTTACGTTGTGCTCTTCGCGCGAGCGCTCATCGCCGATCACACTCCGACTCGCTGGGCGATTGCAGCCGCCTCCGTCCGGTTGGTGACGCCAAGCTTGCGCAGCAGGTTCGTGACGTGCACGCTCGCCGTCTTCTCGCTGATGAACAGAGCCGCGCCGATCTGCCGGTTGGTGCGCCCCTTCGCGACGAGCGCCAAGACCTCGAGCTCGCGTGGCGTCAGGTTCAACGCCGCGACGGGATCACGGTCCGGGGCGCCTAGCGACAGGGCGAGCCGTGCCCGCTGCGCGAGTGATCGCACCTGCGCCGCCAGCGGTGCGGCGCCGAGGGCATCCGCCACGCCCAGCACGTCGGCGAGCAGCCGCGCGGCCGCATCCCGGGACCGCGCCCGCAGGAACGCGTCCGCTTGCCGGAAGCGCGCCAGCGCCGCCGGGTACGGCTGGCCGATCCCGTCCCAGGAAGCGACGACCGCGGCCCACTCGTCCGGGGTGTCGGTGCCATGGGCCCGGGATCGCTCCGCCGGGATGGCGGCCAGCCAGGCCCGCACCTCGGGCAGTTGCGCCGGCAGGGACGCACCCCAGGCGAGCGCATCGGCGGCGAGCCGGTCCACGGTTGCGACGTCTGCCGGGATTGTCACGCCCAGTCCGTACGCCTGCGCGATGTAGTACTGGTCGTCGGTCTCTCCGGCGACGCTCAGCATCTCGGCGATCAGTGCGCGCGCGTCGTCCCACCGCCGATCGATCGTCGCGAGCTCAGCGGCTCGCAACAATGCCAGCCCGCGGAACTGGACGTCCTCGGCCTGCGCGGTGTCGCGCAGCACGTGCTCGACCACTGGGCGGGCTTCGTCGATCTGGCCACGCCACAGCAGCAGCGGCAGCCAGCGCAACTCGTGGTACGGATCGCCGGGCCGGATCCGCCGGTCGGCCCGAAGCACGGCGGCCTCGTCCCAGCGCCCGGCGCACAGCAGCGCCATGATCCAGTTGCCGGCGACGGCCGATGTGTACGCGTGCTGGTATCCGCTGCGCATCGCGTAGTCGAGACCCTCGGCGCCGACCCGCGCCGCTTCGTCGTAGCGGGCGGCGTAGTACAGGCAATGCACGAGGTCGACGTAGCCGCGACCCACCTCCTCCGGGTCGGTGGTCAGCTCGAGCGCCCGCCGCATCGCGGGCAGGCCCTCGTCGATCCGGCCCAGTCCGACCAGCGTCGGACCGAGGCTGGTCAGTGCGTGCGCGCGCACGTCGTCGGCGCCGACCTCGTCCGCGACCGCTATCGCACGCTGAAGTACGTGCTCCGCGTCGTGGTAGCGATTGCGCAGCATCAGGCTCTGCCCGAGCGCGGACAGCGTGAACGCCTGCTCCCGTGATGCAGGCCGACCTTCGACCAGGGCGCCCGCCTGCTCATAGGCGGCATGTGCGGCGGCACCCCGGTTGAGCATGTAGTTGAAGCGCCCGATGCGTTCGTACACCAGCGCGCGCCGCTCGGGAGAGGCACCCTCGCCGAGCTCGTGCAGTGCGGCCTCGGCCAGGGCTGCGCTGCGCGGCGAGAACGAGGACGCGTGCAGGGCGTTCGCGGCGCGCAACAGCAGGTCGGCGCGCCTGATGCCCGGATCGGGCACCCGGTCGTAGAGGCGCAGCGCCCGCTCGTACTGCGCCGCCGCGTCGGCGAACGCGTGGACGCGTTCGGCCTCCTGCCCCGCCTGCAGCGACGCGGCGAACGCCTTGACCGACATGCCGGCCGCGTCCCAGTGGTAGGCCAAGAGTGCCCAGCGCACGTGCTCGTGCAGCCGCTCGGACGCCTCGATCGCCTGCGCAGCCGCGAGGTGCAGCCGCTCGCGTTCGCCGGGCAGCAGGTCGTCGTAGAGCGCCTCTCGCACCAACGCGTGCCGGAACCGACACGCGTCGCCGTCGATCACCAGCACCTGGACGGAGAGGGCTTCACGCAGGGCGGCAGTCACCGGCTCGCCGGTGACCTGCTCCAGTAGTACGTCGTCAACGTCGTGGCCCAGCACGGCTGCGACGTGCAGCACCGCCTGCGCCGGCTCGGACAGCCGCTCGACTCGGGACAGGATCACGTCGGACAGCGTGGCGGGCACGCCGTGGTCGATACCGCCTGCGGCCA
>JBKPQY010000061.1:0-5596 GCA_046734315.1 Actinomycetota bacterium | reverse complement strand
ATGCTGCTCCGTGCCTCAGCTGCGGCGAACGGACTCGCGTGATACGGCCTCAGTGCCTCTAGGGAGAGTAGAAGGCCGACATCGAGGCGGCTGCCGAGCATCGCCTGTGCGTTGGCGGCCAACCCCAGCGACCGCGCGGTCTTCGCTGCGGTCTCTGCCTCGCTTCGTGCGCGGTTGCGCTGGGAAAATGCCCACACCGCGAGTGCAGCCACGAGTGCCGCTATCAGCAGCAGCACGACGGCGATCGATCCAAGGATGAGCAGCCGGCGGCGCTCGCGGCGGCGCTCTCGCTGCCTGCGAAATTCGGCGCGTCGCTGGCTGATCCATGGGACCAGGAACTCGCTGGTGATCTCGTAGAGGTACAAGTCACGTCGCCGTTCGCGACGCACGAGTCGGGACTGGCTCAGGCGGGCGAGTGTGCTCTCGAGGAGGTCTGGCGAGAGCTCACTCTCTTCCTCTCGCACCCGCTGTACGAGATCCTCAGCCGAGATAACGTTGCGCGTGCCCGCCGAGGTGACCATCTGGCTGAGCAACGCGATCGCCGGCGGTCTCAGCTGGAGCGGCAAGCCGGCAAGTGCCTCGCCCAGATAGTCCTCCAGCAGTCCTTGCGGGCCCTTCTCGGCGAGCAACGCCGCGGGACTGTCGCTTTGCCACAGGCGTAGGCATACAGTCTGCACTTCGGACAGGCTGACCTCGCCGGCGCCAAACCGCTCGGCGAGCGCCGCTACCAACTGGTCGGCGAGGGCCGACGAAAGCTCGCGCTCAAAGTGTCCGGGGTAGCGCTCGAACGGACCCCTGATGATTGTCGGCAGCGCCTGCGCCGCCGGCGGAGCCAGGCGTAAGGCCTGGTCGACCAGTTCCGGGCATTCAGACAACAGTTCCTTGACCTTGCCCAGATAATCCTCGCGAAAGGAGAAGAGGATCTTTACCGGGAGCGCTCCGTGCAGCATTTCAACGAGGACGTCAACCAATCGCCGCTGCGCCTCGCGCGCGCCTGCCTCCTCGAACAGCGTCACGACTTCCTCGAATTGATCGAAGATCAGCAGCAGCCGGTGTTGCTCGGATGCCGCAAGGATGCGCTCCTTGAACATCTCGACCGACAGCACGCTGCGCGACGACGCCTCCGGTGCCTCCTCCTCCAGCGTGAGCAGCGAGGGCAGCGCCACTCCGTCGTCCGTCCCGGCGATCCGTTCCACGACGATCTCTTCTGAGCTGCGGGGCTGGACCCGCAGTCGTTCAGGCGCAAAGCCCAAATGGATCGCCTCAGGGATCAGGCCCGCGTTGATCAAGGAGGATTTGCCTGATCCCGAGTCGCCGTAGAGCATCACCCCCCGGTACACCGACACCAGGCTCGCCAGGTGATGTGTCTCTTCCCCGCGGGCGAAGAAAATCGCGTGGTCGATGTAGCGAAACGGGTCGATTCCGCGGAACGGGACCGTCGGAACTTCGACTGCACGCACCTCAGCGATGTCTACGGCACGATCTCCTTCCCGAGAACAAGCTCACGCAGCCTCGGTACGAATGTCCACACGTCCTGCGCGATGAACTTCACGTACCGACGCTGGTTGTGCCACACATCAAAAATCAACGGATCGGGATGGAAATCGACGGAGTACATGTCCGGCACGCTCGCGCTGTCGATCTTCCACCGAAGAGTCTTGAATAGGAGTCGCAGGTTGTAGTCAAGCAAGCTATAGCCGACGAATAGGGTCGTCCAACCCGTCAGGTAGTACTTCAGCGTCAACGGGATCGGGTCATATGGGTCCTTATTGCTCATCCGTAGGATAAACTGAATGTAATCCTCGTCGGTGATCACGATCGTCTCCGGACGTGCAATGTCGCCGTGGATCTTGAACACTATCGGGCTCTCCACCGTGGGGTCTCGATAGTCGGTCGTCGCCTCGAGCATGGGCGTGTAAACGGACACCCTTGGCTGCTTTCCGGCTGCGGCAAGCGCGTTCTCGAAGAGCCGGTCGTAGTTGGTTGTGATCACGAGCGGGAAACGAAGCTCGGCAAGGGTGCGCAACATCGGCGACGGGGACTTACCGGACTGCACCGCGTCGGTAACCGCGTCCACCAGTTGCTGACGCGAGCGCGCGATCTCGTAGAACAACGCGACCCGTTGCAGATTGGACGGATCCTCCTGTGGAAACCGCCTCGCGAGATTGCAGTTCATCGCGAGCCCCCGGCTCAACGCCGGGCCGATCGGCGGCCTGCGTTCGTCCGGATACTCGAACGAGGATCCGTCCGGTGGTGGCGCATGAACGCCCGCACCCAGAAACAGAATGCACCGGCCCTGACGGACCGCATCTGCTACCAGCTCGAGGGACTCGGTGACCTCCAGGTCGAGTGCCATCGCCGCCGCACCCCCTCAGTCCGCCGGGACAGTCCCACGCCGATCACCTGCCGTCGAGCGGTGCGCCGGACCTCCGGTCGCTCTGCCGCGATCGCACACAAAAAGAATCGACCTGCGCGATGCATCGTGCACCGCATCGTTGTCCAGTGACTAGTTGTGCACAAGGCCGTAACAAAAGCGTGCACTCGATCGATCCGTTTAATCCATAAAGGCGGGCCTATCTGATCGTCGACTTCCGCGCGATGCAGACAAGACGCTGATCGCGGGCAATAGCAGCCGGAGACCGGCGACTGGTTGGTTCGTTGACGCCCGTGAGTGAAATCACGCTGCTCCGGTGCGGAACCAGCCTACGTCGGTTCCAAGCCAACATCCGCCACAACCGCCCAGGGCCCCGCTTGGGTCTGTATGCCTCTGCAGCCGGGGGCGTTGGTCCCTTGCCCGGCCGCGCTTCGGGCATTCACGCTTTGCTATATCAATGGTCCGGTACGGGGCGCGGACCGTGGTCTCTTCCCGGACCCTGGCGATCATGCGTGGGGTGATCGAGATGAGTGAGATCACGCGAAGACGGTTCATCGGTTATGCCGCGGGCGTGGGTGCTGCGCTTGCGTTGCCGTGGTCGTGGGGAACGCCGCGCGCTTCGGCGGCGATGGGCGGGAAGCTGACCAAGTACGTCCAAGCGCTGCCGCTGCCAGGGGCTGGGATCGCGGTGGCGACGCCGACGGCCGCGAACACCTACAAGTTCACGCAGCGTCCGATCATGCGGCAATTGCATCCGGATCTGCCACCGACGCCGCTGTGGGCCTATGACGACGGGTCGGGCCTGGTTGGGCAGGCCGGCTCGTTCGGATTGGTCGTCGTCGCACACAGCGGCACTCCTGTGACTGCGAGCTTCACCAATGACCTGCCCGCAGAGTTCCCGCCGTGGCTGCCGGTCGACACCCGGCTCACGTACGGCAACGACCGCACGACGCGGGTGATGACGCACCTGCACGGTGGGTTCGTCGCCGCCGACAGTGACGGCAACCCCGCGATCACACCGGGCGGTTTCGTCAAGGGAAGGACGCAGAACGTCCTCTACACGAATCAGCTGCCGCAGATGCCCGCCTCACTGCTCTGGTTCCACGACCACGGTCTGGGCTCGACGCGACTGGGCGTGGTGGCGGGTCTGGCCGCCGGGTATGTGCTGCGCGATCAGTACGACACCGGCACCGAGCCGAACCCGATCGGAATACCCGGCGGCGCCTACGAGGTCCCGCTGGTGATCCAGGATCGGCAGTTCAACTCGGACGGGACGATCCTGTACCCGACCAGCGACATCCCCGGAGTCACCTGGATCGGGGAGTACTTCGGCGACGTGATGCTGGTCAACGGCAAGGTCTGGCCGTTCCTGGACGTCGAGCCGCGCATGTACCGGTTCCGGGTCCTGAACGGCTGCAACGCGCGCATCCTTGACCTCAACGTCGGTGGTGCCCCGACGTGGCAGATCGGCGCTGAAGGCGGCATGTGGGACGTGCCGGTCGCGGTGAAGCAGATCGTGCTCGCCCCGGCCGAGCGGGCCGACATGCTCGTCGACTTCAGCAAGATGGCAGGGCAGACGGTGGTGGTCGGCAACAGCACACCGCCGAAGCCGGTGTCGAACCCCGCCCCCTCCCTGCCGCAAGTGATGCAACTGCGGGTGGGGACCACGGTCAGCCAGCCGGGACCGACGACGATCCCGGCCAGCCTGCCCGGTCGTGCCGCCATCCTGCCGGACCCGGTCCGGACCCGGTTCATCACGCTCAACGAGATCGGACCGGAGACCCAGGACTGGTATCTCGACCTCAATGGCCTGCGCTTCGATGCACCGACCACCGAGAACGCAAAGGTCGGCACTGTCGAGGACTGGGTATACGTCAACGTCACCGGCGACACGCACCCGATGCACTCGCACCTGGTCACCTTCCAGGTCGTCGACCGCACGCCGTTCAACGCCGAGGCGTACGAGGCGGCCTACAGCACACCGACCGGCGTGCCCGGCGGTATCGACCCGGCGCCGTTCGCGACCGGACCGGCCGAGCCCGCCGATCCGACCGAGCGCGGGTACAAGGACACGGTCCGGGCGAATCCCGGCTACTTCACCCGGATCCGCGCCAGGTACGAGTTGCCCGACAAGGTGAAAGCACCGCAGACCTACGTCTACCACTGCCACATCGTTGAGCACGAGGACAACGACATGATGCGGCCCTACACAGTCGTCCGTTAGCTCGCCGAACCGGAAGCTCGGCCGACCGGCCAGCGGACAAGGACGGCGCCGTAGGTGCCGCCCGCAGAGAGAAGGACGGGCTGGCCGGACTCTGCAGCCACGGGCCGCCAGACAGCGACGTACACCTCATCCTGGAAGGCTTGTTACGGCATAAGAGGGTGAGGCGATGACAGTGTCTGGCAACGTGGCGAGTGATCCGCCGGCTGAGCCCGCGTTGAAGGTGGATACCCGCGAGGAGCTGGTGTATCTGCTGGGTCAAGCGTGCGAAATCGAGCACGGCTTGATGTGCGAATACCTGTACGCGCAGTTCTCGCTCAAACGTGCCCCTGACGAGGGCCTGACCCCGGACCAGCTTACGAGGGTGCAGGCCTGGGAAGCGGCGATGATCAACGTGATCAAGCAGGAGATGCTGCACCTTGCACTGGCCACCAACATCCTGACGGCCATCGGGGCGGCACCTCATTTCGAACGGCCCAACTTCCCGATCTTGTCTCGCTGCTACCCGCAGGGCGTTGATGACGCCGGGTTGGTAGCGGTCCCGGAGGAGTGGCAGACGGTCGGCCACCTCTACCGGGGGATTGAGGCCGGCCTGGCGAATCTGTGCGCGCGCTACGGTGAAGACGCCGTGTTCATCGGACCGACGCGGGCGCAGGCGGTCACCGACATCTTCGAATGGCCCGAACTGATCGCGGTCAGCGACCTGGGGTCGGCGAGCCATGCGATCGAGACGATCGTCGAGCAGGGTGAGGGTGCGCGCGGCGACTGGATCCGGTCACACTTCGGCACCTTCGTGGGAATCCTGGAGGACCTGCTGGCAGAGCAGGCAGCCGATCCGGGATTCAACCCGGCCCGGCCCGGCCGGTCGAGCCCGCCTTCGTTCGACTGCCGCCCGACGTCGAGGCCGGGACGGTGATCGGGGACCCCACGACCGCGCAAGTCGCCGACCTCGTCAATGGCCTGTATGAAGCGGTGCTGCAGGTGCTGAAGCGGTACTACAT